>CAJLLN010000087.1:0-6780 GCA_905207495.1 uncultured Collinsella sp. | reverse complement strand
CGGCAGCGACCACACGGTCTTTAATGCCCTCGACGAGTTTGCTCATTGTCTCTCCTCTTAGTTGTTGGACTCGACGGTTGCGGTGGTGTCGACCGCGTCCTCGAGCTGCAGGTTCAATAGCTTCATGCCGTATTCCGGCACGTTGATATCGATGGGTTGGCCATACAGGTCGCCGGGGCGCACAAAGGCGATAACCGTCATAATGCGCGCCATGGTCTCGGGCGATTCAGAAAGGTCACGCTCAAACCAACGCTGGATCATGCCGACCTCGGCACTCACGACATAGGTGACGTAGTAGTCAAAGAAGGTGCCCAGCGCCAAGCCCAAAATGCCCGTCTGTGCGCGCGGCACCACGGCCTCGCGTGCGGTATCGATGATCTTTTTAATAAAGGCGGGGTCGCCGCCCGGGCCCAGCAGCGATCCGATTAAATCGCGGTTGGCCGCAAGGTAGCGCAGCAACTCAACCGAACCGGGTGCCGGCTCGAGCTCATCGATGTTGTGATAGAGATCGGGCAGCTGAGCTGCGGTGATGAGCTCAATGCGCTCACGGATCTCGGCCAGCAAGCCGTCCTCGATTTGATTGATAAAGTCGGGGATATCGCGGTAGTGCGAATAGAACGTGCGGCGCGTAAGACCGGCGCGCTCGGTGAGCGACGCGACGTTAATGCGCGAAAGGTCGCCGCTTTCGGCAAGCTCGCTGGCAAGTGCCTGGCGAAGGGCACGCTGCGAGCGAAGGGACCGGCGGTCGCATTTTTCGAGCTGGGACAAGCGTCCTCCTTGTTACTCAACCTGTACGCTATTGCACAGTGCGAGTATTATTGCACACCGTGTGCATCAACACGTAAAGGCAATATTTGGGATGTGACGAAGGGACGGTCCCTTTGCCACATTCAGCGGCCGCCTAGGTTGTGCCAGTTGTGCCTGGCTTTTGAAGCGGCATTACCAATTGTCCAAAATGTCATTCGTGGGTAGAATAGTGTCGACGGCAGCCCAAGTTGTAGCTAGCTGGGCAGCGCCGTTGTTTGCATTAGGGGGTCAACGCCTTAGCGGCGGCGACCCCTTCTGTTGCGCTTCGAACGCTGCTTGAGTGCCTCGGAAAGGCCGACAAGCGCCGTGAAGAACGAGACCAAAGCAGTCAGAAGCCTCACGAAATCAATCAAATCGGTCATGGGCATCACCTCCCATCAGATGGAGGGCGCTGCCCGGCACATGGAACTGCCGTCAACGATACCGATTCTATCAAAGCGCAGTTAGATATGCGAATGTTTGTTCGCATTTCAGAAGATCGGAACTCGGGTATGGCGAAGGAACAGTTCCTTTGCCATACCCGAGCTTGTCGCCGAACTGCTACCTACATTTTTCGAGTTATTCGGCCACGCTGCTGGTTCTGCATAAATGCACCACCGGGATTATCTGAGAGTTTTTGTCCTTATTTGAGCGCATACATGCCCATTTGCGCACTTACGTCACCGAATCAAACACCATTAGAGGTATGAATGTTCCTGCGAGGGCATCTTTAGCCATTTAACGACCTCCGACAGGCCGAATAACTCGAAATTTGTTGGTGGCGAAAGCGTAACAGTCCTATACGCCAAAAGCCGGCATCTCCCATGTGACAAAGGGGCTATCCCTTTGTCACATTATTCGATGATGGTGCGGGAGTTCTGCTTATGCATGGTGGCGAGCATGTGTCTGGGAACGGCGTGGACCATGCAGCTGCCGATAGTCGCGCTCGCGGCGGCTTTAGCTGCATCGCTAGCGTTTTTGGTCGCGTAGCTGTGACGGAAACGCTTGAGCATGGCAATGTCGTTGCCGCCGTCTCCATAGACCGCGACCTCGTCCTCGGCAATGCCGTAGTAGCCCGCCAGCCAGGACACACTCTCGCCCTTGTTGCACGCCGCGTCCGTGATCTCAAACATCACCGGATCGAACGGCGCGTTGACCACGCGGTCCGAGCGCTCGGCCAAATACGCCTTAAGGTCGCGCTCCAGCTCGGGCGAGGTCACGCGACAATTGATCTTGCATACATCGTGACGCAAGATATCGCCGATCGACTGGTCGAAATACTGTTCCTCGTGATAGCCGCCACGCGCGCGCATGCCGCGCATCACGATGCGCTTGATGGGGCTGTCCTTTTTAAAGCCCGCCTGATGCATCTCGAACGAACCGCTCGAGAACATGCCATCGGGCGTGGAGCAATCAAAGCAAATGTCCGGGAATGCCTTGAGCAGCTCCTCGGTAACCTGCGGGTCGATGGTCCAAGTCTTGAGCACATCGCCATGGCTGTCGCGCACGATGGACCCGTTGGAGCAGCAGGCGTCAAGCGCCAGGCCCGTAAAGCCATGTTCGCCGATCGGCAGCGTCGAGCGTCCGGTCGCGGGAACCACATGCAGGCCAGCCTCGGTCAGCTCGCGAATGGCACGGCGGATGGTCCCATCCGCCTCATGCAGGGCGTTCAGCAGTGTTCCGTCTAAGTCACTCGCAAACATCTTGATCATGGGCGTGCCTTTCCTTCGTCTGCACGATATTGTAGACGAAGGAGAGGCATGCCCAGACAACGGCGTCCCGGCGCGGTGCGCCACTGCCTCCACAAATTCACGGTGCCTCAGCGCGTTAAGACAATCGCCGCAAGCGACTTTTCAGCCGATAAAACAGCGCCGTCGTCAACGTCAGCACCGCCAACATGCCTGCAAATACAATCGCCGGTGTCCATCGATCATATGCGAGCCCATAAACCAATTGGCCAATAGGCGTTGCACAGGAAAGCATCATATAAACGAGTGCCAGCACTTTTCCGCAGAGTTCCTTTGGCGCTGACCGCTGAACGAATGAAACGATTTCAACCGATGTAATGCTTGCCCACGCCATGACCCATGCCGAGCCGGCCGCAAGCGCGGCAAACGCAAATTCATCAGGACCGCTCAGTAGCGTGACAATAATCGGTACGACTCCAAAACAGACCATCGCAACATATCGACATATGCCCTTGAAGGAAAAACGATGCGGCCAAATACCGACCAAACCACTGCCGACAAGACCACCCAAGCCCATAGCCACCTCAATAATCCCAACAAAGGATGACTGTATTCCGAGATGCTTTGAAACAACAATGGGAGCACCAATCGTTAACCCAACTAACGCAAGGTTCAAAATAGCCGCAAGCAAAAACACAACGAGCAATGATGTGTTTTGAACCAGGTACCGAATCGACTCCCGGAAATCGCTTCGGCATGTCGAGCAAGTCGTAATGTCCCCTGTCATTCCAAATGAGGCATATCGCTTGAGTGTGCCCCCGAACAGTAGGGCTGACATCGCAAACGTCAACGCCGCGGTTTCGCATAGAGCATCGATACCAAAGCACCCATAGACTGCCGTCCCGACTACAGGCCCCAAGATATTGCTCGCCATGGTTACCTGCGAGACCAACGCTGTGGCACGCTCAACCTTTTCTTGGCCCATCATGTGCACCGTCTCAATTTGAAGCATCGGTTTCAGCAGCGATTGGATGCCATATTGGACGCAAAGTATTGCTACCACGACAACGGCAAGAGGCAGCGAACGCTTCATGGGGATAAACAGCAGTGATGCAGTCATCAGAACAATGCCGAGCACCACAAGAACCCCGCGATGTCTTCCCCGATCCGCCAAAATCCCGCCAACCGGAGTCGCGAGCACGCCCGGTATGAACGCTATCGCCGCGACGGCGCCATATAACGTTGACGAGCCGCTGCAATCGAACAAGTAAAGCGGACACGCAAAGCACAGTGCTGACAACATTGAATACGCACACAGCTGTGCAACAAGAAGACCGAAAAGCCTGATAGATCGCACTGTTTTTTGCGCCAACGAGACGCTACTCCTCCGCATTTCAGCCATAAGCCTATCCCCTATACATACCGTTAGTATGTATTTAATGACTTGAAAAGGGCAGCCGTGGCTACCCTTACAAATCAATTACATACCGTAAGTATCTATATTACC
This sequence comes from uncultured Collinsella sp., assembly GCA_905207495.1. Taxonomy (GTDB): domain Bacteria; phylum Actinomycetota; class Coriobacteriia; order Coriobacteriales; family Coriobacteriaceae; genus Collinsella. The sequence continues at coordinate 2,799 of CAJLLN010000087.1, read as the reverse complement.
ACCCGGCGCGGTCCCATACGTCCCAAATCTGCGCCGTTGTCTGAAGCACTTCATTACCCAAATCGAGCCCCACCGCGGCCGCCATCTGCACCAAACATTGTGCGCGAGCGAGCATTCGCTCTTTGGTCTCGAGCGGACGGAACAGCGGCAGCAGCCAAAGATTCGCCAACAACGATACGGCCTCAGCCGCTTCGCGCGGGCATTTGCACGCAATGGAGCCGTCGGCGATGCCCTCCTCGATCACTGGCAAGAGACAGCCATCGGCCGACTCGTCGAACGAGCCCTGGTACTGCATCGCCAGTAGACGCGAGCTTTTTACCGGATCTGCCGCAGGATGCATGCGTGCCCATAGCTCAATTTGCGGAACGACAGACTCGGGCGTGTACAGTCGCTTGAGCTTTTGGGCTCCGGTCATATTGCCGATACCAAGCGTTGAGCGACGTTGCTCAACAATCGGAGCCATTGCCCGATCAAATGCGGCGTTGAAAATCTCCTCTTTGCTCTTAAAGTGATGATAGACAGCACCCTTGGTCATGCCATCGAGGCGGTCGACGATATCTTGAATGCTCGTCCCCTCATAACCCTGTGCGCAGAATAGCTCCAGCGCCGCGTCGAGAATCTTCGCGACTGTCTCCTCGGGATATTTATTACGCCCCATAATCTGTCCATCCGCAACGCAAGTCTTGTGCCTCATTGCAGTATTTTAACGTTGCGGATGGCAGGCGGTCGATTCTACACCGCGGCGGGGCCGTGTTCGCCGGTACGGATGCGGATAACCTCCTCGACCGGCTCGACCCAGATCTTGCCGTCGCCGACGGCTCCGGTGCGAGCAGCGTTGCAGATAATCTCGACAATGCCGTCGACATGCTCGTCGGCGCAAATAAGGGTGAACTGTACCTTAGGGATCGTGTTGACAAGCAACTCGTTGCCGCGCACGTATTCCTTCCAGCCATGCTGTGCGCCGCAACCCTGCACCTGGTTGATAGTCATGCCGCGAACATCGGCAGCAAACAGCGCATCTTTAAGAACCTCAAGCTTTTCCTGGCGCACGATAGCCGTGATCTTTTTCATAGTAAATTCCTCTCTTTAAGAGTTAGTCTGACAGAACGTTAGAAACCGCTAGTCCAGACCACTAAACGAAGGATACGCGCTCTCGCCGTGCTGACTCGCATCCAGGCCCAGCGCCTCGTCGGCCTCGTCCACGCGCAGGCTGCCGTGGAACAGCGCCTTGACCACCGTGGCGATCACCAAGTCGAGCACCAGCACAATAGCAACCGTCACCACAATGCCCAAGATCTGCGAGATGAGCAGCGACACGTCACCCGTGTAGAACAGGCCACCTTTACCGGTCCACGAGAGCTCCGGCACGCAGAACAGGCCTGTGAGCACGCCGCCCAAGATGCCGCCGATACCGTGGCAACCGAACGCGTCGAGCGCATCGTCGTAGCCGAACTTGGTCTTTAGATGGCTGATGGCCAAGTAGCAGACGGGCGACACGATCAGGCCCATGACCAGCGCTGCCCACGGCTCGACAAAGCCCGCACCCGGCGTGACCACCACAAGGCCCGCAACCAGACCGGTGCTGGCACCCACCAGCGTGGGGCGACCGGTGTGCACGCGCTCGACGGCAAGCCACGAGACCATGCCCGCCGCGCTAGCCGTCACGGTGTTGAGGATGGCGAGCGCCGCCACGGCGTCGGCCTTAAACTCGCTGCCGCCGTTAAAGCCAAACCAGCCAAACCAAAGCAGGCCGGCGCCCAACGCCACAAACGGCACGTTATGCGGACGGTAGCTCACCATGCCAAAGCCGCGACGACGGCCGAGCATTAAACAGAGAATCAGACCCGTGAGACCCGACGAAATGTGTACCACGTCGCCGCCGGCAAAGTCGAGTGCGCCGATAATGTCACCGATAAAGGAGCCATCGCCGCCCCAAACCATGTGGGCAAGCGGCGCATAGACCACAAGCAGCCAAATGCCCAGGAAGGCCGTCATGGCACCAAACTTGACGCGGCCGGCCAGGCTGCCCGTGACGATAGCAGCCGTGATCATGGCAAATGCCATCTGGAAGGCGATGTTGATGATCTGGGGGTAGGCGGCGCCGTCCGCGGCGTTGCCCTCGGCCGCCTGCAGCACCTGGTTGAGCACCGGCAGGCACAGCAGCTGGTCAAGGCCTCCAATAAACGGACTCGAACCGTCGCCGCCATAGGCCAGAGACCAGCCGGCAACAATCCACAGCACACCAACCAGACCAATGGCGCCAAAGCACATGAGCATGGTGTTGATGACATTTTTGCGCCTGGACAGGCCGCCATAGAAAAACGCCAGACCCGGTGTCATTAAAAACACGAGCATGGTGCAGATGAGCATAAACGTTGTCGATCCCGTATCGTACATTCGCTCCCCCTTGATCGCATGAACGTTGTCGGCGCCCATAATGCGGCCGAGGGGCAACTGGTGTAGACCAGATACGGCGTTGTTAAACGCTGCGTTGTCGAATGGAAACGGTGACGCAATCTTGGAAACGGCGCGGCAACGGACGCGAAACGAACGGGAAATACGCGAGCAAGGAAGCCGTGAGCGCGCCCGTCCCGGCTAGTGGCGGAACAGCTCGCGGGCTCGGTCGCGGAGATTAGTTGCTCGAATGACACCTTCGTAGCGATTGATGCGCAGACGCGGGAAGGCGTTAAAGAAGCGCAGGTCGCGTCGGCTGAGCGACACACTTGGCACCGGGCGGCTCATGCGCTTGCCGGCAAGGCGACGACTGAGCGACGGACGCGGCATGTTCGGCGCGGCATC
>CAJLLN010000086.1:0-6857 GCA_905207495.1 uncultured Collinsella sp. | reverse complement strand
AGCCATGGTCGCCACGCGCGAGACCACGCTGTCGATCACGCCACGCGCAATGTTCTCGCGCGGCTCACCGCGACCGATCAGGCTGATGACCTCGCTTTCGGCAAACACGGTGCACATGCTGCTGATCTTGGTGGGCTCGCCGGAACGCGCCAGGTCGGCCATCTGCTGCTGGGAAATGCCCAGACGGTCGGCCATGATCTCCAAAAAGCGCCCCGTGCCGGCGGCACACTTGTCGTTCATGGCAAACTTGGACACGCGGCCGCCTTTAAGCTGAATGACCTTGGTGTCCTGGCCGCCCACGTCGATCACGGTGCCGTGGTCGCCAAACAGACGCACGGCACCGGTGCCGTGGCAGGAGATCTCGGTCACGACCTTGTGTGCATAGGGCACGGCGACACGACCGTAGCCGGTCGCGACCACGCGCACGTCGTCGGCAGCCACGTCATAACCCGCCGCTGCCAGTGCCTTGCGCAGCCGCTCGGAAGCATCGACCGAGGAGAACCCGGTTGGCTGCACGCACGTCCACGCCACCGAACCCTCTCCATCGACCACAGCAGCCTTAGCCGCCGTAGACCCGATATCGATCCCGATCCCTATCATGGCTCTCTCCCAATCTAAACATCAAAGGTAGCGGCGCGTTCAGGCGCCTTAGATCTAGGTTTCTCAGGTGCCGGAGATTGCCCCGAAAGAGGAGCGCAGCGTACTTTGGTACGCAAGCGACGGTTTGAGGGGCAAAATCCGGTGCCTGAGGAAGCTAGAGGGTTTCGATGAAGGCGGCGATGCGGGTCTCGATCTGACCCATGTCGCCGTTGCTGTAATCGGTCTCGATCTTCATGTACGGAATACCCGCACCCTCGACAGCCTCCTGCATGCGGGCACTCTCCACGTTAAAGGTGTGACAGGCCTGTAGCACGCTCTCCACTACGCCATCGACATGATACTTCTCACACATGGCCAGCGTGTTTTCCATACGACCGTCGTTGGGCGTCATGACCGAGCAGTTGATGTCTAGGTAGCGGTCGGCGATGGCGCGCAGAATGTCAGGCGCGTCCGGGTCGATCATCATGGCCGCCGTGCGCTCGCCCGAGCAATCGTCCATGCACACGACCACACCGCCGTTGGACTCGATAGTACGGCCGATTTTGTTGATCACGCCGCCCACCGGGCAGCCGGTGATCAGAATACGCTTGGCATCTGCCGCAACCGGGCGCTCACCCGCACCGTAGGCCTCGCGCAGCTTGGCAACCTTTTGCTCCAGCTGCTGCGTATAGGCCTCGATATCAAAGCTGAACGTGCCGGCAAACATGGTGCTCATCAGGTCGACGCCGCTCATAGCCGCCGGCTGGTTGGCCTGCAGCGCAAACATCTCGAGCTGGGCAGCACGCAGGCGATTGCGACGACGGACAGCGGCGCGCAGGTCGTCATCGGTGATCGTGATGTCGTAGAAGTTCTCGAGCTCCTCCTTGAGCAGACGGCACTCCTCGTACCAGCCCTCGCGCTCGTAGGCGCGGTCGCGACCCTGCGGAAGATGCAGAATGTGCGTGCGCTTGAGCTCGTTGAGCAGCTCGTACATCTTCTTCTTGCCGTCGCAGGTGGTCTCACCGATGATCATGTCGCTAAAATACGTAAACGGGCACTTTTGCGAGTAGGCAAAACCGTAGGTCGACTTGATGAGCGGACACAGATTTGCCGGCAGCACCTTCTCGGCCTCGGGAATCACCTCATCGGACGTACCGCACAGAGCGACACTTGCGGCCCCCGCGGCATCGATAATCTCGAGTGGCGTATAGCTGCACAAAAAGCCGACCAGGCGATTACCCGCCTGCTTGTAATCCTTAACGCGAATAAACGCCGCCTTGCGCTGCTCGTTGAACTCCTCAAACGTGCGCGGCAACGGCTGTTCCTCGATATCGGCCATAGTAGTTCCCCTCTCTTGTACCGATATACCGACAATTAAACAACAAACCCACACCATACCCAAAAAGAAGCATCCTCTAGGGAATGGCGTCGATAAGCTCCTGCGTATACGGATCGCTCGGGTGCGCGATCACGTCCTCGGCCTCGCCTTCCTCGACAAGACGACCGCGGTAGAGCACGCCAATCCGGTCGGACATATGCCGAACCACACGCATATCATGCGTGATAAACAGCAGCGCCACGCCCGTCGTGCGCTGCAGGTCGCAAAGCAAGTTGAGCACTTGGGCCTGAACGGACACGTCAAGCGCCGAGACCGGCTCGTCGCATACCACAAGGCGTGGCTCGCAAATAAGTGCCCGTGCTAGATTGAGTCGCTGACGCTGTCCCCCCGAAAGGTCATGCGGATAGCGGTCATAATGCTCTGTCAGAAGACCGACCGAGGCCAGGGCCGAGAGCGCACGCCCATGGCGCTCATCCGCATCGCGCACGCCGGCGATAATCAGCGGCTCCTCCAAAATGCGGCCGACACGGTTACGCGGGTCAAAAGCCGTAGAGCTATCCTGGAATACCAGCTGGATCTCGCGGCGAAACGGCTTGCGTTCGCGCTCCGACATCGTGGCGAGGTCGTGCCCGCGATAGACAATCGAGCCGGAATCCGCACGCTCGAGACCACAGATCAGGCGTCCAGTCGTCGACTTGCCCGATCCGGATTCGCCAACCAGGCCATAGACCTCGCCCGGTGCGATCTCAAACGACAGATCGTCCACGGCGGTAAAGGCCTGACGCTTAAAACCTGAGCCCGGCATGGGAAACGTTTTAGTCAGATGTGAGACCCTAAGCAGGGCTTCGCTATCAACAGCCATGGCACTCCCCTTTCTCGACAAGCCAGCATTTAGACCGGTCGCACGCATTCACGGCAAACATCGGAGGCTCCTGCGCGCGGCAACGCTCGTCCGCCCGGGCGCAACGAGGCGCAAAGCGGCATCCACAGGGTATTGCCGTAAGCGGCGGCACTGTGCCCGGAATATCCGCCAGCGTGTCAACGCGCTCGCCTTCGAGCGGCGGAATGCTCGCGATGAGCCCCTGGGCATACGGGTGGCTCGGACGCTCCATAAGGCCGCAGGCGTCGATCTCTTCTACGATTTGGCCCAGATACATGACGTGCACGCGCGAGCAGATGCTCGTGACGACGCCCAAATCATGGCTGATAAAAAGCACCGCCATGCCCTCGGAACTGTTGAGTTCGCGCAGGAGATCCAAAATCTGTTTTTGAGTCGTCGTGTCGAGTGCCGTGGTGGGCTCATCGGCAATCAGCAGTCGCGGATGACCGGCAAGCGCCATGGCAATCATCACGCGCTGGCGCATACCGCCGCTAAAATCGCCCGGATACATGTCGAAGCGAGCCGCGGCATCTCGAATTCCCACACGCTCCAACAGCGATAGAGCCTCGTTGCGGGCTTCGCGTCGGCTCATCTTACGGTGGGCCCGCACGGCCTCGACGACCTGTGCCCCGACCGTCATGACGGGGTTAAGCGAGCTCAAAGGGTCCTGGAAAATCATGGCGATATCGTAGCCGTGCACCTCGCGCATACGCTTGAGCGGGCGTGCGAGCAGGTCCTCCCCGTCAAAGAGAATCTGGCCCTCATAGGCCATCTTCTGTTCATGCTCCAATAGGCGCATGACACTCTGGGCAAACACCGACTTACCGCAGCCGGACTCGCCGACAACACCAACGATCTCGCCGGCATCGATATGTAGGTTGAGTTTGTTGACGGCTTCCAGCGCGTTGCCATCGCGGCCCACAAACGAGATGCAGAGGTCGCGCACGTCCAAAAGATGCTGAGCCATGGGCTAGTCCTCCTTGGTCTTGGGATCGAGGGCGTCGCGCAGGCCGTCGCCGGCAAGGTTCAGCGAAAGCACGCTCGCGATGATGGCGATAGCCGGGAAGAAGATCATCCACCAGGCTTTGCGCATCACGTTCTTGCCCGCCTGCAGGATGTTTCCCCAGCTGGCGTCGGGTGCCTTGATACCCAGGCCCAGAAACGAGAGGGCGGCCTCCGAGAGCACGGCCTCGGCAAAGACGAACGTCGCCTGCACCAGGAAGGGTGCCATAACGTTGGGCACGATATGCAACCACACGATGCGCGCGGTCGAGGCGCCCTGCACGCGCAGGGCCTCCACAAAGGGCTCCTCCTTGACCACCATCGCACGCGAGCGCACGATGCGCGCCATGCTGGGCGTATAGACGATGGAAAGCGCGATGATGACGTTCCACACGCTCGCCCCCATCATGGCCATGAGCGCGATAGCCAGCAGCACGCCCGGAATGGACATAAGGCCGTCGCAGATGCGCATGAGAATATGATCGAGTCTCTCGTTGTAGCACGCATAGGCGCCGATCACCAAGCCGAGCACACTCGTCGTGAGCGTGACGGCAATGCCAACGCCAAGCGACACGCGCGCGCCAACGATGACGCGGGCAAGCAGGTCGCGGCCAAAGTCATCGCAGCCAAAGGGATGCGCGGGCGAAGGTGCCGAAAGTCGCAACGTCATCTCCTGCGCATTGGGATCAACCGTCCACACCAGCGGACCGACGAGCGCGATCAGCGCAATCGCCAGGAAAATGCAGCCGCCGACCACAAACCCCTTGTTGGCAAGAGCCTTCTTAAAGTTTGTCATCATGCATCGCCCCATTTGCGAGCACGCGGGTCAAAAGCGCCGTAGGCAAGGTCGACGGCCAGATTGATCACCGAATTCAACAAGGCGATGACCAGCAGCACGCCCTGAATCACCGGATAGTCGCGACGCTCGATAGAGCTCGTGACCAGCTGGCCCAAACCAGGGATATTAAAAATGGCCTCAGTCACCACGGCACCCGTAATCAGGGCGCCAAAAGAATAGCCGACCGAGGTGAGAATCGGCAGCGCTGCGTTGCGCAGGGCATGGGCCAGCACCACGCGAACCTCGGAGACGCCCTTGGCACGCGCCGTCTTGACGCAGTCAAGCTGCATAGCCTCGATAACGCTCGAACGGGTCATGCGCATGAGCAGGGCCGCCTGCACGCATCCAAGCGATATGGCCGGCAACGCAAGATAGCGTAAATGGCTGAACCAGCCCTTCGATAGAGGCGCATAGCCGGCCACCGGGAACACACGCAACGTGACGGCAAACAGCCACATAAGCATGAGCGCCATCAAAAAGCCGGGTATCGCCACGCCCAAAAGAGCAACAACACGCAAGACCGCGTCGGTGCGCGACCCATGTTTGAGGGCAGCGACGACGCCGCAGGGCAGTGCAATCAACAGCGCGATGAGCTGTGCCAGAAGCGCGAGCGATAGCGTGGGACCAAAGTGCTCGGCGATCGCCTGCGTGACGGACTGGCGCATAAAATACGAATCGCCCAGGTCGCCGGTAAGCACGCCGCCCATCCACTCAACGTAGCGCTGCGGCAGCGGCTCGTTGAGTCCCAGGCTATCGTTGACGCGCTCGATCTGGTCGGCCGAAGCCTCCATGCCGAGCATCGAAGAGGCCGGGTCACCCGGTGTGAGATAGATAATCAAAAACACGACGACCGAGATGATGAGCATCACCGGAACCATCGCGCCTATACGTTTGAGCGTGTACTTCAACATGCGAGGCGTCTATTTCCCCTCTGAACGTGGACGGGGCGTGGCGGCCACAGGGGACCAGACCCCTCCAGCCGCCACGCCATCTATTGCATTACTCCGGACGCTTGGCGTTCCAAACGATGGCACCGTCGAGCACCTCGACGTCCTCGACGTCTGCCTGGGTGCCCGTGATGGAAGCGTAGTGGCAAAGCGGCTCGATGACGGCGATCTCATAGAGGCGCTCCTGAGCCTCGGCCCACTTCTTGGCCGCGGCGTCGGTGTCCTTGGCGGTGCGGGTCTCGGCCACGAGCTTGAGCGCCTTCTCGTCGGACAGGCCATAGAAGGCCTTGGAGACCGAGAGGGACTGGGCCGGGATGGGCTTGTAGTTGGTGGAGGCCACAAAAAGGTCCCACTGCTCGGGCTTGCTGGAGCGGATGTCCATAAAGGTCGCGAACTCGTAGCTGTCGACCTCGGCGGTGAAGCCGGCCTTCTCGAGCTGCTCCTGCAGCGCGACGGTGGCGTTGTACATATCCTTGTAGTCGGGGGTGGTCAGCAGCTTGACCGTCTCACCGGCATAGGAGGTCTTGGCCAGAGCCTTCTTGGCGGCCTTGGCGTCGGCCTGGTTGAAGTACTTCTTGCCCGCGTCGGTCGCCCACTGAGCGTTCTCGGGGTTGCCAAGGTTGGGATCGATGTTGAAGAGCTCCTTCTCGCCATAGGCGGCAAGAGCGGCCGCCTCGCAGTCGATAGCCATGAGGGCGCACTTGCGGATCTCCTCGTCGGCGAAGACGCCCTCGTTCATGTTGAGGAAGGCGGTCAGAACGCCGGCATTATGGGTGTAGAGCTTAACGTCGTCGTTGCCGTCGAAGTCGTGGTAGTTCTCGGTGGGGATCTCGCCAGCGATATCGTACTCGCCGGTCTCAAACCCGCTCACGCGCGTGGAGGCCTCGGTCACGAACTGATAGTAGATGTCCTTGGTGGGCGCGGAGACCTTGCCGGTGTAGCCCGAAGCCTTGCCGTGAGCGGCGACATAGTCTTCGTAGCGGGTGAGATGGACGTACTGGTCCTGCTTCCACTCCACAAACTTGTAGGCACCGGTACCCACGTACTCGGTCACGCCGGTATCGCCCGCGGCCTCGATGACCTCAGAGGGGAAGATACCCGGATACTGGGAGTGGTTGCCCAGGATGATCAGAAAGTCGATGGCGGGCTCGGTCAGCGTGCAGGTGACCTCGTGGTCGCCCGAAGCGGCGAAGGTGGCGCCGGGCAGCAGGCTCGCGGCGCGGTCGTTGACGGTGAGCCAGCGGTTCATCGAGGCCACGACGTCCTCGGAGC
>CAJLLN010000085.1:0-6907 GCA_905207495.1 uncultured Collinsella sp. | reverse complement strand
ATCGAGATGGGTGCCGATGTGCTGCCCGCTGAGCGTGCCGACGCCCTGGCTCGCCTGTGGCACCTGACGCCAGAACAGCGCGAGCGCTTCGATGCCGCCCTGGATCGCTGGCTCAAGTCGTCGGTTCGTGCCGAGCTGCTCGCGTGGCCGTGCATCCGTGCCGAGGTGCCGTTCTTCTCGCTGGGTTGCGAGGACGAGGATATCGCCCGCTACGGCGCCTATGCCGAGGGCGCCATCGATGTACTGGCCACCGACCCGGCCGATCCGTCGCGCGCACTGGTCATCGATTACAAGACGGGTGGCACGCCGGATGAGACGTCGGACCAGCTGCTCGAGAAGCACGCCCTGCAGGCGCGCGTCTACGCCGATGCGTTGCACAAGGCGGGCTTTGAGGCGGTGACGGTCAAGTTCGTTCGCGTGGAGCAAGCGAATCCAGCCATCTTCGTCGAACCCCCCGAGCCCCAAGTGGTCACCTACAATCTTTAGCCCTCAGATAACTTGCGGTGGAATGCGGACTGTTTTGGCCAAAAAAGCCGCCAAACAGTCCGCATTTCACCGCAACGCATGGGAGAGCCTGGGGCGGTACAATGACTCGAACGGTTCAAACGAATAAGGAGCCATCATGCAGCTCACCAAAACGCTTAAGGTGACGCCGGAGGAGCTTTTTGACGCTCTGGCGGGGTTCATCATGCAGGATATCGAGAACGCCACGGGCAAGCGTCCCAGCCGCAACAAGCTCAACGGCTATAAGTACGAGAAGCGTGCCCAGTCCGCAAAAGGCAAGGCCAAGGGCACGGCGATCAAGGTTAAGATCAAGCACTTTGACTACCCGTGCCTCTATGAGGTCCGCTTTCAGTATGCGGCGGGTATCAATACCATGCGCTATGAGGCTGCACCTGCTGGCGATGGTGCCTGCGAGCTCACCTATACCGAGGATTTTCAGGGTGTGGGTGGCAACACGTCTGGCGCGCGCGGCAAGCTCGGCCTCTTCTTCTATGAGCGCAAGCTCAAGAGCCACGCCAACCAGACGATTGATCAAATCGTCAAATACATCGAGGGTGAGCGCCGCGTAAAGGCTAATCCCGCCTTCGCCGATGATACTGCCGAAAACGCTTCGGATGTATTCCATTGATATCCTGTGCAAAAGCTTTACCGCTCTTCACATCAACTGCGAACACTTCAGGTTTCGAGTCAGTAGCGAGTGGCCCGACAAAATTAGTTGATGGAAGTACCAAATGAATAAGAATGCCACTGCGCAGCTGCACGTCTATTCCGCCTTTTTCGTTCTCACGGGATTTGTTTTAAATCGGGGAGTGTTTCTCCTTTTCCTTGCGGAGAAAGGAATGTCTGTCACGGAAATCGCGCTTTATCAAGCCCTGTTCAACATTGCAACGGTCGTCCTCGAGCTACCAACAGGGCTGGTAGGCGATTTCTTTGGAAAGAAGTTCTCGATTCAAGTGGGCGCGCTGCTGCTTTTCTTCCATACGGCTGGCATGCTGCTGCTCTCAGGCCCCTTTCTCGTCGCGCTTTCCCTTGTTGAGGCACTCGCCTACTCCCTTCAATCGGGATCCGAACAAGCACTTTTATATGAAATTGCCCGAAATGCCGGTCAAGGAGAGCGCTTCCTCACCATCAACGCTCGGCTGCTTGCCGCGCAATCAATCGCGACGGGAGTGGCAATCGTACTTGGATCATTCATTGCCCAAGTATCTTGGAGTGCCCTCTACGTATGCGTTTCCGTTTTCTATCTCCTGCAGCTTTTCCTTCTGTATCCCATTGAGAGGATGGAAACGACCCATTCCAAAAACTCTGGGGAGGAAAGGTTTGACGTAGCCAAGGTCTTCAGACGCGAAACCTGGTGCATTGGAGAATCCGCTTTTGCGGTGTTGTTTCTTCTAATCGGCACAAGCATGCTCGATGGATTCTATGGGAGTTATTACAACTTGAATCAGTTGGTATTCGACGCATTTGATGCTCCCGTCTCCATAATAGGAATCTTTTTCGGTGCATCCTATGCAGTAAATGCGACGGCCTACATTGCAGCAGATTTCTTCTCATCGCGTTTCGGGAAAAGAAATACCATGCTCGGCTCGATGCTAATCGAGGCCGGTCTTTTCATGATTCTTCCGTGGTTCGCTTCAAATCCGCTGTGTTTGTTTGGCCTTAGCATGGTGCTTTGTTTTCTCCCAGAAGTGGTGTACATCACTTCGGAAAACTTAATCCAAGACGCGATAGCGGACGATCTCCGCGCGACGATCCTTTCCGTCGCGTCTCTGGTAAGGGCTCTCTTTTCTGCAATGTTTTTCTCCATATTTGGATATGTGTTGGGGTTATATCCCATTCAGATAGCGCTCGGTGTTATTGGCGCAATCGCGATAGCAATTACCGCCGTTGTTTCATTAAAAATGGTAGGAATACAGGTCTCCAAGAATTGATATATCGATCGACGAGCTATCCGAAGCGTCGAGCCTTCTTGATGGACATGACTATTCGTCACAAATCATTCCGCGCATCGCCGGGGTTCCAGTAATACTCGATATATCTGGTTGCACCCATTCCCCATTTTGAAGGTCCCAAAAAGACTACCCGTGTGGGTTTGGGCTAGGTTCGGGTGCTGTCCGTGCCGTGCGGTAAAATCGTTCAGTCAGAACACGAACCCGCATCGGAGCTCATCACATGGCATTCGTCCATCTGCACAATCACACTGTTTTCTCCATGCTCGACGGCGCAACCCGTATCCAGGATATGGTCAACCGTGCCGTTGAGCTTGGCATGCCCGCTGTGGCCATTACCGACCACGGCTACATGTATGGCGTGCCCGACCTGGCACTGGCCTGCGACGCCGTCAACCACAACACGCCCGAATACAAAACCTGGAGCCACGACAAGGCCTTCTTGGAAAAGGACCGCCGCGACGAGCTGGTGGAGCCCGATCCCGAGGCAAACCCGCGCGAGCATGCCCAGTATGTGAAGGACATGGCCATGTGGGACGAGAAGGGCAACATCGACGAGCTCAAGCCGCCCCTGGTCATTAAGCCCATCTTTGGTTGCGAGGTCTACTTTACGCCGGACGAGACGCTCGCCCGCGACCACAAGCCCGAGCTCTACCACATGATCCTTCTGGCCAAGGACCAGGAGGGCTACGTCAACCTAATGCAGACAGTCTCCGAGGCCGCCGTGCAGGGCTTTTACTACAAGCCGCGTGTGACGCTCGACAACCTGCGCCGCCATGCCAAGGGCATGATCTGCACGAGCGCCTGTATCGCCGGCATCATCCCCAAATACATCGACCGCGGCGACATGGAAGGCGCCATCAAGTGGGCCGAGACCTTCCGTGATACCTTCGAGCCCGGTGACTTCTACATCGAGATTCAGGAACACGGCATCACCACCGACAACGGTCTGACTGACGAGCAGATGGACCGCACGCTCATCGACATCGCCAAGCAGGTGGGCGTCAAGGTCATCGCCACCAACGACTTCCACTACCTGCGCCGCGAGGATGCGCCCGTGCAGGACGTCATCATGTGCATTGGCATGAACGCCAAAGTCGATGACCCCAACCGCATGCGCATGACCGGCTCGGAGTTTTACATGAAGACCGAGGAGGAGATGCGGGCGATGTTCCCGTATTGCCCCGAGGCCTGCGACAACACGCTTGAGATTGCCGACAAGTGCTACGTGGAGCTGGACTGGGATTCCATCATCCTGCCGCGCTTCCCGCTGCTCGATCCCGGCGAGACGCACGAGAGCCAGTTCCGCCGCGAGTGTGAGAAGGGCCTGCGCCAGCACTACGGCGACGACTGGGCCACGCGCGAGATCGGCGGCGTCAACATCAAAGAGCGCTTTGAGTACGAATACAAGGTCATCTGCGACAAGGGCTTTGCCGCCTACTTTTTGATCGTTGCCGAGTACGTGCAATGGGCTAAGGACAACGGCATCGGCGTCGGCCCCGGCCGTGGCTCGGCCGCCGGCGCTATCGTCGCCTACGCCATGAACATCACCGCGTTCGACCCGCTCGAGAACGGCCTGATGTTCGAGAGGTTCCTGTCCCCGCAACGTACCGAGATGCCCGATATCGATATGGACTTCGACGATGAGCGGCGCCTCGAGGTCGTGGAGCACGTTCGCCAGCTCTACGGCCCCGAGAAGGTCACCCACGTCATCACCTACTCGACCATTAAGGCCAAGCAGGCCATCAACGACGCCGCGCGCGTCCTGGACTACCCGGTCTACATGGGCCAGCGCCTGTCCAAGATGGTCTCGAGCGACCCCAAGGTCAAGCTCAAGCAGGTGCTCGACAAACAACCCGGCAAAGAGGATCTGTTTAACCCCGACTTTGCCGAGGCCTATAAAAAGGACGACGACGCCCGCCGCATCATCGACACGGCGCTCTCGATCGAGGGCCTCACCCGTGGCGAGGGCGTGCACGCGTGCGCCGTTCTGATCTGCCGCGACCCCGTCAACGAGCACGTGCCCACCAAGCTCGACACCAAGGGCGGCGTCGAGATTACCCAGTACGAGGGCCATACCGTTGCCGACATGGGCCTGCTCAAGATGGACTTCCTGGGCCTGCGCACGCTGACGGTTATCTCCAAGGCCAAGGCAAACATCAAAAAGAACTTCGGCATCGACATCAAAGAGGAAGAGATCCCCTTTGACGATCCCGAGATCTTTAAGCTCATGGGCTCCGGTCACACCGCCGGCGTCTTCCAGGTCGAGTCCGCCGGCATGACGGCCACGATCAAGAACATGAAGCCCACCGAGTACAAGCACGTCGTGGCATTGATCGCTCTGTACCGCCCGGGCCCGCTGGGCGCCGGCATGGTTTCGTCCTACATCAACCGTATGAACGGCAAGGAGCCGGCGGTCTCCTACGACGACCGCCTGGACGACATCCTGGGCGAAACCTACGGCACCATGGTCTACCAGGAGCAGGTTATGCTCATCTCCGTCGAGATGTGCGGTTTCTCCAAGGGCGAATCGGACTCGCGTATCCGTAAGCCCGTGGCTAAGAAAAAGATCAAGCTGCTCACGTCGACGGTGCTCCACTGGGAGGATGGCTCGGACGAGACCACCTACGACCACTGGATGAACGGCGCTATCAAGAACAACTACACGCGCGAGGTCGCCCAGAAGATTTGGGACGATGTTCTGGAGTTCGCATCTTACGCCTTTAACAAGTCGCACTCCGCCGGCTACGCCATCCTGGTTATGCAGACGGCGTGGCTCAAGGCGCACTATCCGCACGAGTACATGGCGGCCGTTCTGACGTCCTACACGGGCAAGACCGACAAGATCGTGCACTACGTCTCGGCATGCCGTCACGACGGCATCCCCGTGCTTTCGCCAGATGTCAACGAGTCCGGTACCGAGTTCACGGCTACCAAGGAGGGCGTGCGCTTTGGTCTGGCCGGCATCCGCGGCGTGGGCACCGGCGTGGCGCAGGCGATTATCGCCGAGCGCGAGGCGGGCGGTCCGTTTAAGACGCTGCACGACTTTGTCGAGCGTGTGGACTCGAGCCAGGCCAACCGTCGCGTGATCGAATCGCTGATCAAGGCAGGCGCCTTCGACTCCACGGGGTATCCGCGTCGCCAGATGATGCACTTTGTGGACAAGAACAACCCCGAGAACATCATCGACGCCGCAATAAAGCGCCAGAAGGATCGTGCGAGCGGCCAGACGTCGTTCTTCGACATGTTTGGCGACGTTGAGGGCTCGGGCTTTGAGGTGAGCGTGCCCGATCCGGATGGCCAGGAATGGGACCGCCACCTTAAGTTGAGCCAGGAGAAGGAGGTTCTGGGCATCTATGTCTCGGACCACCCGCTGCGCCCGTTTGAGTATGCGCTCAGTAAGGCGCGCGACTTCTCGTTCTCGCAGATCGACACCGGCTACGAAGTGCAGAACCCCACGGGCGGCACCATCAACCAGGAGATTCCCGAGGGCAAAGCGCTGTGGTGGGCCGGCATGGTCTCGAGCGTGTCCAAGCGCGTGACCAAAAACGGCGACCCCATGGGCATCGTGCAGCTTGAGGACATGGAAGGCGAGGCCACCGTCGTGGTGTTCCCCAAGACCTACAAGGAGGCCGAGGGGTATCTGTACGGCGAGGTCGATCCCGAGACCGGCGTGCAGCTGTCCGACGCGTTTGTGCGCATTAAGGGCAAACTCGAACGCTCGGACCGCGGCGACCAGATCATCGCGCAGGAGATCGTGCCGCTCGAGCTCAACGAGGAGAACAACAAGCCCAAGGTGTTTGAGGTCATGGTGCCCAACAGCCGCTTTAGCCAGGGCAATATGGCGCGCCTGGCCACGGTGCTCACCACCAACCCGGGCGGCGACCGCGTGGAGATCTTTATCGAGCAGGTGGACGGGCGCGTGCTGCGTGCCGAGGTACCTGCTAAGGTCAACGCGCGCTCGATTCCGCTGCTGGCCGAGGCCAAGGCCATCGTGGGTAACCAGGGCCGCGTGACGGTGATCTAAGGGCGACCTTGCTGGTCCGCGTGAGATTGGAGGAAGTGATGGCACAGGGGACGTTTGTGCAGGCACTCCGGAAAGAGGCGGCGCTGAGCGGTACCTTTATGAAGGGCCGCTCGCTCATGCTCAACGGCGCCGTGCTGTCGATTGAGGACAGCGGCTCGCGCTTCTCCAAAAACGTGACGGTTGAGGGCTCGGTGCGCGGTTCGCGTGGCGACCTGTACAAGACGCACGTGGCGCTCGACATGGACGAGCACGAGGTAATCGACTACGACTGCGACTGCCCCGCTGCCTATCGTTACCCCGGTATGTGCAAACACGCCATCGCCACAGCGCTGGCGTACCTGGACGCTAGCGGCACCGAGCCTGTTGAGGGGCTGCGCGCGCCGGTTCGCACGTTTACGGCGCAGCCGAAACAGCCCGCGCGCACCGC
>CAJLLN010000084.1:0-7015 GCA_905207495.1 uncultured Collinsella sp. | reverse complement strand
ACGCTCGACACCCGCATGCAGGCACACTTCGACCGCGCGCGTGCACTGGCCGAGTATTTGGCCGCGAACGAGATGGTGCACGGCGTGCGCTATCCCGGGCTGACCTCGCATCCCGACCACGCGGTTGCAACGGGAATCCTCGAGCACGGCTTTGGCACGGCAGTTGAATTTGACCTGATGGACTGCACTGCGGGCGAATTCTTCAGCATGCTGCCGGATGGATTCCGCACATCACCCGCAGGCGGCCCAACAACGCGCCTTTCGGCTCCGCGTGGCAAGCAGGGGAGCACAATCCGCTTCTTTGCCGGCACCGACAACCCCTTGATCGTGGCCGCCACCCTAGACAACGCCCTCCGCAACTAGCTAATTTGGGACGGGGCTTTTTTAGCTACCCAATGTCAATTTTTGGCTATGAGTCAAGAATACTCTGGATGGGTAGCTAAAAAAGCCCCGTCCCAAATTAGCTACTGTGGTTGATGCTTGCGATGAGGGCGTCGGCTTTGGTGGCGATGACGTTGTTGATGTCGGCCTGCAGCTCCTCGTAGACCGCGATGGCTCGCTCGCCGGCCGGCGTGAGCGTGGATCCGCGGGCGCCGTCGCGCTCGATGAGCTTGCAGCCCAGCTGGCCTTCGGCTTCGTTCACAATGCGCCAAGCCTTGGAATACGCCATGCCCATGCTCTTGGCGGCGCGGTTGAGCGAGTGCTCGCGGGCAATACCCTGCAGCAGCAAGACGCAGCCGTGGCCGAACACGCCCGGCAGATCCTTATCGCACGCTTGAATAACCAACTTTGCCGTCGTCTTGTACTCCATGTGCTCCACGTCTTCCCGCTAAAGTGTTTGCTGGGCAAACGCAAAGCCTGCGTCAAACCCTCGTGTGCTCTTCTTAAATCATGCATTGTAGCAGTCAAAGTGCGTTAAGATACTTCCCCAGTATTGGGCGCCCAAGGTTGGGCTGGGTCCTACGAGGCCTGCAGCCGACCGGTCGCATGGAAAAAGGAGAAACATGGCTACGTTCTTTCCCGGTGAGTCCCACACGTTTTCGGAGTATCTGCTGGTCCCTGGTTACTCGTCCTCGCAGTGCATCCCCAACAACGTCTCTCTTAAGACGCCGCTAACCCGCTTTAAGCGCGGTGAGAAGCCGGCAATCACCCTGAACATCCCCATGGTTTCCGCCATCATGCAGTCCGTCTCGGGCGTCGACATGGGTGTCGCGCTCGCTACCGAGGGTGGCCTGTCCTTCATTTACGGTTCCCAGAGCGCCGAGTCCGAGGCCGCCATGGTCAAGGCCGTCAAGGATCACAAGGCCGGCTTCGTTCAGTCCGATTCCACGCTGACCCCCGACATGACCATGGAGCAGGTCATCGAGCTCAAGGAGAAGACCGGTCACTCCACCATGCCGGTTACCGACGACGGCACTCCCAAGGGTAAGCTCCTGGGCATCGTCACCAGCCGTGACTATCGTCCCAGTCGCGATGACCACCAGACGAAGGTCTCCGAGTTCAT
The DNA here is from genome assembly GCA_905207495.1 of uncultured Collinsella sp. GTDB lineage: Bacteria > Actinomycetota > Coriobacteriia > Coriobacteriales > Coriobacteriaceae > Collinsella. The sequence goes on along the minus strand of CAJLLN010000084.1, from coordinate 5,511 downwards.
GACCCCGCGTGAGCAGCTCATCGTGGGCGACAAGAACATCAGCCTCAAGGTTGCCAACGACGTCATCTGGGATAACAAGCTCAACGCCCTGCCAATCGTCGACGACAACGATCACCTCATGGGCATTGTGTTCCGCAAGGACTACGACAGCCACAAGACCAACCCCAACGAGCTGCTCGATAACGACAAGCGCTACATGGTCGGCGCCGGTATCAACACCCGCGACTATGCCGAGCGCGTGCCGCTGCTCATCGAGGCCGGTGCCGACGTTCTGTGCATCGACTCCTCCGAGGGCTTCAGCGAGTGGCAGAAGCGCACTATCGAGTGGATCCGCGCCAACTACGGCGAGGACGTCAAGGTCGGTGCCGGTAACGTTGTCGACGCCGAGGGTTTCCGCTTCCTGGCCGACTGCGGTGCCGACTTCATCAAGGTCGGTATCGGCGGCGGTTCCATCTGCATTACCCGCGAGACCAAGGGTATCGGCCGTGGCCAGGCCACCGCGTTGATCGATGTCTGCCGCGCCCGCGACGAGTACTACGAGGAGACCGGTGTCTACGTGCCCGTTTGCTCCGATGGTGGCATTGTCTACGACTACCACATGACGCTCGCCCTTGCCATGGGCGCCGACTTTATGATGCTGGGCCGCTACTTCGCGCGCTTTGACGAGAGCCCGACCGAGCGCGTCAATGTCAATGGCCAGTACATGAAGGAGTACTGGGGCGAGGGTTCTGCACGTGCCCGCAACTGGCAGCGCTACGACCTGGGTGGTGCCGCGAAGCTCAGCTTCGTCGAGGGCGTCGATTCCTACGTTCCCTACGCCGGCTCCCTCAAGGACGGCGTGGGCGGCACGCTCTACAAGGTCAAGTCCACGATGTGCAACTGCGGTGCCCTCTCGATCCCCGAGCTCCAGGAAAAGGCACGCCTGACCCTGGTGAGCTCGACCTCAATCGTCGAAGGCGGCGCCCACGACGTAGTCGTGAAGGATTCTCAGCAAAGCGTTAGCTACCGCTAAGCGGCTTTCCCAAGCACCGCACCTTGCCGTTCAAACCGTCGCTCGCGTACCAAAGTACGCGGCGCTCCTCTTTCACGGCAATCTGCGGCACCTGGAAAACCCGATCATGCTTGGGCGGGTAACAATTAGCGGTTGATTCACAACCACGTTATTTAGATAAAGCGAGATGCCTGCAAGTCGCAGGCATCTCGCTTGTCGTATTTGCTATCATCAGTCAAGTTAACCTTAGGGTCGGTCGGCTTAGCTTTGTTTGCTACAAGTTCCGCACGCAAAGAAGAGCACTTAATGTGCTCTTCGTCTTGCGCAGGACTGTCCGCAGTAGCGAATAAAGCTAAGCCGACCGACCCCAGCTAAGATTAAAGGAGCTGATATGTGCGATTGCACAGATCATAAGGACGAGATCCCTGCCTACGACGCGCAGGCCATTGAGTCCAAGTGGATGAAGGCCTGGGAGGACTCTAACCTCTTTGCCGTCGACACCGACGACAGCAAGCCCAAGAAGTATGTGCTCGAGATGTTCCCGTATCCGTCGGGCGACCTGCACATGGGCCACGCGCGCAACTATACCATCGGCGATGCCATGGCCCGTCAGGCCCGCATGCGCGGCTACGACGTGCTGCATCCCATCGGCTTCGATGCCTTTGGCCTGCCCGCCGAGAACGCCGCCATCAAGCACAACACGCAGGCTGCCGCCTGGACGTATAAGAACATGGACCAGGCGCTCGCCACGATGAAGCGCATGGGTTTCTCCTACGATCTGGATCGCATGGTCAAGACCTGCAGCCCCGACTACTACCGTTGGGGTCAGTGGATCTTTGAGAAGATGTGGGAAAAGGGCCTGGTCTACCGTAAGAAGAACCCGGTCAACTGGTGCCCCACCTGCAAGACCGTTCTGGCCAACGAGCAGGTTACCGAGGGTAAGTGCTGGCGCTGCGGCACCGAGCCCGAGAAGCGCGACCTTGAGCAGTGGTACTACAAGATTACCGAGTACTCTCAGGAGCTGCTCGACGACCTGGAGAAGCTCCCCGGCTGGCCCGAGCGCGTCAAGCAGATGCAGGCCAACTGGATCGGTCGCTCCGAGGGCGCCGAGGTCGACTTTACCCTGTGCGACCAGGACGGCGAGCCCATCGAGGGTGATGAGGGCAAGATCACCGTCTTCACCACGCGAGCCGATACGCTCTTTGGCGTTTCCTTCTTTGTCCTGGCTCCCGAGTACGCCCGTCTGCACGAGCTCGTCGAGGGCACGGAGTACGAGGAGGCCGTGACCAAGATCGTCGAGGACTCCAAGCATATCTCTGCCGTCGAGCGTGCCCAGGGCACCATCGAGAAGCATGGCGCTTTTACCGGCCGCTATGTGGTAAACCCCGTCAACGGCGAGAAGGTCCCCGTGTGGGTTGCCGATTATGTCGTTGCCGACTACGGTACCGGTGCCGTCATGGCCGTTCCCTGTGGCGACCAGCGCGACTTTGAGTTTGCCCGTAAGTACGACCTGCCGATCGTGCCGATCATCCTGGACGATGACGATCGCGCTGCCGTCGAGGCCAGCGGCGAGACCATCGATACCTTCCATGCCGAGACCGTCGACTGGGATTGCGCCCACGCTGCCGAGGGCACGCTCGTCCAGTCTGGCAAGTACACCGGCATGCGCGGCGGCAAGCACTCCGAGGGCGAGGCTGCGATCGTGGCCGACCTCGAGGCCATGGGCTGCGGTCGTCGCAAGGTCGAGTTCCGTCTGCGCGACTGGCTCATTTCCCGTCAGCGCTATTGGGGCAACCCCATCCCGGCCATCCACTGCGAGCACTGCGGCATCGTGCCCGTGCCCGAGGATCAGCTGCCGGTGACGCTGCCCGAGAACCTGGACCTGGGCGCCGGCGAGACCCTCGCCGAGTGCAAGGAGTTCTACGAGACCACCTGCCCGGTCTGCGGCCGCCCGGCCAAGCGTGAGACCGATACCATGGACACCTTCACCTGCTCCAGCTGGTATTACCTGCGCTATACCGATCCGCACAACACCGAGCTGCCCTTCTCCCATGAGGCCGCCGACCGTTGGATGCCCGTCGATAACTACATCGGCGGCATCGAGCACGCCATTCTGCACCTGCTCTACAGCCGCTTCTTTACCAAGGCACTGCGCGACCTGGGCCTGCTGAGTGTGGACGAGCCCTTCACCAACCTGCTGTGCCAGGGCATGGTCAAGGACGAGAACGGCGACACCATGTCCAAGTCCAAGGGCAATGTCGTGCCTCCGAGCTCGGTCATCGAGCCCTACGGCGCCGACACCATGCGTTTGGCGATCCTGTTTATCGCCCCGCCCGAGAAGGACTTCGACTGGGATCCCAAGGCTGTTGAGGGCGCCAACCGCTTCATCAAGCGCGCCTGGCGTATCGTTTGGCAGCTCGTCCAGTCCGGCGACGCCAACGTGGCCTTCGACAAGTCCGCGCTCGACGAGGTTGCGATGAAGCTCTATCGCGAGCGTCACCGCACCATCGCCAAGTGCACCGAGGACTTTGACCGCGGCCAGTTCAACACCGCCATCTCGGCCGTCATGGAGCTCGTCAACGCGGCGAGCGCCTATCTCAACGCCACCGAGGGTACCGCCCGCGACAAGGCGCTGTGCTACGGCGTGGCCAAGGACATCGTGAGCGTCCTTGCCCCCATCTGCCCGTTCTGGGCCGACGAGCTGTGGCACGAGGCCCTCGGCTGCGAGGGCAACGCCTACACCGCCGCCTGGCCCGAGTTCGACCTGGCCGAGTCCGTTGAGGACACGGTGCAGATCGTCGTCCAGGTGCTCGGCAAGGTCCGCGGCCGCGTCGACGTTGCCCGCGATGCCTCCAATGAGGATATGCAGGCTGCCGCCGAGGCCGCCGTCGTCAAGTGGCTCGAGGGCAAGACGGTCGTCAAGGCCATCTGCGTGCCCGGCAAGCTGGTCAACCTGGTGGTCAAGTAGGCACTGCGCGCTTAACTGACGCATAAAAGACGAGGGGCGATCCGGTTGGGTCGTCCCTCGTTTTGCATGTATCTGCCTAGTTGCCTTCGGCCAATTGTCCTATTCTTATGGAGAAGCTGTGCACACGCTGACCTGCAGGTTCGTACTGTGCTTGCACGTTTCCGCAGCTATTGGTATAGTTTGCTTGCAAATGAAGTTGTAATTGAAAGAAGTGGGGTTTCGGCCCCGCTTCTTTTTTGTATGGATGGAGGTGCCGCAATGGTCAAGACCAAGACCGAGCAGGCGATCATCGACGCGCTCGAGGCCGTCGCTCCCCAGCACGATGTCGACATCGTCGACGTCGAGCTCGTGGGTGCCACCAAGGCCCCCTGCGTGCGTGTGCGTATCGAAGGTGCCGAGGGTCAGAGCCTGTCGCTCAACGACGTCACGGCCAACACCAAGTGGGTCGGCGATGTGATTGAGGAGCTTGACCCTATCTCTTCGAGCTATACGCTCGAGGTGTCGAGCCCGGGTATGGCGCGCCCGCTGCGCCGCCCGAGTGACTTTGCCCGCTTTGTGGGCGAGAACTGCGAGCTCACCTCTACCGCTACCGAGGGCCGTCGCAAGTACGCCGGCAAGATTGCCGCCGCCACCGAGACGAACGTGACCCTCGAGCTCGAGGACGGCGAGTCCGTCACCCTCGATTTCTCTGATGTTAAAAAGTGCAAGTTGAAGCCCACCTACGACTTCAAGCCCGCGAAGGAAGGAAAGTAAGATGGCAGCATCCGACATGATGTCCGCCCTGATGGAGCTTTGCCAGGAGAAGCACATCGACCAGCTCTACCTGATCGACCGCCTGGAGCAGTCGCTCGCCAAGAGCTATGCCGAGATCCTGCATCTTGAGTGGGGCGCCAAGGTGACCATCGACCGCACCACCGGCAAGATCTACGTCTACCGCCTGGAGCCGATCGACGATTCCATGGACGAGGAGGGCAACTTCACCGAGTTCGAGGAGATCGACGTCACCCCCAAGAACACGAGCCGCATCGCTGCCCAGCACGCCAAGGCCGAGATCAACGCCATCGTGCGTAACTCCGCCCGAGAGCAGATCTACGAGGAGTTCTCCGGCCGCATCGGTGACCTCATCAGCGGTACCGTGCTCCAGTCCACGCCCGACTTCACGATCGTCAAGATCCGCGAGGGCGTCGAGGCCGAGCTGCCGCACTTCGATCAGCGTCGTTACGAGAACGAGCGCAACGAGCGCCCGATGGGCGAGCGCTACCTGCACAACCAGCACATCAAGGCCGTGATCATCGACGTTCGCGACCCCAACTCCAACCTGCAGCCGGTTCGTGGCGAGCACAGCCGTCCGCCGATTGTCATCTCCCGCACCCATCCCGAGCTCATGCGTCGTCTGTTTGAGCAGGAGGTGCCCGAGATCTATGAGGGCACCGTCCAGATCAAGTCGATCGCCCGCGAGCCCGGCCAGCGCTCCAAGGTCGCCGTCCACTCGCTCGACGATCGCCTGGATCCCGTGGGCGCCTGCGTCGGCCCCAAGGGCAGTCGTGTCCGC
>CAJLLN010000083.1:0-7060 GCA_905207495.1 uncultured Collinsella sp. | reverse complement strand
ACGCAAAGAAGGCCACTTAATGTGGCCTTCGTCTTGCGCAGGACTGTAGAGCAGGAAACCTTATATCCGGCCCCTCCGTCCGGGGACCGCGCCGTACCAGCTACAGCGTCATGTTTGGATCGGCGTCGACGTCGAACGGCGAGATTTCACCTCGGTCGAATTTACGGCGAGCGACCTCCGCGATCATGGCTGCGTTATCGGTACAGGCAGACAAGGGCGGCACCGTCACGCGGATCCCCTGACGACCGAGCTTCTTGATCATCATCTCGCGCAGATGCGGGTTGGCTGAGACGCCGCCGCCGATGCAATACTCCTTGCACCCGGTGGCATGCAGGGCGTTTTTGGCCTTCTTGTACTGCACGTCAAAGACAGCCGCCTCAAACGAAGCCGCCAGATCGGGCAGGTGAATCGTGCGCCCGGCCTTGGTCTCCTGCTCGATGTAGAGCGTCACGGCCGTTTTAAGACCCGAAAGCGAGAAACGATAGTCTCCCCTGCTGTTAAGCGCACGGGGGAAATCGATCGCGCGGGGATTGCCCGTCTCGGCCAGCTTGGAAATGATGGGGCCACCGGGATAGCCCAGGCCCAACGCCTTGGCCACCTTGTCGAAGGCCTCGCCCACGGCGTCGTCGAGCGTCTCACCGAGCACCTCGTAGTCGCCCCATGCCTTTACGTGCACGAGCATGGTGTGCCCGCCCGAGACAAGCGTAAAGATAAACGGAGGCTTGAGGTCGGGCTGCGCCAGCAAGTTGGCAAACAGGTGCCCCTCCAGATGGTTGACGCATACGAGCGGCTTACCGGCAGCGTAGGCAAAGCCTTTGGCAAAGGCAACGCCCACCACGAGGGCGCCCACCAGGCCCGGACCCTGTGTCACGCCCACGGCGGCAAGCTCGCTGGGGGCAATGGCTCCACCCTCAAGACCAAGCGATGCTGCGGCATCCTCGAGCGCCGCATCCACGACACTCACAATCACCTCAACGTGTTTGCGCGAGGCGATCTCGGGCACCACGCCGCCAAAGCGGGCATGAAAATCAATCTGTGTCGACACCTGGTTGGCCAGCATATTGCCATCCGCATCGATAATCGCCACGGCCGTCTCGTCGCAGGAACTCTCGATAGCGAGCACTAGGCGGCGGCGCTCAATTTCGGCACGCTCCCCCTCGGAGCGCCCAGGCGCAGGCAGCGGCCATACACGCTGCTCAGCCGCCGTCGGCTCGGGCGAAGCGTTGTCGACCGGGAGCACCAAGGGCAGCGGCGCCGTCATGACGATGGCATCTTTGCCAACACCGTAGTAACCGCGGCGACGGCCAGCCTCGGTAAAGCCCAGAGCGTTATAAAGCGCGATCGCTCCCTCGTTACCGTCCTCGACCTCGAGCGAAGCCGTGGTACAGCCGAGCATCTGGGCATCATAGCTCACATGCGACAGCAGCTTGCGGGCAATGCCCTCACGGCGATGTGCCGGGTCGACGGCGACATCCAGAATCTGCACATCACCGTCCACGACCATACCGCCGGCAAGGCCCAGCAGCTTGCCGTCGTCGTGTGCCACCCACCAACTACGCGGCGCAGCGACGTCCTCGCCCAGTTCGGACAGGAACATGCCCGGCGTCCACGCCTTGTGTCCGGCACCTTCAAAGCAGGCAGCCTCTAGCGCGCTCGCGCCCTCGGCATCCGCCGCACCCATGGGACGGAACTGCAGATGACGACCGGCGAGTTCATCGGCAACGCCCGTAATTTCGCTCTGCGCACTCTCGGCAAGACCAAGACGCTTGCGCTCGTTTTCCTCGGCATCAGAAAGGCGCGTGTAAATCGGCAGGACGCGAGCCGGATCGCCGTCACCCGCAGCGTGCGCGAGCAGCAAGCCCTCGCCCGAAGGCCACCACAGGTCGCGCTCCACGCAGCGGGCGGTCTCGTCCTCACCCAGCAGCTTGCCATAGCGCACGAGACCGTCACCGGTCAGCTGAACCTGGTCCCAGTCCGCTGCTTGGCGCCACTCATCGAGCGCCACGGCGGCCTTGACCACGTGTTCGCGCTCAAATTGACGTTCGGGACCCTCATCGACCAGCATATACAGCGCCGGATATACCTCACCGCGCATAGCATCGGCCAAGATACCAAGCTTGCCGCGCACGCCAGCCTTCCACGCCGTCCAAGCGCAAGCGTCGAGCGTCGACACGCCCAGCAGCGGAACATTGGCACCGCGCGCGAGGCCCTTGGCAGTGGAGATGCCGATGCGCACACCCGTAAACGACCCCGGGCCGCGGCCGACCACGTAGTAACCAACATCGCTGCAATCCAGACCGGCTTGAGCCAGCACGCCATCAACAGTATTCACGAGCTCAACGTTGGCGTGACGGCGACACATATGGTCGCCACTCACGAGCTTCGTCTCGCCCGTCTGCCCATCAATCCAGCTTGCCGCGCAGGCAAGCATATCGGTCGAAGTATCGAGCGCCACCACCAGCGCGTTGTCGTTATGCAAGCTCATCTTGTACAGCCTTATCAATCAAATGGGAAAGCTCCATTGCGCGGTCACCGTGCGCCTCGAGCGTTATCGTTCGCACATCGCTGTCGCCCTCATCACGCTTGAGCGTCACCGAAAGATACTCATCCGTCAGCTCGTCTTGGAATTGTTCGCCCCATTCCAGCAGGCAAGCACCCTCATAGCCCAGCACATCGAAAATGCCCGTATCCTCGAGCTCATAGGCATGCTCCAGGCGGTATAGATCAAAGTGAAACAGCGGAATACGACCTTGATCGTGAACGGCCATGAGCGCAAACGTAGGGCTCGTAACCATATGCCCATCGCCCAGCCCGCGCGAGACGCCCTTGGTAAAGTGAGTTTTGCCCACTCCCAGGCCACCGGTCAGGATGAGTACATCGCCGTCCTCAAGGCACGGTGCAATTAGCTCGCCAAAGTACTCCGTATCGGCAGCGCAAGTCGTTTTGTAAGTACCTACCCCCAGGCGCTCCAGGGACATATATGCTCCTTATTATTCCGAGGCGTCCTCTGGTGCAGGATGTCGCTCCAGATAGTCGCCCAGCATCTTAAAGTCTTCCTCCAGCAGCTCCTGCCATGCCGGATTGCGCAGCGCTGCTGCCGGATGGAAAGTGGGCATTACTACAAAATGCCCCATCTGGTGGAACCTGCCGCGCAGCTTAGTAATGCCAATCTCGGTCTTAAGCACAAAGTGCGTCGCGGGGTTGCCGAGCGTCACGATAATATCGGGCCAGATGCTTCGAATCTGCTCACGCAAAAACGGCGAGCAAGCCAGCACTTCCTCGGGACGCGGATTGCGGTTTCCCGGCGGGCGGCACTTAAGCACATTGGCAATGTAGACGTCTTCGCGTTTAAGACCCGCCAGGGACAAAATGCCGTTGAGGTCCTCGCCTGCCGCCCCCACAAAGGGTTCGCCCTGCAAATCCTCATTGCGGCCCGGTGCCTCGCCAATAAACATCACGCGAGCGCGGGGATTTCCCACGCCAAACACGATATTGTGACGCGACTGGTAGAGCTGGCAGAGGTGACAATCGCCCAGAACGGCCTCGATCTCCTCGAGTGCGACCTCACGCGGCACCTGATGGGTATGGCCCGGGATGTGCATGACGCCCATAGCGGCTCCTACACGTAGACCTTGTCGAGACGCATGCCAAAGCCGCAGGCGACCTCGTAGTTAATCGTTCCGCGCAGTCGGGCCATCTCGTCCATAGTGATCTCGGCATCGCCATCGCGGCCGACAATGATCATCTCGTCACCATACTCGGCCTCGGGAATCTCGTGTGCCGGGTTGGACTGAATGGCGACCATAAACTGGTCCATGCAGATATTGCCAACCTGATGCACGCGCTCGCCGCGATACAGCACATCCATACGATTGGAAAGCGTACGCGATAGGCCATCGGCATAACCGATCGGCAGCGTGCAGATCTGAACGCGCGTACGCGGTACGCGGTAGGTAAAACCGTAGCCCACGCCCTCACCCATCGCAGGGTGTGCCACGCGCGTCACACGCGCATGGACGCTCATAACGGGATCAAGCTGCATCACGCGGCCACTCAGCTCGCACGGCTGCATGCCATACAAGCCAACGCCAGCGCGGATCATATCAAAATGCATTGAGGGGTCGAGCATCGAGGACGGCGTGTTGGCGCAGTGCACGATACCGCACTCAAAACCCGCATCCTTAATGGCCTGAACGGCCTCGGTAAAGCGCTGACACTGCAGCTTGTAGTCCCAGCCCGAAGGTTCATCGGCCGTGGCGAAGTGCGTAAATACGCCGTTGCACTGAATACCGCGATGGAAATTAATACCGCGGACAAAGTCGAGCACCTGCGTGTAATGTACGCCAATGCGGTTCATGCCCGTCTCGATGGCGAGATGATACTTGCCCACCTTGCCCGCCGCGACGGCACATTCGCCATACGCAAGAGCAAAGTCAGACGTATAGACCGAAGGCATGATATCAAACTCGAGCAACGTCGGAATGGCCTCGATAGGCGGCTCGCTTAGGATGAGGATGGGCTTCGTAATCCCGCCCTGTCGGAGCTCAACGCCCTCGTTAACCGTCGCCACGGCAAACATGTCGGCACCGGCCGAATACATGATCTTGGCGCACTCAACAGCTCCATGACCATAAGCATCGGCCTTGACCACGCAGCACAGGCGCTGACGTGGATTCAGCAAGTTCTTATAGGCCCTCGTGTTGCGACGGAGCGCCCCACGGTCGATCTCGACCCAGGACCAGCGCGTCAAATCGGCTTTATTCATGATTAGTCATCCGACCCTTCGTCCATGATTCCCAGATCTTCGAGCGCATCCTTTGCCGCCAGCTCCATGGCAGGACCGATCAAGTCGATAAGATCGGTCGCGATAACGCTCTTCTCACCATACTCCGTCGCCGCGGCAAAACCGGCGTAGCTGTGAAGTGCGACGGCGTACGAATACAGCAACTCCCAACGATCCATCTCGTCGCGCATGGTGGCAAGCGTGCCGGCCAAAATACCCGCGAGAACATCACCCGAACCGGCAGTTGCCAGAGAAGCCGGACCCGAGAGCGGCAGCAGTACACGCTCAACGCCACAGATAGCCGTCGTCGGCCCCTTGGCAATGACCACCAGATTGTCGGAGCCTGCAGCCCAGACAACCTTCTGCGCGGCTGCAATCGCGGTACCAAGGTCGTTCACCTCGTCACCGGCAACCAGACGCGAAAGCTCACGATAGTGCGGCGTCATAACCAACGGCTGCTCGCGACGATACATCTCGGGATTACTATCAATACCGTCAATGGCAATCTTAGCAAGGCAGTTGAGTGCATCGGCGTCCAAAATAAGCGGTACATCAAGCTCGAGCAAGCCCGAAACCACCTGCATAGCGCCGGCGGACGTCGTCATACCAGGACCGCACAGTACGCAGCTGTACTTCTTTGCAATCTCGCACACCGTCATGCGCGCAGCGGCGCCAAAGGAGCCGCGGGAATCAGACGGAATAGCAAAGACGGGAATCGAAGGAAGCGCCATGCGAATAAGATTGGCGCAGGCGTCAGGAGCCGCGACCGCCACGTAACCAGCACCCGCGCGAGCTGCAGACTTGGCCGCCATAATGGCAGCACCAGGATATTGCGCAGATCCGGCGACAATAAGCACAGAGCCACGGGAATACTTATCGATATTCGTAGGTAGTGGGACAAAGTAATCAACTAAGTCACCGGGCTCGACAATCTCAGCGGCGTGGTCGACATCATCGATGACCTCGTCAAGACGGTCGTAAAGATTGCCGCAGATCAAATCGCCAGCATACTCAGGGCCATCGGCGCTATACAAACCAATCTTGGGCGCAATCATCGTCACCGTATGCTCGGCACGAATGCAGTCGTCATCAACAACGCCCGTCTCGGCATTCAGGCCCGAGGGGACATCAATGGATACGACACAGTCGGCGCATTCATTGACCGTAGGAATCCAGATGGAGAACGGCACACGCAGATTCCCGTGAAAACCGGTACCAAAAATGGCATCGACAACAACATCGGCCTTATCGATCAAAACCTCGAGTTCATCACGCGAGGGGCCGACGCAAACGTGCACATCGCGGCCGGCAGTACGACGAGCAACATGACGTGCCAGAGCAGCAGGAATCTCATCCGGCTCAACCGGAGAAACGATATCGACGTCCACACCCTTATGGCTCAGAATATCGGCGGCAACCCAACCGTCGCCGCCATTATTACCAAAACCGACCAGAACGAGAACCCGATCGGGATTGAGCTTCAAGATCTCGTTGGCGGCAAACTCACCCGCGAGCTCCATAAGCTCGGCCTTCGAAGTCCCTTCGCGTTCGATGATATCCTCGAGACGAACGACTTCTTCGGTACTCAAAACCGGTTTCATCTATGCTCCTAGCGTATCTTGCGAAGCATCGCCCAGGTGCTCCGTCAATGCTGAATTCTGCAGCTGCTCAAGCTCATCTAAAACAGAGCGAGCCTCTTTAAATGTCTGCGCTACGCGTTTCTTGGTACTCACCTTTTCCTCTTTTGGCTTAGGCCGAGCATCTTCGGTAATCGCGATGGCATTCGCAACGGCTAAGTCTCCTGTAAGCGTAATGGAAAGAGCGACCTCAACAACACCCAGCTCTTGAGCGATCTCGAGAGCACGGCCCGAAAGCAGCGCTTTCGGTTTGCCGAGTTTATCACGCGTAACCGAAACATCCTTGCGACCAACGCCTTGACTAAAACCCGTGCCGAGAGCTTTAAGTACCGCCTCGCGCGAAGCAAAGCGGCTGGCATAGTGAGCAGCGGGACGCGATGATGCATCACAATACGCACGCTCTTCTTCGGTAAACACACGCCGAGCAAACGACGGCGTCTTTTCAAGAATTGATTTCATACGGGAAATCTCGACGATATCAACGCCGATACCAGCTTCAGCCATGTTCACCTCCATATCGCACAGACTAAGTTATTGTAGCCCGTTCACAGAAGATGCGACAAACGAGGGTTATAAAACACAGCTACTATGTGAGACAAAAGCCCGCAAACGCAAAAAGGGGGAGGCCGCGAGGCCTCCC
>CAJLLN010000082.1:0-7280 GCA_905207495.1 uncultured Collinsella sp. | reverse complement strand
CCAGCGCCTGGCCGGGATCGGACACACTCGGCATGCCGGCGTCCGAGGCAAAGGCGAGGGTCTCCCCCGCCAGCAGACGGTCGACCAGGCCGGCGGCGCGGCTGGCGATCACATTCTCGTCGCAACGGACAAGCGGCTTGGAAATGCCCAGGTGCATCAGCAGCTTTGACGTCACACGCGTGTCTTCGCAGCAGATGGCATCGGCGGCGGCAAAGGCCTCGCCAACGCGCGGGGACAGGTCGCCCAAGTTGCCGATGGGCGTGCCGACCACATAGAGTTTGCCCGTATGGGCGCTGTTTTGCGTCATATCAACCTATTCAATCATGCCGCGCTCGAGCGTACCGAGCGCCGCGCGGGCGTCCCATGCTGCAATGCGCTTCTCGGTCTTCCACGTTTGGAAGAACCAACCGGCAGCCGGCGCAAACGAAGCCAGTTGGTTGGCGATAAACACGCGCTCGTAGGCATTGCGGCCCTCGGGCGTAACCGACGAGTTGGCAAAGATCGCCGCGCCCGACCATTCGCCCACCAGCACGGGGAACCCAGTCGAAATCGCTTCTTTGAGCTCGCGCTTGTTGCGCGAAATCGCCGTCGTCAGCCCGCGGGGGCTCGTGATATCGAGCGCATATTCGTCGCGGTAATGGTACAGGTGAAGGTCCATGTAGACGTTCTTGTACTTGGCGCCGCGCATAAAATGCTTCCACTCGCTGGGATGCCCCGACGACGAAAAGACGACGATCTTATCCTCGGGCATATACGAACGGACGAGCTCATAGGCATCGCGATAGAAGTTGCGCAGGTAGTGCGCCGGAATGCCATCCGTCATGGTGAAGAGGCTCTTGCGGACACTCATCTGCGGCGTATCCAGCAGTTCAATGCCCAGCAGGCTCTCGGCCTCGCCGTAGCGATCGGCCAGGCGCTCGAGCACGTCGAGCGCGACATGACGACCGTTGGTGGACGAATGCCACTCGGCAACAGCCTCTGGCGTGGCGGGCGAATCATTGGAATCGCCCTGGCCACCGGGCACAGTTGCTAGATCAAGCAGCACGCGGATGTCGTACTTGGCAGCCCACTCAATCGCACGGTCAATGTAGTCGACAACCGAGATGTAGGACGCATCGGACTCCTGCGAGCCAAAGGCATACCAGGGCACCGGCAGACGCACGGCATTGAGACCGATCTGCGCCATGCGGCGGAAATCGTCCTCGCTCACAAACGTCTCGTAATGACGGCGCATGCGCTCGTTATAGGCGGCGGCGCCCATGGCCTCCTGCAGCTCGGCCGCGTTGGATGCACCGGTCGCCGCGTACAGCGACGGGGTCACCCAAGGCTCGGGAATAAACCAGCCAGAGAGATTAACGCCGAGTATCCTCTCCATCACTGCCCCCTTCGGATCGTGCAGGCTGAGCCTGCATCGTATTGCACAGGAAAAGTATCGTTTTGAGTATACCCGCGCGTGCGGACAGACGACCGAACGGTCTGTAAAGTGGCGCAAAAGCGGGAGGAATGTCTGGGCGGGCCCGAGATGGCGCGCCGAGATGTACATATGCGCCGGAAGTAGGCGGCCGGAAAGCGCATCCCGTTTTTCGCAAAAGACTGGGATGCATTTTCCGTTCGAGGCCTCAACCGGAAAATGCATCCCGTTCTGAGCGCGGGATCTGGGACGCAGTTTCCGCCAAAGACCGCAAAAGGAAAGCACATCCCATTCTGACGCCGGATTCCGGGTCGCGCTTTCCCAAGCGGCCTCAAAGCGGAAAACGCATCCCACTCTGAAGCCAAATTCCGGGACGCAATTTCCGCAGAGCCCTCGATAAAAGAAAAGGACCCCTTTGCAGAGGTCCTAGTCAATTCAAGGTGGCGGGGAAGGGAATCGAACCCCTGACACGAGGATTTTCAGTCCTCTGCTCTACCAACTGAGCTACCCAGCCATTTGAGGTGTGCCTTGTTTCAAGGCTTGATTAGTATAACCAAGGACGCGTTCCGGTCAACCGAGAATTTTAAAAAAGTTTTTGAGCACAGCCTCGGTTCTATAAATCGGCACGTCAGAGGCATCAGTCGGCAGCAAGAAGTTTTTCACTCAGAGCCGCACGGGCAAACTCACTTGGCGTCATCCCCTCGGCAGCCGCCCGTCGACGAATGGCCTCCTTCATTCCCAGAGGAATCTTGACCGACAGCGTTGCCGTCCCCTCACCTGAGAGCGGGGGCCGTCCATGCACGATCCCACCAACGGTGTGTTCGCCATCCGGAAACTCTCCGAGCTCGTACGACTCGCACCACGCGTCAATCATTTCATCCGTTACAACCTGACCATTAGCGGCCGTATACGTCTTGCCCATCATCAACCCCTCTGCCGAGCTCGCTCGATCTCTTGCCAGAATTTCTTCTGAACCGGAGACAGGGCATGAATAATGAGCCATCCACGAATTAGTTCGACCGCAACAAGTTCCACACTTCGACCATCTGGAAGCCATCCAATGGCAAGCCATCTCGGCGGCTCGTCCTCCGACTCGCAGCGAATGCACTCAGTAACCGCGAACCAGGCACCAAGCACCTGCTTTTCCGTCAGGTGCTTTTTGGCGTTGGGATGAATCTCGACATCCATGCATCTCCTCCTCCATCTTAACCAATTTCGTATGACGAAAGTCCGCTGTCGCCAATTCTTAAGCCGGCACTTGTTGGAGGGCGGGAGGTGTAGCGAGGATTGAAGGGCGTTCCAATACCGCCCAGGCGCCGGGGCAGGAGCACATACACCAGGGACATACGTTTTCGTAGCGCGCGAGGATATTGCCGTCGCGATCGATGAAGGCGATGTCGATGGGATAGGCCATAAAACACGTATGGACCGAAGAGCAGCGTGGAAACGCCATGACGAGCGGCAGGCCGTTGGCGGCAACCGGCCGCCGTCCCAGCATGCCGCGCAGACGCACGGTAAACGACTCCGCCACCACAAACTCGGCCGGCGTCCAGCCCAACCTGTTGAGCGCCCGTGCGTAGGCGATATAGGACGAGACCGCGGTCACATGACCACCCCCGGACGCCATGGATCGACCGTCACCGCGCGCTCGTGCGACAACGTTGTCGGCGCCCCCAGCGAAACGCCAGCGATGCTGAGAGAAGTCGGCCACGGCTCATAGTGCATGGTGCAGGTGTAGGTCCTAAACGTACCGGATAGGGAGAGCAGGCCACCATCTGATGCCTTCGCGCCTTGCTCGCTCGACACTTCGATCTGCAAGTCATAGCCTTCCATGGCATTCAGAATTTGAGTCTGGACCGTCACCGAGGCATCGGCAGAGTTCTCGTCACCCTCCCCGCCCGGTGCCACAGCGTGCGCCAACACGATGTCGGGCACCACGCGGTCGAAGCGCGCGACAGCGCTGGCAAAGACCATGACGTTGTACACGATGAGTGCCAGCACCAGCAAAACGGGCGTAACCACTGCCATCTCAACCGTCGCTTGGGCGCGCTCCTCGCGCAGACGCATGCGGATACTCATTACGACCCACCGCCCAGAGCGCCAACCAGCGTGGCGACATCGACGGTGAGCGGGATGGAGCCGCCGCCGGGCAGAGGAATCTCCGCAAGTGTGAACACCGTGCCGCTAATGGTGCGTTCGACTTGATATTCCAACGCCTCGCAAAGCGCCTTGGGATCGGTCACGCCCAACGGAATACTTCGCAGTTTGTCTTGCGCTTGAGAGAGACCCGCAATGTCAGACCCCGGACTCTTAATGACATTGGCGGAATCGGTCAGCACCGGCTTTCGCAGGCGCAAGTCGCACGGTTCCAAACCCAGCGCCGCCACGGACGCCGAAACGGTATCGCCGAGCCACGATGCGATGGAGCCCAACGCGCCGCTGCCCCCTCCTAGGCCTTTAATCATCTCGTCCATAAGTTCGTCGGCCGAACCTTGGATATCACCGTATCCTACGAGCAGCCGTCCCCAAACATCCATGACGCCGTCGAGCACGCCGGCAACGCCGCCCGAGCGTTCCTTCAATGTCGAGAAAAATCGCGAAAGCACGTTGTTTTGCGCCGTCGCCTCATCGGGCGCCAACACCGCGGCAGAGATAGCACCGCGATCGCCAAGCCTGACTGCCGTGTTAAACGAAGAGTTGAGCTCATCGGGGCTCGAGATGGCACCCGAAACCGCAAAGGCGACCACGCCGTTGCGACCGGGCGGAGCGATACGCGGGCGCTCGCCCGAAAGCTCCTTGATGGCCTGGTCAAACGTATTGCCCGCACGATCGGCCTCGTCTTCGGTCTGACGCTCGAGCTCGAGCTCTTTGTTGCGGCATTCGACGTAGTCTTCCAGAGCCTCTTTGAACTTGTCAAAGTGGTACTCGAAGCCGTTTTCGATGAACGATGGCGGCATTAGGGCGCTTCCAAGCGTAACCACGCCGAAGCCGCACGCTTCGCATGTATCACGACCATCATAATCAGCAACAGATGCCAGCCCACTCGGAGTCCCTTTCTGATAGACGGGGCATTCGACTCCATAATGCAGGTATGTTCTGCCGTCGTTGTTGCTTACAGGCCATGCGGCATCGGTGTAAAGTTCGGTCGGCCGCACCTCGTTTGGGACACGCGGCAATAGTGGGATATAGGCAGAAAACCGTTCGCCATCATCTTTTATGTATGCTCGATCGACCTCTTCAATCGCATAGGCATAGAACGCTTTTCGAGCGGCTGACTGCGCTTTCATCTCGACGCTCGATCCCTGAGGTTTTTCATTCGCCAAGCGCTGTCGGTAATAGGTTTTCGCGCGATTGAGCGCTATTTGCGGCTCCCATGTGATGCTCGACTTTTCATGACGGTTCTGGCTGTCAGATAGTTCTGCTAGTTTTTTCGCACGCTCCCACATACACGAGTACTTGCCAATCGAACTCTCGTCCGACCCGCCACAATCCGCCAGCCAAGCGCGCTCTTTAGCCTTCGCCGTCTCCTCCGAGGCCTTCCGCAGCTCCTCGGCCGCACGCTCTAAATCATCTGATGTGCCTTTAATGGCATCGGTCGAGATCTCGGACCCCTCGAGCGCAGCGAAGTCCGACTCGGATGTCTTGGGCACGGCAAGCGCCGTACCGGTATAGGTCACACTATCGGTATCCTGCGCCGACACCGCCTGCGTGGCACGCGCGGCGATCAGATACGGCAGAGCCGTCTCGATTTTCTGTAAGCCTTCCGATGCGCTTTTGGCAAACTTGTTGCGCGTTTTAATGATCTCAATCCCGGTGTCGACCATATTGCCGGCAACTGGTTCGGCACCCGGGATGAGGATGGCGACCAGGCCCGTCCCGATCGTGGCAAACCCCGCTAGGCCCAAACTCAAAATGCTCGCATCCACCACCGTGGCAGCCGTGTGATAGGACGACACCACATTGGCGCCTGCCAGCGCGCCGCTATCGGCCGCCACCTGGGTATCCCCGGCACGCGACATGCTCCATATCGCCGCCGTCGACGAAAACAGCAGCGTGAGCACCACCAAGATGACCACCGCAGAGGAAAGCGTGGTGTAGGCACCGTCTTCGATAAACAGGTCGATACCGGCTCGACCCATAAAGCCGCCTCGCTTGCGATGGCAGCTCGGACGGCGCGTCAAAACGCGTCTAGACCAGAAACGCTTAATCCCATGCAGCAATCCACGAATCATAATCTCCCTCCAGCCATTCGGGACGTGATTGATACGAGACATCGACCTTGAGCTCAACGTAGCCGCCCTCGGCGGTACCACCCATAACCTGCGCAAACGCACCGATCACAGGCAACGGCTTGACCTCGCCGGAAACGGACACGGACGAGACGCCGCCCGCATCGGCCCGGCTAAGCTCGACATCCCACGACAGCGGCCCGCCGGCATGAAAGATCGAAACGTTGGGCACTGCGGCAAGCCGGCGGAGGGTGAACTCCTTAAGATCGTCGTCCTCCGCCGTCGTCGTGGTCATGAGCCGCGCGGTCTCGGCGGCGGCAGACTCCATGACCGCGCGCGCATAAAGCAGGCACACCGGTTGCAGTGCGAGAAGGATGAGCGTCAGAAACGTCGGCAGCAAAAAAGCGGCCTCGACCGTAGACTGCGCCCGGTCCTCGCGCGCGATATCAATACAACGCGATGTCCTTAGCGCCCGCAGCGGCGTCGATAACCGACGTCGAGGCAACGCCATGGGATGCCGCCCGCTCAACCAGCGCCGCCAAGCGTCCATCGGTGCCAGCACGCCAAAGTCCCACAATCGCCAGCACGATCGATAACAGCGCCACCGTGACGATGGCGTATTCGACCGTCGCCTGGGCAGATTCCTCACGCAGAATGCCATGCATTTCACGATCCCTCCTTTGAGCTTATTGTTTGCGGGACCAGACGCACGGCGCGCAGACGACACGAAGCATCGCCAGCATCCGCGGCAACCGTCACCATATCGACCCAGCCGCGCCCATCGCGCACGATGGCGCCCCATACGTTGCCCTTAATATCGAGATAGCCGCTCAGGGCGAGCTGGGCCGTTGGCACCTCGCGGTAGGCGCGTAACATATCCGCCGCTGCCTCGGTCATCGGTCGGTCCTCGGACCATGCAAGCCGGACCGCAATCGCGTTGTCCTCAGGTGAATCCGTCGCAGTGCCAGATCGCTTGTCGAGCGTCCGCAGAAAGGTTTGCGCCGTGACAGCGACATCCGAATCGTCCGCATCTCGCATCTCATCTTTTTGAGACGCCACCGCCGAATCTGAGCCCGAATCGAAGGCGGCCCCAGGACGCTGCTGCCGCGCGGCGTTAAGCCCCCAAAGCACCGCCGCTATCGCCACGGTCAGGCAAGCAAACACCAGCAGCACCCCGATGGGGCGCTCGCCCTCTACAGGCTGTTGATGCCCTCGCTGATAGCGTTCCATAGATCTTGGACCTTGCCCTTAAATGCGACAATGGCAATGATGGCGATCACCACGAGCACGCCGACCAAGATGGCGTATTCGGTGGTGCCCTGCGCACTCTCCTCCTGCAGTAGCTCCCCGGCATGCTGGCGAGCGCGAATTGACTGGCAAACAGCCCAGCTCCAGACCTTGCCAGCAACGTCAGTCATCGTGTTCATGTATTCCTCCCTACATCATCCCGCCTGCTCCCAACAGCGGGCCCAATATGGACAGAAGCAACGCCGGCAAGATGAGTGTGCCGGTGGGAATCAGCAGCTTGATGGGCGCACGCTCGATCTCGCGCTCGACCGCGGCGCGATGAGCCGCACGGATCTCGCGACTTTGAGCGGCCAGTGTCTCGGCAAGTGGGGCACCCAGGGCGAGCGCCTGTC
>CAJLLN010000081.1:0-7301 GCA_905207495.1 uncultured Collinsella sp. | reverse complement strand
ATCGTCGCCGCACTGCGCACGTCCGAGCACCTACCGGCCCGCTACCGCATCGAGGCCGTCGGCTACGGCGCCGGTAAGCGCCCCTACGAGGGTTGCTCCGGCACGCTCCGTTGTCTGCTCGTTCACGTGGATGCATAGCCATGGATGCCCGCAAAGAAAAAAGCCGCGCTGCCATCGTTGCGGCGTTCTCCGAGCTGCTACGCGAAGTGGACTACGGCAAGATTACCGTCGGCGACATCATCGCTCGTGCCCATGTTGGTCGGGCCACGTTCTACGGCCTCTTCAAGAGCAAAGACGACCTACTGTCCGAGCTCGTGAACGACATCTGCACCCACGCCCTCGACGACGATGGTACGCCGCTCGACGACCCACTCGTGCAAGTCGAGCATATCCTCAACAACCTCTGGGAACGCCGTCAGGGCGTTCGAGCCCTCGTAGCCGGCGCCGGCTCACGCGTCTTCGCCGACTGTCTCCGCAAGACCATCATGTCGCGCGCAGCCGAAACCGTCCCCGCCAACCCCACAGGCCCCGCCGGCACCATGGACCGAAGCTTCTTACTACACCACATAGCCTCAAGCTTCGTAGGAATGGTCCAATGGTGGGCCTGGCATAACTTCCAAGCAGACAAAGCCGACGTAGCCAAAGACTACCTCTCGGCCATAAAGCCCCTCTTCAGCTAAGTAAGAAGCTCATCCCAAAGCATAGCCCCAACCCAGAGCGCCACGCATCCCAAAGTGTCAACAACAGCCCAACGCCCCTATCAGCAACAAGCCCCTCCCATCCAAATTCAGATTTATATGTTGGGTTGCTTGTTCGAACACAACTAGGATCCCGCAGCTGCCCGCATGGGGTAACTTCCCGGCGCATTCCGCAGGACGCAAGAAGCCCTCGCCGCACGAAGTGCGCAGCGAGGGCTTCTTGCATGTCCGAGGACGCGCCGGGAAGTTACCCCATGCGGGCAGCGGACAACCTATGTAGCCTCAGACTAGAACATGCCCAAGAAACCGTGCACAAACAGCGCAGCCAGAGCGGCACCGACAAACGGCGCGATGCCAGGAACAAGCAGGCCGTACTTCCAGTTGTTGTCAGCCTTGTTCTTAATCGGCAGCACCTGATAGGCCATGCGAGGACCAAGGTCACGAGCCTGGTTCATGGCGAAGCCGGTGATGCCGCCCATGCCCATGCCAACAGCCCAAACGATCAGACCGACGCAGATGGCGAGCATCAGAACGTTCTCGCCAGCACGGTTAGCAGCAGCAAGGATGGCGCTGATGAACACGAAGGTGCAGATAGCCTCGCAGAAGAAGTTGCGGGCATAGTTGGTGCCCTCGGTGGTGGGGTTGGTCGAGAAGATATTGCGCTGGGCAATGGGATCGACGACACCATCGGAAGCCTTGAACTCATCGGCATACATAAGCCACGCGATCACGGCACCCGCAAAGCCGCCGAGCATATCGGCAATCATGAAGGGGATGCAGCTGCTCCACGGCACCAGGCCGACGATGCACTGGGCAAGCACCATGGCGGGGTTCATGCACACGGCGCCGCCAAAGATAAACAGAGCAACCGAGATGCCAAAAGACCAGGTGGTGATGGCAAACATGTGGCCGGAGCCCTGATACTTGGTGCCCTTAAGCACGGTATCGCAGTGTACGCCCACGCCAAAGATGATCATGAGGGCCGTTGCGCCGAATTCGCAGAGGAGTTTGGTAAGCATAAAACCTTATCTTTCTTGTCGGTTATAAACGATTCGTTTAGGCCGCGTACTAGTGCTGAGCGACGACAACGCCCAGGCCATCGGGAATGACGGCCACCTTGGCATCGGCACCCTTCATCTCAAAGGCGAGCTTGAGCGCCTCATCGAGGGTGTTGACCGGCGTCATGTGCAAATCCTTGATCATCTGGTGATCGCACAGGTCGGTGACCATGATCACAGGGTGATGCGCCAGGATGCGGGCAAAGATCTGGCTCGTCCACTGGTCGGGCAGGGTCTCGTCCTTAGGACGGTCGATGCAGGCACGCTCAAACTCCGCCGGATCGTTGTCGGCGATGTTGTGATAGAAGCCCTCGCCACCGTGACCGTCGGCACAGCCGGCGACGTCGATGATCACACCGCCCTCGGGAAGCGTAGCCTCGGCAGAGCACATGCCCTTCACGGCCTGGTAGATGTTCTGGTCGAGCGGGTAGCCGCCGTTAGTGGTGATGGCAATCTCGCACTCAACGGGCTCAACGCCGGCAAGGCTCTTCACGAACTCACAGCCGGCCTCGTGCGCCTTGTGAATGTCGCCGGCAAAGGAGCCGATGACCTCGTGCTTGCCGTTGAGCACCACGTTAAGCACAAAGGCAAGGTGAGCCATCTCGGCAGCGGCAAACATGTCCTCGCTCACGTGGTTGTGGCACAGGTTGCCGGCACGCGAGTGGGAATCATTCACAAACTGACCGTTGTGGTTGTACATGATAGTCTTGTAGCTGGCGATGCCAGGCAGGACGGACTTGCGGCTACCAGAGAAACCGGCAAAGAAGTGCGGCTCAATAAAGCCCTCGGCAAGCAGCAGATCGCAATCGGCAGCAATCTTGTTGATGATGCACTCGCCGCCAGAAGGCAGGGTGCCGATCTTTTTCATCATGCTGTCATCGGTCGCGACGTGCATAACGATTTCCTCGTTGGCAACGATCTCCTCGCCGTACTTGTTGACGAGCTCCTCGTGCGTCGACGGACGATGCATACCCGTAGCAACCAGAATACGCACGCGAGCCTCGGGCGCAGCAGAATGGATGTGATGCAGCAGAATAGGCATCGTCACACGCGAGGGAACGGGACGCGTATGATCGGAGCTAATGATGACGATATCCTTCTTGCCAGCACAAAGCTCCTCGAGCGAAGGCGAGCCATAAGGATTGGCAAGCGACTCCTCTACCAGCTCTTCCTGCGATTTCGTGGTCTTAAACTCGTTTTGATGACCCTCCATCACACCAGCGAAGTTCTTATCCTCGAGCTCCAGATGCAACGTCTTGTGGTCAAACGGCAGTTCACATTCAAACAATGACGAGCGCCCTCTTCCTTTTCAACTGACACACTAGATAAACCGTTGGAAGGATACGCCGCTCACCGAAAAACACCACCGTCCACCGACTCATTAACACAACGTTCATATTTGACCCACAACAAAACGGCCACGACCCCAAACGGGACCGCGGCCGCCTGTCAAAGACACTATAGACAGGATGATTTACGCAGCGCCGAGGCAAACATCTAGTCCGAGACGTACGCACGTAAGCCATTTTGCATAAATTCATTAATTAATTGCATAAGATGGCGCATGGATTTCTGGCCATAACTGGGTAGTACCCTCCGGAGCGTGCATTTTTGCGAGTATCCAGCATCGCGGGATAAGATTTTGGTGCCAAAAATCTTTCAAAAGGTAGATAGTCCTCATGACTCGACCCATCTGGATAGCATGCGGCGAGAAACCAGCCATATATGATCGTCGCCAAAGCCCAATCGTCGTGCAAAAGCATCAACAAAGGCAGCGAAAGCCGGCTATGGCCTTATGCATCAATCTTTGGCTGCTGAAAACTCCGTTTTTTGCACGTCGCCCCAAGCACCACCCTCACCCAGCGGCTGATCCGCCGAAGACCGGACATCGCAGGGCCCGCCATTAGTTTACTTTTAGGCACACTCCGCAGGACGCAAGAAGCCCTCGCCGCACTCCACGCTATGCGCGAAGCGCGCCTTATTCCCTTTAGCTTTAACCCCAGAAGACCGAGGACGAAGGGATCCGATGGGTTTCCCTCTGAATGCACTCCGCAGCACGAAGCCCCCTTATCCGCAGCTCCGAAGGAGCAGGATAAGGGGGCTTCAAGTGCGAGGACGCATTCAGAGGGAAACCCATCGGGTCCCGGTGAGAGCCACAGGGCTATCGATTACCCCGTGTTCTGCAATCCTGCCGAGACGCCGGTCACAGTCGAAAGAATCAGGCTCATGTACTCGGCCTTCTTCTCCTCGGCCATCTCGTCCTGGTTCATACGCACCTCGCGAAGGGCGCGGACCTGGGCGATGGACAGGGCGTCGACGTAGGGGTTACGCACGCGGACAGCGCAGCCGAGCACGCGGCGGCGCTGCAGCGGCCACTCGTCACCGACGATGGCAAGGACCCACTTACGCGTGAGCTGCATCTCGGTGAAGACCTTCTCGGACAGATCCTGGCGATCGCCCAGGTGCAGATACATCTTGGCGATGCGCTGGTCGGTCTTGGCGATCGACATCTCAATGTTGTCGATAAAGGTGCGGAAGAACGGCCACTCCTGGTAGGCAGCCTTAAGCTGGTCCAGGTCGCCAAACTGCTCGCAGGCGGTACCCAGGCCGTACCAAGCAGCCAGATTGATGCGCGCCTGGCTCCAGCTGAAGATCCACGGAATGGTACGCAGGTCGTCGAGCGACTTGGCACCCAGACCGCGCTTGGCAGGACGCGAGCCGATCGGCAGCAGACCGACCTCGGTCAGCGGCGTCACGGTCGAGAACCACGGTGTAAAGTCCTCGGTGTTCAGCAGGTCCAGATAGCGCTCGTGGCTTACGGCGTTGAGCTTCTCGGCCATATCCCAGAACTTCTGCGTGGTCTCGGTGTTGGTCTTCTCGACACTCGGGGCCGACTGCAAAAGCGTTGCGGCGGCAACGGACTCAACATGGCGCTGAGCCAGCGTGCGGTTGCCGTAACGGGCAAAGATGACCTCGCCCTGCTCGGTAAGCTTAAAGAAGCAATTGACCGAACCCTTGGGCTGCGCCAGCACGGCCTTGTTGGCCGGGCCGCCGCCACGGCCCACGGCACCGCCGCGACCGTGCATGAGCACCAGGTCGATATCGTTCTTCTCTGCCCACTTGGCAATGCGCTCCTGCGCGGAGTGCAGCGCAAGCATGGCCGTGGTAGGACCGGCATCCTTGGAGGAGTCGGAATAGCCCAGCATGACCTCCATGCGGCGGTTGGTCTGGGCAAGGCGCTTTTGCACCACAGGCAGCGTAAGCATCTGGTCGAGCACGTCGACGCAGCCCTCGAGGTCCTCGAGCTGCTCGAACAGCGGGATCACGTCGAGCTCGGGGACATCCTCCTCGTGTGCAAAGGACAGGTGGGCAAGCTCAAAGACGTCGGCCACATGCTGGGCGCTCTTGGTGAACGAGATGATGTAGCGGTGCGCCATCTTCTTGCCGTAGCGCTTTTGGATGGAGCCGATAGCGAGGAAGGTATCGATGACCTCGCGCGTCATGGGCTGCAGGTCGCCATGGATACCGTTCTCGTGGATATCCTTGAGGGCGCGGGCGTGCACCACGGAGTGCTGACGGAACTCCATCTCGACCATGTGGAAGCCGAAGGACTCGACCTGCCAGATGATGGTTTGGACCGGGCCGTAGGCAGCACGGACGGCACCGCAGGCGGCCAGCGAACGCTGGACGACGCGCAGGTCATCCAGGAACTCGTCGGCGCTGTGGTACATGGTGTCGGTGATACGACGGACGGTGGCGTTCAGGCGGTCGGCCATGACGAGCATGACGGCGCGATGCGGCTCGTGCTCGGAGATCAGCTCGGCGCGGGCCGTGTAACGAGGGCTCATCTCGACCTGATGGTTCCACAGGTTAATGAGCTCGGCCGACGGCTTGCTGTAGGTAGCCTCGAGCGTGAGGTTGCGGCCGATGTGGCGGCACTTGTCCTCGAGCTTGAGCACCATGTGCGTAAAGTACTTGGCGGCGACCTCACGGCTCACCTTGGCGGTGACGTTGGGGTTACCGTCGCGGTCGGAACCGATCCAGCTGCCGGGATGGAAGAACGCCGGGCACAGCGGCGGCACAGTACCGGCCTTGTCGCCCAGCACCCAATCGTCAAAACGACGATAGATAACGGGGATAACGTCGAACAGCGTGTTATCGAAGATGTCGATGATGGTATCGGCTTCCTCGACCGGCGTGGGCTTCTTGAGCGCGATGGGACTCGTACGCACCAGGGCGTCGATCTCCTGCAGCATATGGCGCTCGTTCTCCACCAGGTCGGAGCCGCCCAGACGCGGACGCTCCTCCAGCAGGTTGGAGATACGGCGGATCTTGCCCTCGACGGCCTTACGACGGGCCTCGGTGGGATGTGCGGTAAAGACAGGGTGGAACTCGAGCTTGTCGAGCAGCTCGTTGGCACCCTCGACACCCAGCTCATTCACCAGCTGGTGATAGGCAACGGTAAGCTCGTTGGCAGGATCGACCTCGGTATCGGTCGACGCACCGGCCTCGCGCTCGCGCAGCTGCGCCACACGGTAGTTCTCCTCCGACAGGTTTGCCAGATGGAAAAAGCTCGTAAAGGCGCGAACGATGACCTGCTGCTTATCGAGCGGCAGGCTGTCGATCAAATCGACGACCTCACGAAATGCCACGGCAGTGGGCTCGTCGGCGGTGGGCACGCCCTGCTCGTCGACGGCTTCGTCGGCAGCGCAGGTACCGGGGTTGCCGGCATTGACCACAATCTCGGCTGTCAAAATCTTGTCGAACAGGTCCGCGATCTCGGGATCATACTCGCTAAGCACACGGCGCTCCAGGCGCAAGAACAGCGCCAGATTGTCGCGCAGCTCCTCGGGGATCTCGATCTCGGCGAGACGCTCCCTGGACTCGGCATTCGAGCCGATTCGGTTAACGAGGCGGTTGACCACGGCAGCGACGCGCGCCGCGGCTTCGGGTACAGACTGGTTGCTTAGGTTCTCAGCCACGTTTCCTCCCATTCCTCCTTCTATGCACGTAACATGCGGTATTCATTATAGGCACTCGGCAAAAACTTTCGGAGCTGATTGCGCTTTACCACACAAAAGTATTTTCTGCATTGCAAGGGTTTTTGCCCCAAATGGTCGTATTTCTCGGTGGACGGCATACACAAACGGGGGCATTCCGCATAAATGCGAAACACCCCCGTAACAATCGCTCTCCATGAGCAGGGCACGTTGGCAGGCCCGCAGCTCAAAAAGATGCGCTACAGACGCTCGCGAACCGCCTCGACCACGTTGGCCAGATCGACGAGAACTTCGTCGTGACTCTCCATGTCGCGCACCTTGACCTTGCCGGCGGCAAGCTCGTCGCCACCCAAGACCAGGATGAGCTTGGCGCCCACCTTGTCGGCCTGCTTAAACTGGGCCTTGAGCGAACGGCCCTGATAGTCTGCCTCGGTCACGATACCTGCGGCGCGAAGCGTCTGCGTAATGGCAAAGACGTTCTGGCGCAGCTCCTTGCCGGCGTTGGCGACGTAGACGCACGGGGCCTCCTCGGCACCCAGGTCGCT
>CAJLLN010000080.1:0-7357 GCA_905207495.1 uncultured Collinsella sp. | reverse complement strand
CGGTCGTCGGGCTTGAGCCCGCGCACATCGCGGTTGGCCAGGCGGCTACCAAGCACCGTGCCCACGATCTGGCCGCGGTTGTTGGAGCGCTCGTAGCTCATCATCTCGTCACCCGAGGTACCGTCTTGGTAGGCATGCGTAAAGTCGCGGTTAAAGCAGCGCTTGAGCTGGCGCTGGCGGGCGGCATCCTCATCCTTAGAGGTCGAAACATCGGCCAGCATGTCATCAATCTGATGACGATACACGTCGACGATGGAGTACACGTAATCGGGGGCCTTCATGCGGCCCTCGAGCTTGAGAGACGCGGCGCCGGCATCATACAGACGGCGAACAAGCTGTGAGGTGTTGGTGTCACGCGGGCATAGAGCGCGCTCGCGACCGGCAGGGGAGAGCGTGCGGCCGTTCTCGTCGATCAGCTCGTAAGGCAGGCGACAGGGCTGAGCGCACATGCCGCGGTTGGCCGAGCGGCCCGCCATGGCAAAGCTCGACAGCAGGCACAGACCCGAGTAGCAAAAGCAGATGGCGCCGTGGCTAAAGACCTCGAGGTCCACATCGGGCGCGGCATCGTGAATGGCGGCAATTTCGTCGATGGAAAGCTCGCGCGAGAGGGTCACGCGGTCGGCGCCCTGCTCGCGGCACCAAAGGGTTCCGCGGTCGTCATGGATGTTCGCTTGGGTCGAGATATGCGTCTCGATGCCGGGCATGGTGCGCTTGACCTCAAAGAACAGACCCCAGTCCTGGATGATGAAGGCGTCGGCGCCCAGCGTGGAGCAACGATGGATGAGTTGCAACGCATCGCCCATCTCGGACTGTTTGATGACGATGTTGACCGTGACGTAGACGCGCGACCCGGCTAGATGTGCGGCGCGGCAGGCTTGCTCAAAGGCCTCGTCGGTAAAGTTGGTGGCCTTGCGGCGGGCGTTGAAGCTGCCCATGCCGCAATAGATGGCGTCTGCCCCCGCGGCGAGTGCGGCGGCAAAGGGCTCGGGTCCTCCGGCGGGCGCTAAAAGCTCGGGTCTGCGGTTGGTGGTTCGACTGGCGGTTGCGGTCATATCCTGCCTTTCAAAATGCTCAGATATTCAAAAGTATAGTGGTGCCGTTGCGGCAGGCGATGCCCGTGCTCCAAGCGGGATAAAGTCTTCAGCAGCTTGGGCTGGCTGACCCCGTGGAGAACCGTTCAGCGGTTCGGGGAAACCGTTGGGCGATAAAATATTCTCGCAAACTGATAATATTCTTGCATCGCACGGAAACCTTGATTACTATCCCAATCAAGCGCGGTGTTCAGACCGAACTGTGCCTCCCGGTGTGAACACCGCGCTCACACTCTCTCAATTGATCGTAAGGAGAAAAACATGAGCAAGACCGTCGTGTCTTCCGATAACGCGCCCGCAGCCATCGGTCCGTATTCCCCCGGTATCCAGACCGGCAACATGGTGTTCCTGTCCGGCCAGCTGGGCATCGATCCCGCAACCGGCAAGATGCCCGAGGGCGTCGAGGCCCAGGCCAAGCAGTCCCTTGCTAACGTCGAGGCCCTGCTGACCGCTGCCGGCGCCACCTTTGCCGATGTCGTCAAGACCACGGTCTACCTGGCCGACATTGCCGACTTCGCTGCCGTGAACGAGATCTACGCTTCCAAGTTCGAGGCCCCGTTCCCCGCGCGCAGCGCCTTCCAGGTTGCCGCCCTTCCGGCTGGCGGTCTGGTCGAGATCGAGGTCGTCGCCGCCCTCTAAGGCGTTGGCAACAACTCAACATGACATGCAAAAAGACCCTGCAGCGCGTGCGAGCTGCAGGGTCTTTTGTCAAGTGACGGATCGCTTGTGGAGCTGCGCTCCATTTTGCTCGTTAGCCCTCCTTGCGAACTTTTTGCAGGTAGCGGTAGACGCTGGGCTCCGAGATGCCCAGCGCGGTGGCGGCGCAGGCCACGGCGCCCTTGAGCATGAACACCCCGTTGCCGTTGAGGTGGCGAATGACGTCCACGCGGTCGCCCTGACCAAGCGACGCTACATCCAGCCCGCGCGCGCTCAGCAACTCGGCAATGCTGCGGTCGATGAGCTCCTGTGTGGACTCCGAAAGGCTTTCGACCTCGATAGGGGCGGGCTCCGTGCGCGTCGGCGCCGCGTCGAAGCACGCCATGAGCTGCTGCGCCATGGCGTTGATGGAGCGTACGGTCGAGAGGTCGGTGTTGACGCAGAGCATACCGACGATCTCGTCATTCTCGCGGATAAAGTACGTCGCCGACTCCAACGTCTTGCCACCGGCACCGCGGCCCTCGTAGCCCGTAATAAACGGCAGGTCGCGATACTTGGCGTCGTGCATGATCTTGAGTGCCAGATCGGTGGCGGGACCGCCGACCTTGCGGCCGCTCACGATGCCGTTGCGAATATCGACGATGGCGTGGTCGGGATCTGAGAAATCGTGCAGCACGATTTCGCTGTTCTTACCGAGTATCTGCTCCAGGAAATCGACCATCGGCAAAAAGCGACGTACGGTCTCGTTCACGGGCAACTCCTTGGGGTGAAATCGGAAATGTTCATAACAATTTTTTCTCATGGTAACACGCCATTCCTCATCTCGCATATTCGCAGGTACATTGCGTAATACAGACGAACGGTAGGAATTTGGCGGTAAACGGTTGACCAAAAGAAAAGTTAGATGCTATTTTGACCGGACACTTTCCTGACCTGCGGAAATTCGTTATCTCAGCTTAAGAATAGTCTGATAACAAAAAATTATTATTGAGAATGAGAATCATCTTTAATACGATATCCAACGAAGGCACAACCTCAACCCCGCACTGCGTCACAATAGAGCGTTAGATGCGAAAACAACTATTTCGAGGATTGGTGGTCAAATGACCCAGGAGACGGTTACGAACGGCACTGAAGCCCTGTTCACTCGCGAAGGCATGCCTCCCGTTAAGGAAATGATCCCGTGTGCCCTTCAGCACGTACTGGCATCGTTTGCCGGCATCATTACCCCGGCGGTCATCATGGCCGGCGTCTACGGCTTTAATAGCCAGCAGAGCACCGACATCATCCAGGTCGCGCTCATTCTTTCGGCGATCGACACGGCCCTTCAGGCCTTCGCTCCCTTCCGTCGCATCGGCGGCGGCCTGCCCATCGTCATGGGCGTTTCCTTCGCGTTCCTGCCGGCCCTGCAGGCCATGGGTGCCTCGGGCTTTAGCTTTGGTGCGCTGCTGGGCGGCGAGATCGTCGGTGGCGCCGTCGCGGTCCTCTTTGGTCTGGCCTACAGCAAGATCAAGTGGCTGTTCCCGCCTGTCGTGACCGGTACGGTCATCTTCTCCATTGGCGTCTCTCTCTATCCCACGGCTGTCAAGTATATGGCCGGCGGTATGGGTACGCCGCTGTGGGGCACCCCGCAGGCCTGGTGCGTCGCTCTTATCACCTTCGCCGTGGTCTTTGCGCTCGCCAACTTTGGCAAGGGCACGCTCAAGCTGGGATCCGTGTTCTTTGGCATGATCGTTGGTATGATCGTCTCCATCCCCTTTGGCATGATCGACTTCTCCAGCGTCGCCACCGCCCAGGTCTTCGCCCTTCCCAAGCTCATGCCCTATGCGCTCGAGTTTGATCCCGAGGTCTGCATTACCCTCGCCGTCGTGTTCCCCATGGTTGCCATCCAGGTTATCGGCGACGTCTCTGCCGCCTGCCTGGGCTCCATCGACCGTATGCCCACCGAGCGCGAGCTCTCCGGCGCTATCGTGTCCCAGGGCCTCACCTCTATGGTCGGCGGCCTGCTGGGCGGTCTTCCCACCAGCGCCCTTGGCCAGAACGTGGGCATCATCTGCTCCAACAAGGTCGTCAACAAGTGGGTCTTTGTGATCATCGCGGCCGTCTTTGCCATCGCCGGTCTGTTCCCGCAGCTCTCTGCCGTCCTTTCCGCTATCCCGCAGCCCGTCATCGGCGGCGCGACCGTCGGCGTCTTTGGCACCATCACCATGAACGGCGTGCGCATGTTCACCCGCGAGGGCCTTACGCAGCGCACTACCACCATCGTCGGTACCTCCGTTGTCTTTGGCCTGGGTATCTGGATGGCCAGCGGTTGCCTTGCCGGCGAGGGTATGCCCGCTTGGGTGTCCACCGTCATCGGCTCCAATGCCGTAACCCCCACCGCCATCATGGCCATTGTCCTTAACCTGATCCTTCCGCAAACGCCGGTCGTGGCTCAGCACATCGATGCTGCCAAGGATGCCGCTGTGAATCTGGTCTTGCCCGAGAGCAAGAAGTAACCAATTCGGTGCTATTCGTCGGCGGACGCATCGCCTCGTCCGCCGACGCCATGCGGTGCCAAGCCGCACTTCAAAGGGTTCGTCCCTTTGGTGAAGCGTTGACGGGAGAGGGCCCGTTTCCGGTGTAGGCCGGCGCTTCGCACTCCGCCATGTCAGAGGTGTCAAACCCCGCCCCTGATGTTGAAGGGAGCATTTATGCTTCTGGTCGCTAACGGTTCCGTCTTTACCCGCAACGCTCAGACCCCGTTTATTCCAAACGGTGCGGTCGCCATTGACGGAGATACGATCGTCGAAGTGGGCCCCGAGTGCGAGCTCAAGGCTAAGTACCCGGATGCCGAGTACGTCGATGCCCGGGGCAACCTCATCATGCCCGGACTCATCAACTGCCACACCCACATCTACTCGGGTCTGGCCCGCGGCCTCGCCATTAAGGGCTGCAACCCCACCAACTTCCTGGAGAATCTTGAGCAGCAGTGGTGGAAGATCGACGACAATCTGACGCTCGACGGCACCAAGGCCAGCGCCTATGCCACGATTTTGGACTCTATCCGTGATGGCGTCACCACGATCTTCGATCACCATGCGAGCTTCTGCGAGATTCCGGGAAGCCTTTTTACCATTAAGGATGCAGCTCAGGAGCTGGGCATGCGTTCGTGCCTGTGCTACGAGGTCTCCGATCGCCGCGGCCAGGAAAAGTGCGACCAGGCCATTGCCGAGAACGCCGAATTTGCCCAGTGGGCCGCCAAGGAGCGTCGCGATAACGACAACCACATGATCGCCGCCATGTTTGGCGGACATGCTACCTTTACGCTTTCGGACGAGACCATGGATAAGATGGCCGAGGCCAACAACGGTCTGACCGGCTTCCACATCCATGTGTGCGAGGGCATGAACGACGTGTGGGATTCCCGCCTCAACCGCGGTGGTATCAGCCCCGTCGAGCGCCTGCTGCAGCACAACCTGCTGGGTCCCGACACCATGCTCGGCCACTGCATCCACGTGACGCCTGCCGAGATGGATATCGTCAAGGAGTCCGGCACCTGGCTCGTCAACAACCCCGAATCCAATATGGGCAACGCCGTGGGCTGCGCCCCCGTGCTCGAGTTCTTCCGCCGCGGCATCCCCGTGTGCATGGGCACCGACGCCTACACCCACGATATGCTCGAGAGCCTTAAGGTCTTCCTGATCATTCAGCGCCACAACGCCGCCATGCCCAACGTGGGCTGGTGCGAGGCCATGACGATGCTGTTCGAGAACAACGCCAAGATGGCGAGCAAGTACTTCGATCGCAAGCTCGGTGTGCTCGAGGCCGGCGCTGCCGCCGACGTTATCGTTATGGACTACAAGCCCTTTACGCCGCTGAGCGAGGAGAACATCGACGGTCACATGCTCTTTGGCATGATGGGCAAAAACTGCCGCACCACCATCATCAACGGCCGCGTCCTGTACAAGGATCGCGAGTTCGTTGGCATTGATGAGGAAAAGATCAACGCGTGGACCATGGCTGAGTCCAAGAAGCTCTGGAGCACGCTTAACGATCGCGCCTACTAATTCACAAGTAGATTCACGCGCGTCGGGTGTTTCGCCGCATCCGGCGCGCGTATAGGCGGCCTCCGCGGGGTCGCCGGCGCTGTGCTAGCGCTACACCGTATTTGCGCCCGCCGCGCGGTCTCGCCGGGCGTTACAGAGAGGAGCTCACTATGAGCGACATCATGAGGCCGATCCCGTTTTCGCAGCTGATGAACTGGATCATCGAGGAGCACAAGACTCAGGGCGCCGTCTTTGGCGTGCGCAAGATGGTCACGACCAACCAGGAGGGTGCGCTTCCCATTTTTGACGAGCGCATCGAGACTCCGTTTGGCCCGGCCGCCGGTCCCAACACGCAGCTGGCCCAGAACATCGTGGCATCCTACGTGGCCGGTTCCCGCTTCTTTGAGCTCAAGACCGTTCAGGTTATGGACGGCGAGGAGCTCTCCAAGTGCGTCAACAAGCCCTGCATTGTGGCGCAGGACGAGTGCTACAACTGCGAGTGGTCGACCGAGCTCGAGGTTCCGCAGGCTTTTGCCGAGTACGTGAAGGCATGGTTTGCCTGCCACCTGATCGCTCGCGAGTACGGCCTGGGCAGCCCGGACGGCTTTGTCTTCAACATGTCCGTGGGCTATGACCTGGAGGGCATTAAGAGCCCCAAGGTCGACGCCTACATCGAGGGCATGAAGGACGCCAGCGGCTCCGACGTCTGGAACGAGTGCCGCGCATGGGCGCTCGCCAACCTGGACAAGTTTGAGCATGTCGACGCCGCGTTTGTCGAGTCCATCCCGGCACGCGTCTCCAACTCCATCACCGAGTCTACCCTGCACGGCTGCCCGCCGGCGGAGATCGAGCGCATCGCGACCTATCTGATCACCGAGAAGGGCCTCAACACCTACATCAAGTGCAACCCCACGCTGTTGGGCTATGAGTTTGCACGTCAGCGCCTCAACGAGCTGGGCTTTGACTACATCGTCTTCGACGATACGCACTTCCGCGAGGACCTGCAATGGGCCGACGCCGTGCCTATGTTCGAGCGCCTGATTGCCCTGTGCGCTGAGCGCGGCCTGGAGTTTGGCGTCAAGCTGACCAACACGTTCCCCGTCGACGTGACGAGGAACGAGCTGCCCTCCACCGAGATGTACATGTCGGGCCGTTCGCTGTTCTCGCTGACCATCGAGGCCGCCCGTCGCATTACCGAGCAGTTCGATGGCAAGCTGCGCATCAGCTACTCCGGCGGTGCCACGGTCTACAACATCCGCGCCCTGTACGATGCCGGCATTTGGCCCGTCACCCTGGCGACCGACGTGCTCAAGCCTGGTGGCTACGAGCGCTTTAGCCAGATGGCCGGCGAGTTTACCGACCTGGATGGCAAGCCGTTCGCGGGCGTCTCTCTCGAGGCTGTGACTGCGATCCAGACCGACTCACTCACCAACCCGCTCTACAAGAAGCCGCTGCGCCCGCTGCCCGACCGCAAGGTCGCCGGCAAGAGCCCACTTTCCGACTGCTTTACCACGCCGTGCCGCACGAGCTGCCCCATCCAGCAGGATATTCCCGCCTACCTGGCGGCCGTTGACGAGGGCC
>CAJLLN010000079.1:0-7386 GCA_905207495.1 uncultured Collinsella sp. | reverse complement strand
CCGGCAACGCCGCGCCCGTGAGCGGCGGCGTGACCTCGGGTCCCGGCGGCATGATGCAAGCCGGCTCTGGCGCGCTGTAGGGCGTGGCGACAATTTGATACGCGCAATCGAGGCGCTCCGGAAAGGGCGCCTCGATTTGTAGAGCTGCGGTAGCTGCGACCGTTATGCTATACGGTCCACCGTTAGCCGATGATGCGAGAACGCTCGGCGTTTTCGACTGGTTTATGCAAACGAAGTCTGGGAATATACAAGTCGCAAGCCTTACTGTCTAACCAGTTGCGCCAAGGAGGCACCATGGACTACAAGATTACCGGCTACGAGCCCGCCCAGCTGTTCCATTTCTTTGAGGAGGTCAGCGCGATCCCCCGCGGGTCTGGCAACGAGAAGGGCATCAGCGATTTCCTGGTTGCGTTTGCCAAAGAGCGCGGTCTCGATGTGTACCAGGACGAGGTCTACAACGTCATCATTCGCAAGCCCGCATCTGCCGGTGCCGAGAATGCCCCGACCGTGATGCTGCAGGGCCACATCGACATGGTGTGCGACAAGCTGGGCTCCGTTGAGCACGACTTTACGACCGATGGTATCGACTTGGTCGTCAAGGACGGTGTCCTCACCGCTAACGGCACCACTCTGGGCGCCGACAACGGTATCGCCGTCGCTCTGATGCTCACTGTTCTCGATGACGATTCGATTGTTCACCCCGCCCTCGAGTGCGTGTTCACCACCGACGAGGAGACCGGCCTGGTTGGCGCCGAGACGCTCGACAAGTCCCAGATTAGCGCCCGCACCATGATCAACCTCGACTCCGAGGAGGAGGGCGTTGCCACCGTCAGCTGCGCCGGCGGCGTCGTCGTTACCTACACCTGCCCCATCGTGCGCGAGCACAAGACCGGTAGCACCCTCACGCTCGACATTTCCGGTCTGTTGGGCGGTCACTCCGGCAGTGATATCAACCTGGAGCGCGGCAACGGAAACCTCATCATGGCCCGCATCATCGACCGCCTGATGGTCGCCGGTGAGCCCGCCATCGTCAGCTTCAACGGCGGCACCAAGGACAACGCCATCAACCGTGAGTGCAAGGCCGTTCTGGTCTACGCCGACCACGCTGCCGCCGAGGCCGCGGCCAAGATCGCAAAGGGCATCATCGCCGACGTTACTGCCGAGCTCGAGGTCTTCGACCCCGGCTTTACCTGCACCGTCGAGATTGCCGACGACGCCGAGGTCGAGGCCATGGACCAGAAGTCCGCGCTTGCCCTCATCCGCGCCCTGCGTCTTGCCCCCAACGGTGTGATTCGCCGCAACGTCGCCACCGACGGCTCCGTGGAGGTTTCCTCCAACATCGGTGTGGTTGCCACTTCTGACGACGAGGTCAAGATCATGTTGTCCCCGCGCTCCTCGATCACCTCGCTGCAGAACGAGTTCAAGGACCGCCTGCAGACGCTGGCCGATGTCCTGGGCTTCGACGCCAAGTTTGAGTTCGAGTATCCCGGCTGGAGCTATGCCGAGCATTCGCCGGTCCGCGACGTCTTTGTCGAGAGCTATCGCGAGCTCTTTGGCTCCGAGCTGCGCATCGAGTCCATTCACGCCGGCCTTGAGTGCGGCCTGTTTGCCGAGGCCCTGCACGGCCTGGACGCCATCGCCGTGGGCCCGACGCTCTCCGATGTCCACACTCCGGACGAGAGCATGGAGCTCGATTCTGCCGAGCGCTTCTACGAGCTGCTCATCGACGTCCTCAAGCGCCTCGCTGCGTAAAGGTCGCGCTAGCAGCAGCCCGAGCCACGTGCTAGCAGATTGCAAATGACATTACGAGAGGGGGCATCCGAGCTTTTGCGACGGGTGCCCCCTCTCTTTTGTTTGATAATTGCGAAATTACGGCCACCTAGTCCATTTCTGCCCTGATGAGGTCGAGGGTGCGCTGGCAGTTTTCGCGGACGGGGCCGAGCATATGCTCGCGCAGGTCCGCCATGCCGGGCAGGTCGGCGTATTCGTCCATGACCTCTTCCATGCAAATGGGCGCCTCGTAGGCGAGGTCCATCATGGTTGCAAAACAAAACTTCTCGGATAGCCCGGCAT
Source organism: uncultured Collinsella sp. (assembly GCA_905207495.1). Classification (GTDB taxonomy): domain Bacteria; phylum Actinomycetota; class Coriobacteriia; order Coriobacteriales; family Coriobacteriaceae; genus Collinsella. Next base: position 5,313 of record CAJLLN010000079.1, on the reverse strand, counting down.
CGGTGAGCGTCGCCTCCAGCGCGGGGTCTCCCATACCGTGGTATCGGCGGATAGCGCCTGGACCGATGCGCCCCACACGATTTTCGCCGCCAACGCTCATGGCAAGGCGCGCCCGGCGGCGCATGCGCTCGTATGCCAGCCCCGATGCGACATCGTACATTCGAGCCATCATGGCTGCGCCGTCGTTTCCAAGGAGCAGGGAATAGTTTTTCGCGTGCGCATCCGGTGCGCCGATAATGGCGTTGAAGAACAGTATCTGCGTAAACAGATACAGGTTAAGTTGATGGTGGCTCGTATTTACGAGGAGCTCTTGAATGTCGCGTGTGGTCGGGCCGCCGTCTGCCGTGTACTTTTGGGCGGGCATCACCCCAAGTGCCTGACAGAGGTCTTCTTGATGTAGGCGCCCGATCGTTCCGTCTTTGACTTTCACGCGGTCATAGCGCTCAACAATGAGGGCGGGTTCGTCCTCAAACATACGATATTCGACGTTTGCCGTTGCGATACCGGCGCGCTGGGCGCTTTTCATGCAGACAAACTCATTGAGAGCCTCGAGTTTAAATCCGATAACGCCATTTTTGAAAATATGCGTCGTGGGCGAGGACCCCATGCATTCGCACCAGCGGCCGTTTGCGAACGCGAGCGCGAACTTGCCCTGGTTGCCTCCAAGTGACCAACTTTCATCTAGACCCATCCACGATGCATCGCGGTCATCTCTGATCGACTTGAGACGAAGCGCAATTTCGTGGTCGTCTATAGGGCGGTATTCGCCGGAGCGATGCAGGACGGCGTCGACGTCTTCTTCGGCACAAAACTGCACTCCGCCCGGACAGTCGAGTCCGATATGGCTGAGCAACGCAACGGGATTGTTGGGCCTAACGTTGAATTCGGCGGCAATCGCTTTTCGTTGGTCCTCGCTGTCGGGTAGAAGGCCAAACAAGTATGGATTCATGACCTGTTGGCCGTATGTGCGATTTGATACGGGTATGTTGGTCGATAGGGCTGGTCCGTCATAGTCATGATCGTAGGTAAAGCTGATAAGACCGTTCTCATCTTGCGTGAGCGTTCCCGCAGGTACGCCGCAAATAATGGTCCGAAGTGATGTTCTGGCCATTGGCTATTTCCCTTCAGACTCGGCTTGAGCGGGTGCGCTAGCGGCAATCGAGGCTCCGAGATTGGACATGGCGAAATCGGCGAAGGCCCTGTCGTAGAGCTCGGACGTAAAGGGGGTATCTGGAAGAGCTGGAATGGCTGCGCCGCGTCGGTGGCTATGAGAGGGACGTTGAGCGTGATGGCGTCTGGGGGTACAGCGAGATTGCAGATCAGCATGCGGGGCGTCGGTCGGCTGCTCATGTTTCGTGTCGTCGATATTCCCTTGAGCAACGAGAGCCAGTCCGAGAGCACCGAAAACCGCCAGCAACTTGTCGAGTCGAATGCCGGTGGCGTCTCCTAGCTCGAGCGATGCGAGCAGGCGCTCCGAAACACTGGCCGTTTTGGCGAGGGCGGCACGGGTGAGACCCTGAGCCTCGCGTGCCTGGCGCACGTAGATGCCAGCTTGGCGCGGTGTGGTAATGGGAAGGGTATTCACGGCGATCTCCTAACGTGCAGACTTTTGCATATCAGTATAACATGCAAAAGTCTGCATGAATAGGCATTATGCAAAACTCTGCATGAGACCCCTACATTGACGTTGGCTTATGAGAGACGTTTTTTATATTGCGAGAATCCCCAGATGCTCAAGCAAGATCTTAAGCCCGATGAGGATGAGCACGACGCCGCCCACGATGGTGGCGGGTTTTTCGTAGCGCGCGCCAAAGGTGTGGCCGATCGCTACGCCGGCGACGGAGAAGATAAACGTTGTGATGCCAATGAGCGATACGGCGGGAACGATGTCGACGGAAAGCGCGGCGAACGAGATGCCCACGGCCAGGGCGTCAATCGAGGTGGCGATGGCGAGGATCAGGTACTCGCCCAGGTCAATCTTTTCGGCATCCTTGCCGTCGCCTTCATCCTCGTCTTCGGTAAAGGCCTCCCACAACATTTTGCCGCCGATAAAGGCGAGCAGGATAAAGGCGATCCAATGGTCGATGGGTCCGATGATGCCCATGAATTGACTGCCGAGCGCCCATCCGATTACGGGCATGCCGGCCTGAAAGCCGCCAAAGAACAGGCCGAGCACCACGGCAACTTTAAGGTTGATCTTCTTCATGCCAAGGCCCTTGCAGATGGAAACGGCAAAGGCGTCCATCGAAAGGCCAACGGCGAGCAACACGAGCTCTGCGAGTCCCATAGTCTGGCTCCCTCTCTGCGGGCGGGCCCGCGTGTACCTCTTGGGGGAATAACAAAAAAGACCCGTGGCGTACGCGTTGCGCGCACAGCCACGAGTCTCGTTCATTAAGGCAAGCCAGGCCGCATCGGCCAGTGTGTTGACTTACCGCGCCACCGGAGGCGAATCCGGTCACGCGACTACTCCCTCATTTATGCGAATCCCGATGCTACCACATAAGCAGCCCATTTGGGTTGGGCTCTCAGCTGTGTTCGCTCATTCTGTAAGCATCGGATTTCGCAAGCGCCGCGGGGACAAACCGTGAGAAACTATTTAGCGTTTATGGAGCGTATACGATGGGAGCGATGCCTTGGATAAGAACGAGCTGCAAAAGCGTATGGAACAGGCCATCCGCCTGACTGCCCCCGGTCAGCCGATCCGCACCGCCCTCGACATGATCATTGCCGGTCACCTGGGTGCCCTTATCTGCGTCGGCGACACCGAAAACGTGCTCGCTGCCGGTAACGACGGCTTCCCGCTCAACATTTCGTTTACCTCGAACCGCCTGTTCGAGCTTTCCAAGATGGACGGCGCCATCGTTATCGATGGCGACCTCACCCAGATCCTGCGCGCCAACTTCCACCTCAATCCCGATCCCTCGCTCGCCACGAGTGAGACAGGCATGCGTCACCGTACTGCCGCTCGCATGTCGGTGCTCACCGACGCCATCGTGATCTCGGTTTCGGCTCGTCGTGCCGTCGTCAACGTGTACGTCCACGGCAAGAGCTACGAGATCCAGCCCGTCACCACCATCATGAGCTCGGTCAACCAGCTCGTTGCCACGCTCCAGACCACCCGTCAGTCGCTCGATCGCTCCCTGCTGCGCCTGACGGCCCTCGAGCTCGACGACTACGTCACGCTCGCCGACATTACCGGTATTTTCTCGAGCTTTGAGATCATGCAGCAGGCAAAGACTGAGCTTAAGGATTGCATTGTCAAGCTGGGCAACCAGGGCAAGCTTGTGCAGATGCAGCTCGAGCAGCTCGCGGGCTCCAGCATGGATACCGAGTACGACCTGATGATCCGCGACTACGCGAGCGATTCCTCCGAGGCAAACGCCGAGAAGATTCGCGCCGAGCTTAGCCGCATGACGCCTAAGGACCTGTCCGACCCGCAACACGTGGCGGCAGTTCTGGGCTATGACGACCTGGACGAGGACTCCGTCATGACGCCGCTGGGCCTGCGCACGCTTTCGCGCGTGTCCGTCGTGCGCGACGGCGTGGCCGAGAAGATCGTCGACGAGTACGGCTCGCTGCAGGAGCTCATGGACGACATCAGCGAGGATCCGGAGCGCCTGGGCGACTTTGGCGTCAACAACCCTGCCATTCTTGCGGACTCGCTGTACCGCATGAAGGGCACCAAACAGGGGAACGCATAATGGCGCCCGTATGCGCCGTGGTCGTTGCCGGCGGCAGCGGCCAGCGCTTTGGTAACCCCGGTGGCAAGCAGCTCGTCAACGTGGCGGGTCGTCCGCTCATGAGCTGGTCCATCCGCGCGTTCGATCGGAGCGACAAGGTCGGCCACATCGTGGTGGTGTGTCCTGCCGAGCGCCGTGCCGAGATGCGCCGCCTTGCCATCGACCCGTTTGACTATGACACGCCCATCAGCTTTGCCGATGCCGGCGATACCCGCCAGGACTCCACCCGTGCCGGCGTGCACGCGGTGCCGGCGGGCTTTGAATACGTCGCCATTCACGATGGCGCTCGTCCGCTCATTACGACCGAGGCCATCGACCACGCTATCGACGTGCTCGTGAGCGACCGTGCTCTCGACGGTGTCGTGTGCGGCCAGCCCGCGATCGACACGCTCAAGATTGTCGATGGCGACAATATCGTCGAGACGCCGCCGCGTGAGCTCTACTGGGCAGCGCAGACGCCGCAGATCTTTAGCGTCGATGCTATGAAGCGCGCCCACGCTGCAGCCATTGCCGAGGGCTTTATCGGCACCGATGATTCGTCACTGGTCGAGCGCATGGGTGGGCGCGTCCGCTGCGTTCAGAGTCCGCGCGATAACCTTAAGGTGACGGTGCCCGAGGACTTGCGTCCCGTAACCGCGATTCTGCTTGGCCGCATGGCCGAGGGAGAGGACCTTCCCCATGTTCAGTAACCTGCGCATTGGCCATGGCTACGACGTTCACCGTCTGGTGGAGGGGCGTCGATGTATCATCGGCGGTGTCGATATTCCCTACGAGCGTGGCCTGCTGGGCCACTCGGATGCCGATGTGCTCGCGCACGCCTTGGCCGACGCTATTCTGGGCGCCTGCCGCGGGGGAGACATCGGCAAGCTATTCCCCGATACCGACCCCGCCTATGAGGGTGCCGATTCGATGGTGCTGCTCGCTCGCGTGATGGACTATGCGCGCGAGCTGGGCTTTGAGTTTGTCGATGCCGATTGCACCATTGCCTGTCAGCAACCCAAGATCACCCCGCACCGCGATGCCATGCGCGCCAACCTTGCCCATGCCCTGAGCGTTGACGTCGAAAACGTGGGCGTCGCCGCCACTACGACCGAAAAGCTCGGTTGGGAAGGCCAGGGCGAGGGAATCGGCGCCTGGGCCGTCTGCCTGCTACAGAAAACCGTTAAGGAGTAACGAATGCGTATCTACAACAGCGCTACCCATAAAAAGGAAGAGTTCCAGCCCATCGAGTCCGGCAAGGTCCGCATGTACGTGTGCGGCCCCACGGTCTACGACAACATCCACATCGGCAACGCCCGTACGTTCATCAGCTTTGACGTGATTCGCCGCTGGCTCATCGCGAGCGGTTACGAGGTCACGTTCGCCCAGAACCTCACCGATGTCGACGACAAGATCATCAAGCGCGCCAACGAGCAGGGCCGTACGGCCGCCGAGGTCGCGACGGAGTTCTCCGACAAGTTCATCGGCGTCATGCGCGCCGCCAACGTGCTCGATCCCGATGTGCGCCCCCGCGCCACCAAGGAGATCGGCCCCATGATCGCCATGATCAAGACGCTTATCGAGCAGGGCCACG
>CAJLLN010000078.1:0-7537 GCA_905207495.1 uncultured Collinsella sp. | reverse complement strand
ACTCCAGGGCATTGGCCAGGCGCGCGGCCTCGCGAATCTGCTCATCAGTGGCGTTGGGACGACCGTAGGCAATGTTTTCGCGAATGGAGCGGTGAAACAGCAGCGCCTCCTGCGGCACGTAGGCAACCTGGCGGCGCAGGCTCTGCTGCGTGCAGCGCGAGACGTCCTGGCCGTCCACGAGCACACGGCCGCCCTGCACATCGTCCAAGCGCAACAGCAGCTTGGTGAGCGTCGACTTGCCCGAGCCCGATTTACCCACCAGGCCCACGCGCTGGCCCGCCGCCACGTGAAGCGTCAGGTCGTCGAACACGTTCTCGCCCGCCGCAGCGTCACGATATGCAAAGCTCAGGTGCTCAAAATCAATCGCGCCCTCGGTCACTTTGAGCTCAGGGGCGTCCGGGTCGTCTGCCACCAAACGTGGCTCGTCCAGCACGCGCGTCATCTCGGCCGCATCGCCCAAAGCGCGGTTGATGCGCTGCATCATGGAGCTTACGTAGTTCAGGCGCATGGTGAGGTTATAGGTGTAGGTAAAGATCATGACGAGCGAGCCGGCCGAGATGCCAAACCACGCGTTGCCGCCCGCCACGAACACACTCACCACGGCCATGGTGATGACGATAAGGCCCGAGGTCGTAAAGTTGCGCTGCATCATGGCGTGCATCGAGACCGTCTCGGCGTCGCGCGCGGCACGATCGGCGGCGTCGAACAGATCGCGTTCAAAGTCCTCGCGCCCGCAGGTCTTGACGGCCAAGATGTTCGTGACCGCGTCGGAGAGCACGCCCGAGAGCTTGTTCTGCGCGGCGGACGTCGCGGCCGAAAGCGGCATGATGCGCTTGTACATAAGCCAGACAAACGCGATGTAGACGGCCATGATGCACACCAAGATCACGGTAAACGTCGGCACCACCGGGGCGAGTGCGGCCACGGTGCAGATGACCGAGGTGATGGTGGGGACGAGCGAATACACCGTCACGTCGACCAGACCCGTGTAGCCGCTCATAAAACGGCTCGTCTGGCTCACGAGCGATCCGCCAAAGCGGCTGGTATGGAATGTCATGGATTGGTTGGAGAGCGTGTCGAAGCATAGGCGCGCCAGGTGATAGTTGCCCGCGATCTCGAGCTTGTAGACGGTGTAGTCCTGTAGCTTGGAGAGGATCTGACCCACCAGGTTAACGAGTACGAGCGCCAGGATATAGGGGCCGAAGACCTCAAACACCTGGTCACCCGCCACGGGACCGGCTTGAACGCGGTCGACAATGAGGGCCATCACATAGGTATTGGCAAACGTCAGCAAAAAGATGTAGCCCGCCGACGAGAATGCCGAGAGAAAGACAATCAGCGGCTGCGTGCGCGTGACACCCCAAAACCGCTGCAGCGTGCGGCGCACGGTGGAGCGACTGAGCGGGCTGGTGCTTCTCTGGGACATGGGCTTCCTTTCGCGTCTGATAGGGCGAAACGCCATTGTTGCACATTGGAGCACGCTTCAGACAAGTGCGATACGAAAAGCGGTGGGGCGCCCGCGTTTGTGCCGGTGCCCCACCGTCTTGTTGCAATTAGTCCTCGTCTTCTTGGTCCGCGAGAAGGCTCGCGGACGTGAGTCCCAAGATCTCATCGGCTTGGTCGGCGTCTTCCAGCGCGTCGATGTCCTTGAGCTTGCGCTCCATGACGTTGGTGCGCGTGGTGATGATGCCCTCGACCGTTTTGCCCGCGGTCTCGATCTGCTGCTGGGCGCGGCGCAGCGCCTTTTGATAGCGCGGCAGCTCGGCCTTGACGGCGGAGAGCACGCGCAGCACGTCATCGGTGCGTTTTTGCAGCCTAAACGTCTGGTAGCTCATCTGCAGACTGTTGAGGATGGCGGCCATGGTGCTGGGGCCGGCAACGTTGACGTGATAGTCGCGGCCCAGGGTCTCGATAAGCCCGGGGCGGCTGACGACCTCGGCGTACAGTCCTTCAAACGGCACGAACATGATGCCAAAGTTGGTCGTTGCCGGCACACTCAGGTACTTTTCGCAGATATCCTTGGCCTCGCGCTTGACCATGGTGTCGAGCGTCTTGCGCGCAGCCGCCACGGTCTCCGCATCGCCCGACTCCTGCGCGTCGAGCAAATGCTCGTACGCGTCGCCCGGAAACTTGGAGTCAATCGGCAGCAGCACGGGGTCGCCCTCGTCCACCGGCAGCTTGACGGCAAACTCAACACGCTCCGAGGCTCCGGGCCTGGTGGCAACGTTTTCCAGATACTGGTCGGGCGTAAGGATGTCCGCCAGAATTGCACCCAGCTGCACCTCGCCCAAAATACCGCGCGCCTTCACATTGCCCAGCACGCGCTTAAGGTCGCCAACGCCGGTGGCGATAGATTGCATATCGCCCAGGCCCTTGTACACGGCCTCGAGCTGGTCGCTCACCTGCTTAAACGATGCCGACAGTCGGTCGTTGAGCGTGCGAGAGAGCTTCTCGTCCACCGTCGCGCGCATCTGATCGAGCTGCACGTTGTTGTCTTTGCGGATGGCGCCCAGCTGAGCATCAACCGTCTCGCGCACCTTGTCCAGACGATGCTCAATGCCTTCGCGGTTGGCACCGAGCTGTTGGGCCGTCTCGCGGCGCAGGTCATCCATCCGGTCACCAGCTTGCGAGAACTCGCGTGCGATGGTCAGGTAGCGTTGCTGCTCCACGGCCGCATCGGTCGTCTGCTGCTGCGCGATGGCATTGGCCGTGCGGCGGGTTTCGGCCAGCGCGACGTTCAGGGCATCGAGCGCGTTGTTAGCCTGCTCGAGTGCTGCCAGCGTTTCCGCGCTACTGTCGCTACGCTCCCGCAACTCGGCACGCAGGCTCTTGAGTTGGAGGGCGCAAGCCACAGCAACCCCCACCGCCACCAAGGCGATCACAACAAGCACAATATCAATAGCAGACATAAACTCCGCCCAACAAACCCAATCGAGCACCAATCAATACCGAGATCAATCTTACCCCGCCATACACGCAGAGCGCCCCACGGCAATCGGACAAATGGATTTTGGCGCACAGGCATTAAAGCGCTAGCTCTCCCAGCTGGCGCGAATGGTTGTTATGACATCGCCTAGGCGCTGGCCGAGGGCTGACAGATGTTGGAGCACTTCGCCGGGCGAAGCACCGTTGAGGATGCAGGTGAGCGCATACGACGCCAGAAAGATGGCCGCAAGCCCTAACGGGATGAGCACGATCATCGCCAATGTGCGCAAGCGCTGGCCCACACGGCGACGACGCGCACGACGCTTGTCGAACGCGAGCTCCTGCGCATATGAATCTTGCTGTACGGAATAGGCCTCTGGCGCCGATTCACACCCGGGCACAGCTGCAGGTACAGCAGCGGGCACGACATTTTGCGCAAAGGGCTGGGCTGCCGCCCCTTGCATTTGCATCTCCATGAGTCGTTGCTGCTGACGCAGCATGCGCTCGGCTTGTTGCTGCGGAGTCTCAAGAAACAGGTCCATGTTGGCCTCCAAAGTCGGAGCATTCGACGCTTACGACCAGCATCCCGCACCGCCATGACCGCGACAACGCAATCGCCGGCAATAGCCACAAAGTTTCTTTTGCTCAAAAGCTGTCGAAAAGCTCAACAACTCCCCTACCAGCACTTTCTCTGAGCTTTTTTCGCCAGCAATCTTTCGGCCTTCCACCCTTACGCCAACTGACCAAAATCTAACCAAAAGCTTGACGAAAATTGTGGAGACCGGGACCCCTTACAAAAACGTGCCGCCCCAAAAGGGGCGGCACGCTAACTTCTTATCAGTTTTTCAGTAGCGAGCACGCGACGACCCGAAGCCGGAGCACAGGGCGGGGAAACACCTTTGCCTCGCGCGACCTGCGGAGCCGTGAGCGAGAGGGAAAGGTGTTTCCCCGCCCTGTGCTCCGCAGTCGGTGAAGGCAGCTTTACATGCCCGCGAGACCTCGGGCGGCGGTGGCGCACAGAAACGCCAAGGCTAGAATCACGAGCGAGCCCGCAATATCGGCCACCACGCCCGCAAAGCGACGCTCAAACAACCAGCTCTCGAAGTGCGGGGCAACGTTGCGCCAAACACGCCACAGCAAGATGCCCATACCGATGACGCCCGGGATATTGAGCAGTAGGATCTCGGAGCACAAAAGACCGATCAGGTTACCGGCGGCAAAGCCCGCATCACCCTCGCAGTATTTGCGGTAGACCATATACAGCATGTACGCCACAAACGGCTGCAAGCACGCAGAAACAAACGAGACCACCATCGAGGGGTCCTGCGAAAAGACCTCGGTGAGTTTATCGACACTCGTGGCGTCCTTCGAAGCCAAGAATAAACCGATAACCACAAGGGGCACCACGCCCAAAATTACCTCGACCAGAGTAAACAACTTGGCAGTCAAATCCTCACTAGCCGAATTCAAATGAGGCGCCCACTCAGGATGAGCATGCGCGCCGACCTTCTTGTCCTTCTCAGCACGATCGGCCTTTTTACCCTCGGCAACCCGACGACCAGGATCCTTGCGAGTTCCCGCCGCAGCAACCCGAGCCCGAGACTTCTTACCCATACAAAAACACCCCATCAGGTAGTAGATAAACTAAAAGCCGCTACCCAGTGTACCCCCTAAACAACGGCGCCGCCCCAACCCGGAGCAAGCCCCGTCAACCAAATGGCCGCAACCCAATCCCTATACAAAACGTGCCGCCCCTATCGGGGCGGCACACAAACTTCTTATCAGCTTTTCAGTAACGAGCACGCGACGACCCAAAGCGGGCCGGGAGGGCCGGACTACCTTCCCTCAACGCGACCCTGCGAAGCCGTGAGCGAGGAGGGAAGGTAATCCGGCCCTCCCGGCCCAGCTCACGCTAGCGCCACACGCTAGTAGTTCACCACCTGCTCTTCAAAGTACGCCTTGGGGTGGTTACACACCGGGCACACCTCGGGCGCCTCGGCGCCAACATGCAGGTGCCCACAGTTCAGGCACTTCCACACCTTCACGCCCTCACGCTCAAACACCTCGCCCGACTCGATACGCTCGACGAGTTTGTTGTAGCGCTCCTCGTGGGCCTTCTCGACGGCGGCGACGCCACGGAACTTCTCGGCGATCTCGGCAAAGCCCTCCTCCTCGGCGGTCTTGGCGAACTCGTCGTACATCGTGGTCCACTCGTAGTTCTCGCCCGCGGCGGCGTCGCGCAGGTTGTCCAGAGTACCCGGAACGGCGCCGTCGTGCAGATACTTAAACCACAGCTTGGCGTGCTCGGACTCGTTGCCCGCCGTCTCGGCAAAGATATTCGAGATCTGAACGTAGCCGTCCTTTTTGGCCTTGGATGCATAGTAGCGATACTTGGTGTGTGCCTGGGACTCACCGGCAAAAGCAGTCTCGAGGTTCTTCTTGGTCTGAGAGTTCTCAAAATCCATAAGTGTACTTCCCTTCAACACGTGCCGCCCATAGGCTTTGAGCGACCTTGTCTTTAGGATGCCCTCAAGCCGAGAATTTAAACCTTACAATCCCGTTCTTCAGATTTGAGCGGGCTACACACTCAACCAACGATCGTCCTCGGCTCGGCAAAAGCCCTCGCGCTCCAGGTCAGCTAGAATGCCCGCGATCAAGTCGCACTCGACCGGCCCGCGACCGGCTGCCGCTTCCATCTCGTTAACGCCCACCACGGCATCAGCAAGCGTAATCCCCGCCGGCTGCCCATCGCGCGCTGCCAGCAACATACGCACGATATGCGCGCGCTTTTGGCGACGCGAGCCCTCAAACTTGGACTGACGGCTATAGCCCGCCGACCGCCTGGACGGATTGGGCAACGTCTTTTTTAGATATGCGCCGTAATCTAGCAACGCGTAATACCACGCGCGCGGCGTGTCGGCATCATCGAGCGGCACGGCAAAGGGAGCGATCTCGTCCGCCGACGCACCGGGGGCCGCCGGACAGGCCGCCTGAATCAGCGGCACCAGCTCGCGATCGGGAACAGCCGGTACATCGGGAAAGAAGTGATGCAGAAAGACCGTGCGCACATTGGTCTCCAGATACACGCCCGGAAGATCAAACGCAAACGACCGGATACCCTGCGCCGTTGCCGGGCCAATACCAGGCAGAGCGACCAAGTCACGCGTCTCGTGTGGAAACTCCCCGTACCAGTCCTCTACAACGCGCTGAGCGGCCTTGTGGAGCGCCAGAGCGCGTCGGTTGTAGCCCATCCCCTGCCAAGCGTCCAAAACATCGGAAGGCGCGGCCTGGGCAAGCGCCTGCACGGTCGGAAAACGATCGAGCCACACCGGCATGCGCGCCTCCACACGCGGAACCTGCGTTTGCTGCAGCATGACCTCAGAAAGCCAAATGATGTACGGATCGCGTGTGCGGCGCCACGGAAGGTCGCGATAACGCAGGACCCCTTCCGAACGAATCATCGAACGAAAGGGGTCCTGAATCATGGCTATGCTCCTTATGCGGCGCTATTCCTCCCGGTAAGCGCACGCGCAGGTGGCGTACTCGGGAAACGCTTCGCGGTCGGCGAACTTGGGATCGACGGCCGGGAACTGGCGGTGAGCGACGATGTCGCCGAGCGAAACGGAATCGAGGTAGTCGCGCATCAACGCCTGAGCTCCGGCCCACAGGGGATGATAGCAGCACGCGCCCATGCGCGCACAGTCACCATCGGGCGCGGTGCAATCGTTCATAACCATAGGACCCTGAACGGCCTCGACGACCTGGCGGATAGTGACGTCGTCCGGACTGACCTTGAGACGCATGCCACCGTGGACGCCACGCAGGCTCTCCACAATACCGGCCTGGACCAAACCGTGCTGAATCGAGCGGGCAAACGAATACGGAACATTGACCTCTTCGGCAGCGGTGCGAACAGAAAGCAAACACTCCGGATCCTCAGCAAGCATCGCCAGCATGCGAAGGGCGTAATCAGTCTTCCTCGATATGTCCATTTTTCCCCTTTCAAGGAATACGAACAGCTCGAACGAGCTCCGGGGCCGAGCTTGTGTCGAGACGCTAAATGACCGCCAGGACATCCAAATGGTAAATCGGATATCCACTGAGTGCCGCGCTTGGAGCGAAATGCATCAAATGCGGCGCACAGTGCAATTTAGTATAACCTAACCCCCTGTCTCGTTGAACAGGTGTTGCGCAACAAAGCTGTTGTTCAGACAGATATACTTATTAGATTTTACTTGCGTTCCCGAAGGCGCGGGGATTCTGGGCGAAGATGCACCAGGGCGATCGTTCTATCGAAACAAAGTGCATCAAACGCAAAAAGCCACGTCCGAAGACGTGGCTTTAATTGCGTTGGCGGGAAGTACGGGGCTCGAACCCGCGACCTCCGACGTGACAGGCCGGCGCTCTAACCAAACTGAGCTAACTCCCCAAGCAGACGTTCGCGTTTGTTTCCGCTCGCGTGCGCTGCGGGGATTAGTATACACAGAAGTCTGTCTGGCGCGCAACAACTTTTTTGAAAAAATTTTTTGGGTCCCTCCGGGAGGGTCTCCGGGGCTGAGGGCGGGGGTTAAGTTTGCTGCTCTACAGTCCTGCGCAAGACGGAAAGCACATT
>CAJLLN010000077.1:0-7608 GCA_905207495.1 uncultured Collinsella sp. | reverse complement strand
TCGTCCCGGTGACGGCGGCGGCAAGCGCAAATAACACACGCATCGCCCGCTAGAGCGAGGTGAACCAAGGGCCCCGAGCAACTACGCTCGGGGCCCTTTTTGTTTGCCGTATCCGATCGCTAGTTCAAATGTGATTTCCTCGGGAATGCATCTAGAGGATGCCGTGGGCCTGTTTCCTACCATGCGGCAATGGGTCCCATGGGGTGCGCCGTGCATTTTTTGGAGTATTCTGCAGTTCGAGTTGTCTGCATATGATTTGACGTCGCCAACGGTGGCTTTCGGATATCCCTAGCGAGCGTTCTGAGTCAGATTTCGTCGTTTTCCGGAGCAGGGGCGCGTCATTCTCGCCATGTCGGAACCCAAAATGACGCAGCGCCCTAAAGGTTTGCCCGCTCGGGGTATTGCTGGCACGGTCACGTTGCAGAATACTCCGTTTTTTGCACGGGCCAGGATGGGGTACCTTAGGAGAACACGGCGGTATCCCGTAAATATATACAATCTGTACCGTAATTTATACAAAACGAAGAGGCAGACAGCGTAGGGTGGGTGCATTGGGGTGCTTGGTGCATCAAAACGGGGACCCCACGTGCCGTATACTCTGGCTGGATGTGAAAGCGGCTTGACGCGTTGCCAGGCGTAGGGGAGGGTGCCTCGATGAGCGTATTCGAAATTGTGTTTAGTCCGACGGGTGGAACGCAGAAGGTGTCTGGCCTTGTGGCCGGGGCACTGGACAAGAATACCGTTACCGTCGATCTGACCGTTAGCGGGCTAGATTTCAGCGCTGTCTCGATGACCGAGGACGACGTGGCCGTAATCTCTGTGCCGGCGTATGCCGGTAGAATCCCGGCTGTGGTGGCTGACCGGTTGGGCATGGTGCGCGGCAACGGGGCTCGGGCTGTTTTGGTTTGCGTATACGGAAACCGCGCGTTTGAGGACACGCTCGTAGAGCTGGAGGACGTTGCGAAGCATGCGGGATTCCGGGTGATCGCGGCAGTTGCAGCCATTGCAGAACATTCCATTGCACGACAGTTTGCTGCCGGTCGTCCGGATGCGCAGGATACGGCGCAGCTCGCAGAGTTTGCGCAGCAAATTCAGCAAAAGCTGTTGGCTGAGGATACATCCGAGCCCTCTATTCCCGGCAATCGTCCTTATAAACAAGCCGGAGGTCACCGCATGGCACCCGAGGCAACAGGGGATTGTGTCTCCTGCGGTGCATGCGCCGCGGCGTGCCCCGTTTGTGCTATCGACAAGGGTGACCCCAAACGAGCAGCTGGCGAGGCGTGCATCTCCTGCATGCGCTGCATTGCCGTATGTCCGCGAGGCGCTCGTAAGCTTGATCCCAACAAGCTATCCGCTGTTTCCCAGATGCTGAGCAAGGTTTGCGTCGTGCGGAAGGAATGCGAGCTCTTTATCTAGCGCATACGAAATTGGTGCAATGGGGCCAGGTTAATCTGCGCCAACCTGGTGCAAACAAACCTGTCCACAATGCACCAGAGCGAGGAGTGTCCCCGAGTGCCGGCAGAAAAGGAACGTCCCTAAGTGCCGCCTAAATACCGTTTATCGATGAAAAAATACCGTTCACCGGTCATAATGATTGTTCCGGCTTTGGGCTTGTCTACAATACCTCCCGTAAAAAGAAATGCGGAAGGTTACCGAGTCCCTCGGACGTGGGCCTAACCAAAGTCTTTGAACGGGTGTGTCTCAATGGGCGCATTCGATTGATTTTGGTTGGTCTATATTTATGAAGGGACATGTTACCATGGGTTTCTTTTCTCGCCTTATGGGTGGCTCGGACAAGCAGGCGACTGCGACTTCCGAGTTCGAGATCCTCGCCCCTGTTTCCGGCGAGCTTGTTCATCTAGAAAATACCAATGACCCCGCTTTTAGCAGTCGTGCAGTGGGCGATGGCGTTGCCGTGGTTCCCCAAGAGGGAACGGTGTGCGCTCCTGTTTCCGGTACTGTCGCGGCACTGTTTCCGACTGAGCACGCGCTGGGCATCATGTCCGACGACAGCTCTGCTCAGGTGATGCTGCACATCGGAATCGACACTGTTAAGCTTGAGGGCAAAGGCTTCCATGCGCTTGTTGCCCAGGGTGACCATGTCGACGCGGGCCAGCCCCTCGTCGAGGTCGATTTTGACGTGGTTCGCGCTGCCGGCTTTGATCCCACGGTCTTCGTTATCGTGTGCGAGCGTTCGGAGAACTCGACTCTTCGTGAGCATGCTTCCGGCCCTGTTGCTGTTAAAGAGCCCGTCGTCTGGCTTTCCGAGTAAATTCTTGTGGTGGGTACCGTGGTTATCAAGCGAGTTTTTAACAACAACGTCGCAATGGTCACTTCGGACGATGGCTCCGAGCTCATCGTCATCGGTCGAGGCCTCTGCTTTGGCCGTCATGCCGGCGATGCCATCGACGAGGCGTCGATCGAAAAGACCTACGCGTTGCAGGAGGGAACTTCTCAGGACTCGCGTACGATTGACCGCTTGGCACATCTTTTGGAGTCCATCCCCACCGTCAACCTCGTGATTTCCGAGGAAATCGTTCAGATGCTTCGTCGAGAGCTCAATGCCGACATCAACGATAAGATTCTCATTGCTCTCGCAGACCATATCAGCCTTGCTTTGGAGCGCGAGCGCAAGGGCGTCCCCTGTGAGAATCCGTTGCTGCTCGAGATCCAGCAGTTCTATCGCAAGGAGTACGCGCTTGCGGGCCGTGCCCTTCAGATCATCAAGGACTATCTGGGCATCCAGATGAGCGAGGAGGAGCAGGGTTTCATTACCTTGCATATCGTCAACGCCACCATGCCACAGCGCTCTGACCGTCTGATTGTTTCGGTCCAGCTTGTTCGCGACGTGCTCGCGATTGTTTCCGAGCGCTATGCCACGACCCTCGATGACACCTCGCTGCCTTACGAACGTTTCGTTCGTCACCTGCAGTTTTTCGCACAGCGAGCGCTCGATCCTACGGCCGGGCAAATCAACGGAGACGCGCTGTTCCGAATCGATGAAACGGCGTATCCGTGCGCATTCTCGTGCGCGGACGCCATAGCCGCCCACTTGTCGTCTACCTATAACGTTGTCGTTACCGATGCCGAGAAGAGTTATCTCGCATATCACATTGTTAACCTGCTTGGAGAACCTGGTCTCTAGGCATAACGTGCCCACACATCGATTGGTATAAGGCAAGGCTTACGGTCTTGCCCAGGGCACATCTGTCTTAATTTGCGGAAAAGGAAGGGGAGTACCGCTATGACCGCAAAAAAGAAGTTCAATTTCAAAGCGCCGTTGGAGGTGTTCGCGAAGTCGATCGTTCAGCCGATGATGTATCTCTCGGTTGCCGGCATCCTGCTCATCGTGGGCATCATTCTGACCAACAAGACCATCTGCGCCATGATCCCCGTGCTGGGCTTCGGTCCGTTCCAGCTTGTGGGCGCCGTTGTCTATCAGTCGCTGATGTTTATCATCAACAACCTCTCGATTCTGTTCTGCGTGGGCATCGCCGGCGCCATGGCAAAGAAGAACAAGGGCCATGCTTCGCTGATCGCCCTGATGTCGTTCTTCCTGTTCCTGCAGGCTAACAACATCGTGCTCAACGCCACCGGCTCTCTTGCCGATGCGAGCGGCATGCTCGGCCTTACCGGAACCGGCCAGGCCACCGTTATGGGCATCCAGGTACTCGATACCGGCGTATTTGGCGGCATCATCCTCGGTTGCATCACCGGTGCTGTGTTCAACAAGTACTCGAACAAGCAGTTCCCCATTGCCCTTTCGATGTTCTCGGGCGTTCGCTTTCCGTTCCTGATTATGATCATCATTTCCTGGATCATGGGCGCTGGCTTCTGCATCGTTTGGCCTCCGGTTCAGGGTGCCATCTCCTCCGTTGCCGGCATCATTAAGGAGTCGGGCAACATCGGTCTGTTTATCTACGGCATGCTCAACAAGCTGCTCGTTCCCACCGGTCTGCACCATCTCATCTACACCCCGTTCCAGTTCTCCGATGTGGGCGGCACCCTTACGCTGGGCGATCAGGTTATCGCCGGCGCCTATCCCATCCGTGTTGCCGAGATGGCAATGACGGGTCAGCCCTTCTCTGATAGCACCTACTTCAACAGCTATACCTTCAACAACCTGTGGCCCTACATCGGCATCGGTCTCGCCTTTATCGTCACCGCTTACAAGGGGAACAAGGATAAGACCAAAGCCGTTATCATCCCGCTGATCATCACCGCTGTGCTCTCCTGCGTGACCGAGCCCATGGACTTCCTCTTTGTCTTTGCCGCTCCCGTGCTCTTTGTCGTTCACTCGGTTCTTTCCGGCATCTTCCTGGTCCTGCTCAAGGTCCTCTCTGTGCCCGCTTCGACTGCAGGCGGCATCATCAACATCGTGGTCTCCAACCTGGTTCTTGGTGTCGATAAGACCAACTGGCCGGTTATGCTGGTGCTCGGAGTCGTCAACGCCGCGCTGTACTTCTTCCTCTTCACCTTCCTCATCAAGAAGCTCAACCTCCACACGCCTGGTCGCGAGGAGGAGTCCGAGCTCGCCGAGTCCGTTGCCGAGGGCGAGGCCGCCGCGTCTGTCGCGGTGAAGCAGGGCGCTGTTGCCGCGGCTCCCGCAGAGGGCGTCGATGCAGGTATTGCCGACCTGGTCGCAGGTCTTGGCGGCAAGGACAACATCGAGGAGCTCGAGAACTGCTTTACGCGTCTCCGCGTGAACGTTAAGAACCCGGACCTCATCAATGAGGACCTCATCAACCACGTGCCCAACAGCGGCATCAACCGCAACGGCAACAATATCCAGATCATCTTTGGCATGAAGGTCGCCGAGATGCGCGACAAGGTCGAAAACGCAATTGAGAAGGAGCAGTAAACAATGATCATTACTCTGTGTGGTGGCGGATCCACCTTTACCCCCGGCATCGTCAAGTCCATCGCCCTGCGCAAGGACGAGCTCGACGTTGACGAGATTCGTCTGTACGACATCAACGAGGAGCGCCAGCGCAAGATCGGCGTGCTCGTGGACTGGATTTTGCACGAGGACCTCGGCCTGGACATCAAGCTCACGGTGACCACCGACAAAAAGACGGCTTTTTCCGACGCCAGCTTCGTGTTTGCCCAGATGCGCGTGGGCGGCTACGCCATGCGCGAGCAGGACGAGAAGATTCCGCTGCGTCACGGCTGCGTGGGTCAGGAGACTTGCGGTTGCGGCGGCCTTGCCTACGGCATGCGCACCATCTTCCCCATGGTCGAGCTGATCGATGACGTTGAGAAGTACGCCAAGAAGGACTACTGGATTCTCAACTACTCCAACCCTGCCGCCATCGTCTCCGAGGGCTGCCGCGTGCTGCGTCCCAACGCTCGCATCATCAACATCTGCGACATGCCGATCGCAATCATCGACGTGGTTTGCGCCGCGCTCGATATCGACAAGAAGGATGTCGAGTACGATTACTTTGGCCTCAACCACTTTGGTTGGTTCACCTCGATTCGCCACAAGGGCGAGGAGGTGCTCCCGCAGCTGCGCGAGTACATCAAGGAGCATGAGATCCTGCTGCCCGATTCCTACCTCAAGGGCATGGGCTCGCTCATGGCAAAGAAGCCCGAGGAGGCCACCGACGAGCACCCCGAGCAGAACCGCCACACTAAGGGCAGCTGGTACTACGTCTGGAAGGGCGAGTACGAGATCCTGGAGTGCTTCCCGGAGTACCTGCCCAACACGTATCTGAACTACTACCTGCAGCAGAAGGAGTTCGTCGAGCATTCCAACCCCGAGCGCACCCGTGCTAACGAGGTTGAGGAGACGCGCGAGAAGAACCTCTTCGACGGCATCGACCACTACGAGAAGACCGGCGAGATCGACGAGAGCACGTTCTATGCGGGCAGCCACGGCGACTGGATTGCCGACCTGGCTATCGCTCTGAAGAACGATACCAAGCAGCGCTTCCTGGTCATTTGCGAGAACAAGGGCGCTATCCCCAACATGCCCTACGACGCTATGGTCGAGCTGCCTGCCTACATTGGCAAGAACGGCCCCGAGGTCATCAGCCGTGACAACATTCCTCTGTTCCAGCAGGGCCTCATGATGCAGCAGCTGAACTCCGAGAAGCTCGTGGTCGAGGCTACGATCGAGGGTTCGTACGAGAAGGCACTCAAGGCCTTTACGCTCAACAAGACCGTGCCGTCGATGAAGGTCGCCAAGGAGGTTCTCGACGACATGATCGAGGCCAACAAGGGTTACTGGCCCGAGCTTAAGTAAAAGCAACAGGGTCGCTGGCCGCATACCATGAGCAATGCCCCGTCCACGTGATTGCGTGGGCGGGGCATTGTCGTTTGGTAACGCGTTTTACCAAATATGGCATTTATCTGCGGTAATGTTCTATTTCACCGCTGAGGGTGACATTTCATGCCGCCTGCCGAACTGCGTGGAGACCTAACAACTTTTTAGGTCAGTGTTGTGCGTGTAGCAATTTCGCCCGGCCTCGCCTCCGGGCTGCCATGTGAGAGGGGATCTTATGGCTCGACTGCATGTAATGGAACGCAGCCACGCTCAGGCCGTCATGGACGACCTGCACGATGCGCTCGGACGTCGTCTGGCGGTGAGCTCGCTCGCCCCGTGTCCCGTGGAGTTTACGGCAGCGCTCGTCAACCTGTGCTCCACCCAGAGCTGCGGCAAGTGCACGCCCTGCCGCGTGGGCCTAAGCGCGCTGAGCGACCTGCTCGCCGATGTGCTCGAAGGGCGCGCCGATGAGTCCACACTCAACCTGATTGAGCGCACGGCCCGCACCATCTACCTTTCGAGCGATTGCGCCATCGGCTACGAGGCCGGCGCCATGGCGCTCACGGCCATTCGCGGCTTCCGCGACGATTTTGAGCATCACATTCGCGAGCACTCCTGCGGCTTTGATCGTGAGGCCCGCGTCCCGTGTGTCTCGGGCTGTCCGGCGCACGTCGACATTCCCGGTTACATTTCGCTCGTCGAGGCCGGCCGCTATGCCGATGCCGTCAAGGTCATCCGCAAGAATAACCCGCTGCCGCTCGTTTGCGGCCTGGTGTGCGAGCATCCCTGCGAGATGCATTGCCGCCGTGGCATGGTCGACGACCCCATGAACATCCTCGCCCTCAAGCGTTTTGCCGTTGAGCACAGTGACCTCAACGACCACAAGCCGCACGTAGTGGACAACACCGGTAAGCGCGTCGCTGTGATCGGCGGCGGCCCGGCCGGCCTTTCCTGTGCCTACTACCTGGCCGTGATGGGCCACAAGGTGACCATTTTTGAGCAGCGCCACCACTTGGGCGGCATGCTGCGCTACGGCATCCCCAGCTATCGTCTGCCGCGCGAGCGTCTTCAGGCCGAGATCGACTGGATCTTGAGCGCCGGCATCGACGTGGAGCTCGACCACTCCGTGAACGGTGAGGAGCTCGCCCGTCTGCGCGACGAGTCCGATGCCGTCTACCTGGCCATCGGTGCCCACAGCGACAAGAAGCTCGGCCTTCCGGGCGAAGAGGAGCCCGGCGTGGAATCGGCCGTCAAGATGCTGCGCGCCATCGGTGACGACGAGCTGCCCGACCTGAGTGGCCAGCGCGTGTGCGTCATCGGCGGCGGCAACGTGGCCATGG
>CAJLLN010000076.1:0-7615 GCA_905207495.1 uncultured Collinsella sp. | reverse complement strand
CGATTACGTTGAACAGCCGAGGCGCGTGTCTTACGAGAGCGATACTGATTTCTCGGCCGAGATTCCCGCGGCAACGCCCCATGCCGACATTGCATCCGCGTTCTCGTCGATTGGCGCCAGCGCTTCCAACTTCTTTAAGGGTGCGCTTGCAAAGGGCAAGAAATTTGTCGACGATTTCGAGGAGAAGCGCGCTGCCGCACGCGAGGCTGCCGAGCAGGAGGCTATCGCTCAGCAGCAGGCAGCCGAGGCGGCACGTGAGCACGCGGCGCAAGAGTTCGAGCAGAACGAGGCTATGCAGTCCGCGCCCGTCGACGCCGCCGAAGCTACAACGTCCTTTGAGTCCCAGCAACCGACGTCCGCGGATGTTGTTGAGGCAACAACGTCTTTCGAGGCTCAGCAGCACGTCGATAGCACCATGTCGTTTGATGCCGCGAAGTTCGATTCCACGATAACGTTTGAAAAGCAGGGCACCGCGATTGCTGAGCCCCTTCCTATTTCCGATGAACAGGGCGACGCGGTGGACGATGACGAGCCCATTGATGCTGCCGAAATTCAGGATGCTGCCGAGGACGAGTCCGTCGAGGCCAACTCTGACGAAGAGCAATACGCGGCAGCCGATCAGGGTGATTCGACCGAGGTCGAGCAGGAGGAAGTGCCTGCGGTTTCCGAGACTCCCGAGATGGATGAGTCGAGGCCTTATTCCACGCAGATTTTCACCATGCCGACCCCGAGTGGTTCCGGTGCCACGGTTGCCAATGTCGCTCCCACCCAGGACGAAACGGTCGATTCCCTTATGGCCCAGATTTCCTCCCAGGCATCGCCGCGTCCGCAGATGAATGTTCCCGATCCGGCGTCGGCACCGTCGCCTGCACCTTCCTCGTCTCCGCTGGCTTCAGTCCCCGATCCGTCGCTGCCGTCTATGAAGCAGGCAAACGTTGCGTCTCGCACGTCGCTGTTCGACCTTCCCGATCCCTCTGCCCAAGTCAACGACCCCTTTGCTACCGCCCAAGGTCCCGAACCCACATCGGCACCCGTTGCGCCTCCTATGCCCGTTGCGTCGGGCGCGCAGCCGATCGAGACCATTTCGGCTCCCGCCCCGGCGGCACCCAAGTCTCGTAAGCGCGGCCTGGGTGGCCTGTTCGGTCGTAAAAAGAAAAACGAGCAGGACAGCATGAGTGACTGGCTGGGCGTCGAAGACGATTACGATGCCAAGAAATCCGGTCGCGGTATCGGTTCGTGGGATAACTTCGAGGACGATAACGATGGCTGGAAGGGCGGCGCTACGTCTTCCGATGGCGCTTCTTCCGAAGATATGCTCTCGGCTGTCGCCTCTATGGGCGATGATGAGCTGCTCGGTCACGATATCTGGTTTGTGGCAACGGGTGCCTCGGATTGTGATGGCGCCGGCATGAAGGCCTTCTTGGCTTCGCATCGCGATAAGCTCCGCGGCGTATTCTTTATCAATCTTGAATCCGTCGGCGCCGGTAGGCTTTCGGTTGTGACGGTCGAGGGCGAACAACAACTGCTCAAGGGCGATCGCCGCATCATGAACCTGGTCAGCAAGGTCTGCAAGTCGTTCCATGTCGATTGTGGCGCGCTCGAGATGCCCTATGCCAAGACCGATGCCTATGCCGCGCTCGAGGCGAGCCGCCGAGCCCTCACCATCGCCGGCGTGGACGGCACGCGTCTGGCTTGCGCTCGTACCGAGGACGACCTGCCCCACAATGTCAACCCGACGAACATTGCTACGGTATCCGAGGTCGTGACCGAGGTTATCCGCCGTTCGTAGACGGAGCTCTAAGGAGTCAACGTGTTTTCGTATATTAAGCGCCATTGGCCTGTCTACGTGATTTTGACCTTGATTGCCATTGCGTTAGGATTTGGGGCTGCCTACATCGTGGGTGCGAAGGGCTCGACCCCCGCCTCCGCAATCAGCGAAGAGGTGGAGCAAGAACAGAGCACGGGTGCCGATGGGATTCCTGAGTCCGAGCAGGCAATCGTTGATGGTGGATCTTCGTCTGCAGAGTAGATACGGCGATTTACATGATTGAAAGCGGGCGAGCCGGGGGACTGGCTCGCCCGCTTTTTCATCGTGCTAGCGGTTCTTTGGGATAGACCTAAGGCGAGCGAACCATAGGGCTGCGGCACCCGAGGTCAGGAGCGCGGTGATGCAAGCGACGATGGGAACTGATCCTGTTGCCGGTAGGTCCTGCGGTAGGGTACAGCGTTGAATGACACGGTCCTCGTCATGTGACTCAAGTTTATCGCCGCCGCCGTTGCGGCAAAGATCGACGCGCGCGCTGTTGGTGAGTGCGGTTTGGGGCGTATAAGCCGACGTTGCCTGCATGTGCACGACTGCGCCCCGAGCGTCTGTGCCAAGGATTGCTTTGGCATCGTCAAGGTCGTCGTGCTCATCTTTGAGATCATCGCGGGTCCAAGAATCCGCATCGCTTCGAGTCGTAAAGTCGGCAGCTACCGCACCGTATTCAATTCGAATGCCCGTTACGACGGTATTGGATGCAAGGTCGAGCTCTTCCGCCTCGAGTGTGGTGGATTCCGTGGTCGAGACATCCGCCTTCCAGAGGCGCCAGCCGTCGTAATCGACGAGGCGACAGTCCTCACCAAGGCTCTCTTTTACTTCGTCGGACTCAAGCCAAGGGTTTTCGTGCCCATCGTCAAGTGTCGCGTTTGCCGGCTCATCGATGTCTGTCGAGTCCAACGGCGTCGTGCGATACCACACGTTGCACAGACCATTGAGGTCGCCGATGGCGACGGGGGTTTCGATTGAGATGAATCTCGCTGTGCCGTCTTTGGCGCACTCAAGATCATCGGTAATCGTAAACTCATCAACCCAAGTAGCGGAATCGTTTCGAGCATCGATGGTATAGGAGAAAAGCCCATCACTATTGGTTTGCGTCGTGGCGCGGTTTTTACCATCGCCGTTAGCCAACAGGCCCTTTTCGATAGGTTGGACAAGTTCCTGACGCTTGTCGACCTGTCCCTTGATCTCGATGGGCGCATCCTTCATCGCGACGGGTTGGACTTCTCCCGTATCCTTTATTTCAAACGTTATCTCCTCGGCAAGGTCATAGGTCCGCGGAGACATCATTTCGCGCAACGAGTAGGTGCCGGGTGCAAGATGTTCGACGCGGTGTGGCTTGTCGGATGAGGTCCAGGAGTCTATTTCGGTTTTATCGGGACCATATAAGGTGAGTTGTGCGCCTTCCGCTTCCTGCTCACCGCTTGCATCGACCTTGGAGATATCAACCTTGGTGTAATCGTCGGATACGTTAAGCCGTGCTTCTACGACGGGTGTTTTCTGGTCGGCATAAGCGAGGTCTACGATATGGGGCGTCCGGTCGAGTAAAAAGCCGGTCGGCGCTTGAGTCTCGACGACCTCGTAGCGTGCGGTGCCAGATCCCAGCGGGAGGTTGTCCGCGCGTGCTTCTCCAGTTTCATCCGACGTGACGGTCGCGACGGTCTCACCGTCGAGCGCGGCAATGCTACCGTCGGGGCGCACGATATCACCCGAGGCACGAATCTCAAAGACGGCGCCCGCGAGGCTGCTGCCGTCTATGGCATCGGTTTTAACGATCCTGATGTTTCCGGTCGCGGCGTGGTCATAATACGAGGCGATTGCAACGGGCGTTAGGTTCATGTCGGCGGGTATGTTTACCTCGATCTCTTCGTCGACAAGATAGGGCTCTTTGGCCGAGGTTTCGCGTACATAATAGGTGCCCGGCACGAGCGATTCGGGCAGTGTGACGGTCCCGGTCGCGTCAGTCGTAAAGGTGTCCATTACGTTATGTGCTGGATACCAGCAAGTTTGTGAGACAGGTTCATGATTGCTGTCGAGGAGTTGGAAGGTGAATCCGGCTAGTGGAACAGAAGCGCCTGTTTGGGCATCGCGTTTTACAATCTGGAGATGCGTCGACAGAGCGTGGTTGTCCACGATATATTGAAGCTCGGCGCCGTTGGAAATCTGATTGGGCCCGACGGTCCATTCCCCTGCACGTTTAAAACCCTCGGGGACGGTTTCCGGAACCTCGCGAATCGTGTAGCCGGCACGGTCGTATGGGACGGCTCCGTGGACACCGGCGGGTCGCTTGCCTGTGCCGAACCATGCTTCGGGCTGATCTTTGGTGGAGGCAAAGCCATAGATGTTTGTGGTCAGTGTGCCAACAACCTGCTGAGAGCTGTTGCTGACAACCTCAAAGACAACACCTTCCGCCGGCTGCTCCAGGCCGGATTGGTCGCTATTGCCGTAATCCTTGAATTTGGAAATCTCAAGGTCAAACGCAATGGGGATATCGGAAATGCGAGATTCGATCTCGACCACGCCTGAATCGCCGAGCTGGTCGGCTCCAACGGTATAGGTCCAGCTGTCGTTGGATGGCAGGTAGCCCTCGGGGGCTTTTGATTCGTAGATGGTAAAGGTTCCTAAGGGGACATCGGCGAGGGTGGCCTGACCGCTTTCGTCGGTCGTGAGGATTTGCGCCCATCCAGGGGTTGATTGCGACACACACGTGAACTCTGCTCCTGCGAGTGAAGAACCTACCTGGGGGCCGGCATTCGTCGCGGTATCGAGTTTTACGATACGCAGGTTGATGGTGCCGGGCTGTTCATCAATGGCGACCCGCCCGCTGTCATTCCCCGTGGTAAAGGCGATGCGATCGTGGCGGGGGACATAGCCGGCCGGCGCCTTCGTTTCAACTAGGTAGTATGCTGTGTTGGGCAGAAGTGTTGCTTGCGCCCGACCGTTGCTGTCCATCTGGATGGTGCCAACACGTGCGTCGCTGGCGCTCTCAAAAACATCGAATGTTGCCCCGGCAAACTGATAAGTATTGTTTCCGCTGGTAATGGCAGCGTTTGCAGACTGCTTTTGGAAGGAAACAGAGACCGCCGGCAGTACATAGAGCATGTCCTGACGTTTGCTGCCGCCCGATACGGCTCCTAGATAGCGCCGCGCGCGGTGCGGAGCGGCTTTGATGCTTCCTGATTTTGCGCTGTCGTGGAGCCACCGCGCCGCCGCCACGACTTCATTGTCGGCGGTAAAGTGCCCACTCTTGGTTTTGCCCTGAGCGGTCGTGTAAGAGTAGGTACCGTCGACATGGGTAGTGCCGTTGAGCATCCATACGGCAAGCTGGGTTGCGGCGCGGGCACGATCAGGTGAAAGATGGTAACCGCCAAACGACGTGGCGGTAGGATATCCGTGACAAACGATTGCCGCGAACTCGTCGTCGAGCCACACCCAGCCTTGATCAAAGTTGAGCCATGGGCCGCCCGGCTTGGTGGGGCCGGGGCGCTCCTGGTTCATGCAGTAGGCAATCGAGGCGTCTTGAGCTTCATACTTGCCGATGAGGAAGGGCCCACAATCATCGCTAATAGTGCGGAAGCCGAGCTGGTCGTAGCCATCGACGGCAAATGCGGCTCCCGGTGCCAGGCAGCCGAAAAGCAGGAAGAGGAGCAGGAGCAGCGGACCTGTTGCGATTGCGCTGTGGACAGAGTGCGTGGGTGCGTTGGACATGGCTGCTCCTTATCCCTCGTGCGCCGCACGGGGAGGCTGCGACGCGTAGGATGAGGCTACCCCCGAGGTTCATGCGGGTAAGTACCGGAGCCTGACCAAAAGCTTGCCCAATTCCTGACAAATTGAGCTCAAATACAACAATCAAGCAAAAGTGCAGGTAGAAGATAGGGAGAACAGGAAGTCAAAGGTCCTCGTCTCCACAATTGACGTGATTTTCAAACGAATCTCCACAGCTAAAACAAGCATCACCACCCTTGTATCGAACAAGACAACCGCGTTATACTAGCCAACACACAAGCGGGCATCGCCAAGTGGTAAGGCATCAGCTTCCCAAGCTGACACTCGCGGGTTCGAGTCCCGTTGCCCGCTCCAGTAAAAAGCACAAGCACGGCAGCGTTACGTTGCCGTGCTTTTTACTATCAAGCGCCGGGACTCGAACCCGCCAGGGTGCGAGCGTTAAGCAAACGCGAAGCGTTTGTAGCGAGCAGGCGAAGGCGCCGACAGGCGCCTGAAGCCGGTGCGTATTTGCGAAGCAAATGCGCGGACGTCCCCATGCTCGCTCCAATTCCAAAATGTTAGGTTAATGCCTGCTGCCCATACTTGCACCTGCGCACGGTACAATGGTTGGGTTACGACCAACGTGCCAATAACCAAAAAGGAGCCGCTATGATCGATCGCTATACCCGCCCGGAGATGGGACACATCTTCTCCCTCGAGAACAAGTACGCCATTTGGCAGGAGATCGAGGTTCTGGCCTGCGAGGCCCAGGCGGAGCTCGGCAAGATCGGTATTTCCAAAGACGAGGCCCAGTGGATCCGCGACCATGCCAACTTTGAGAAGGCGAAGGTCGATGAGATCGAGGAAGTCACGCGCCACGACGTCATTGCCTTCCTGACCAACATGAAGGAATACATCGATGCCGATGTTCCCGAGGGCGACCCCAAGCCCAGCCGCTGGGTTCACTATGGCATGACCAGCTCGGATCTGGGCGACACGGCCCTGTGCTACCAGCTCACCCAGGCCTGCGACCTGATCATCGAGGACGTCAAGAAGCTCGGCGAGATTTGCAAGCGTCGCGCCTTTGAGGAGCGCAACACGCTCTGTGCCGGCCGCACTCATGGCATCCACGCCGAACCGATGACCTTCGGTATGAAGTTTGGCTCTTGGGCCTGGGAGCTCAAGCGCGATCTGGATCGTCTTGAGGACGCCCGCAAGAATGTTGCCTTCGGTGCTATCTCGGGCGCTGTCGGCACGTACAGCTCCATCGAGCCGTTCGTCGAGGAGTACGTCTGCGAGCACCTGGGCCTGGTCCACGATCCTCTGTCCACGCAGGTCATCAGCCGCGATCACCATGCCTACCTTGCCGGCGTGCTTGCCACTACAGCGGCCACCTGTGAGCGCATCGCTACCGAGGTTCGCAATCTACAGAAGACCGATACGCTCGAGGCCGAGGAGCCGTTCCGTAAGGGCCAAAAGGGCAGCTCAGCCATGCCGCACAAGCGCAACCCCATCACCATGGAGAAAGTCTGCGGTCTGTCGCGCGTCGTGAAGTCCAACGCCCAGGTTGCCTTCGATAACGTCGCCCTGTGGCACGAGCGTGACATTTCGCACTCCTCTGCCGAGCGCGTCGCCCAGGCCGATAGCTTCATCGCCCTCGACCACATGTTCCAGTGCCTCATCCGCGTTATCGACGGCCTGCAGCTGTATCCCGCCCGCATGATGGCCAACCTCAATAAGACCCGCGGCCTCATCTTCTCTTCCAAGGTACTGCTCGCCCTCGTCGACACGGGCATCACCCGCGAGGACGCGTACGCCATTGTGCAGGAGAACGCTATGGCAACCTGGCACGAGGTACAGGATTGTGTCTCCGGCCCCACCTTTAAGGAGCGTCTCGAGGCCGACCCGCGCTGCACCGTCAGTCAGGAGAAGCTCGACGAGATCTTTGATCCGTGGGACTTCCTCACCCGTATCGACACGGTCTTTGATCGTCTGGAGCAGCTGAGCTTCGAGTAGGTTCGGGCATAACGTTAGCTTTTTAGGGCGCTTTGCTGGTAATGTGTGTTGCCGGCAAAGCGCCTCGTTGCATTT
>CAJLLN010000075.1:0-7634 GCA_905207495.1 uncultured Collinsella sp. | reverse complement strand
TTTGACGCCCTTGGCGTCACCCCTTGCGCGGTCCGTTTTGCCGCGCGCTTTTATTTCGTGGCTTTAAGATACGGCCTTGGCACAGCAACGCCGCTTGTGACTCGACCGATGGCAGAACTACAAAACGAGCGGCACCGTTTTTGGGACGAACGGCGAGGGGCGCCACTCGGTGCGAGCGCCCGTTTTGATGGCGCGATTCGATTGCTCGCGGAAGGTGTCGCTTTATGGCGCCAAGCCCACCCTGTTCGTGCCGTTTATCGAACTTTTGTCGCACGTGCTCATTTGCTGCACGTCTTTTTTGTAGGATGAACGGGTTATATATGAGACGAGGCGGTACAAATGGCATATGAATACAATGACGGCGAACGGCAGCGAAACGTTCGCCTTGCCGGGCGTACCACGCTAGCATCCAGGAGTGTTTCTGACAACGACGGGCCGCAGAACCCGCAGCGTCCGCAGGATCGCCCCTCGTCCTCTATGCCGCAGAATGCCGGCACGCGTCAGGCGGACCGCCCATACTCGGGCACCCGTCAACGCCGGGCCGAAGTGCCTCGGCGGCAGAAAAACGATCGGCGAAAGTCTGACGATCACATCAGCCGTTTCTTTTCGAAGCCCCGCGGTGGATGCGGCGCAAAGCGGCCACGGCCGATGGGACGTGTCAGGGCCGCCAATCCGCAGATTCATCGTCTCCGTCTTGCCCTGTGCTCCATCATGGCATGTCTGGCCTTTGTGTATCTGGGGTCGTGTGCCTCGCATGGCTCTGCCGGTCTAGAGCCCACCGCCGAGGAAAAGCTCCTCAAAGCCCCAGTCGCGCCCGGCTACTCGTTTGCTTTTTCAACCCCGCGCTCGCAGTGGAGTGCCGGCTCCATGCCGCATATCTACCAGATCGACCCCGCATGGTCGGAGCTGCCCTACGCCGGCGGCACCATCCGCCAAAACGGCTGCGGGCCCACCTGCCTCACCATGGTCTACATCTTTAAAACGGGACGCACCGATATGACACCGGCAGATATGTGCGCCCTTTCCGAGGCGGGCAACTATTCCCCCACCGGTGCCACCGAGTGGTCATTTATGACGAGCGGCGCATGGCAGCTGGGGCTTAACGGGACGCAGCTCTACAACGATCGGGACTCGATGGCCCAGGCCTTGCGCTCAGGTGCCCCCGTAATCGCCGCCGTGCGTCCCGGCACGTTTACCAACGTGGGTCATTACATCGTGCTCTACGGCATTGACGACGCCGACCAGATCGGTGTCTACGATCCCAATTCGCCCAGCCGTAGCGCCCGCCGCTGGGGCGTCGTAGAAGTCCTCAACGAAATCGAAGCCATGTGGGCCTACTAGTCATTGGGGACAGACTTAAATGAGTGGTCGTTGGGGACAGTCTTGCGGACGCCAGCCGAGAGCAGACGAAAAGGGCCATCCCGAACTGCTTGGAACTGCCAGCACGGAAAGCGCATCCTGCTTTGGGGCCCAATAGCGGGATGCGCTTTCCGTTGGCGGCCCGTTTGGGAAACTAGGGACCGCTTTTCGACAAAAATCCGGGATGCATTTTCCGATTGAGGGCCTCAAGGGAAACCGCGCCCCATGTTGGACGCTCATTCTGGGATGTGCTTTCCGCAGTTGATCGATGCGGCCTTTAAGGACTGTCCCAAGCTGCCGGCAGGAAAGGAACGTCCCCAAGTGCCGGGTTTCCGAAGTCTGCAATGCTCCTCATGAACAGCCGTCTCAATAGCAAAAGCCCCCGCGGCCGAAGCGGACCGCGGGGGCAACAGACCTGTAAGAGTTAACTCAAGTCCTCGCCATTTGATGCAATGACCTTTTGATACCAGCAGAAGCTGTCCTTTCGGTAGCGATCGAACGTGCCTTTGCCCGTATCATCGGCATCGACATAAACAAAGCCATAGCGCTTCTTCATCTGCCCCGTCGAGGCCGATACCAGATCGATACAGCCCCACGGCGTGTATCCCATCAGGTCAACACCGTCCTCGACAATTGCATCGCGTAGCGCAAGAATATGCCTGCGCAGGTAATCAATATGATACGCATCGTGGACTTTGCCGTCTTCCAGCGCATCGAGTCCGCCCACACCGTTCTCAGCGATAAAGAGCGGAAGATGGTAACGATCGTGGTAGCCGGCAAGCGTCACGCGCAAACCCAGCGCATCGATCTGCCATTTCCAGGCAGTCTCTTTATCCTTGAGGTACGGATTGCGCAGCGTCGGGAACACGTTGCCCTCCGCCTTCTCAGCGATCACCTGGTCATCGGCGCACACCAAGCGCGAGCAATAGTACGAGAACGAGATGAAGTCGACGGTATGCTCGGCCAGATACTCCGTATCGCCCGGCTCAAAGGGCACGTGAACACCCTCTTTCTCGAGCGCACGCAGCTTCCAAGTAGGATAGGCGCCCGCAGCCATCACGTCAGTGTAGAAGTAGCGGCCGCGGTCCTCCTCATACGCAAGCCATACGTCCTCGGGCGCACAACGGTACGGATAGGTCGCACCGGCAGCAATCATGCAACCCACCTTGTTTGCGGGATCGATCTTGTGCAGGATCTCGACAGCGTGAGCGCTCGCCATAAACATATGGTGCGAGAACGCCGCGGTCACGGCTGCACGGTCACGCTCATCCTCGAGCGTGACGCCCGCGTTGAGATAGGACAGCGCCACGCTGTTGATCTCGTTGAAGGTGAGCCAATAACGCACGAGGCCCTGGTACGCACGTCCGACGGTCTCGACGTAGTGCGCATACCGCTCGATCATCTCTCGGCTTTGCCATCCACCATAACGCTCGACCAGAGCCAACGGATAGTCGTAGTGCGACAGCGTCACGAGTGGCTCGATTCCGTGCTCGCGCAGCGCCTCGAATACCTGACGGTAAAACTCCAAGCCCTCACCGTTGGGCTCGGCCTCCATCCCTGTGGGAAAAATACGGCTCCAACAAATTGAAAGACGCAGGCACTTAAAGCCCATCTCGGCAAAGAGCTCGACGTCCTCGCGCCAATGATGGAAGAAGTCGTTGCCCCAACGGCATGGATACAGCCTGTCCGGATCATCCACGGGCTTTTGCCTGCCAAACATCACATCCCAGCGGTCGGGACCCTGTGGAATCAGGTCGGAGTGCGACATACCGCGGCCGCCCTCGTTCCAGCCCCCTTCGGCCTGGTTGGCAGCGAGCGCGCCGCCCCACAAAAAGCCCTCGGGCATACCGGCAGCAGACGTTCTGTCAAAGTAACCCATGCTACTCAGTATCCTTGGCAGAAGCTGCCGCAGCGTTCTCCCGCTCCTGTGCCAGGAGCAGGTTGTCGTACACCTTAAAGAACGGGTACCAGACCACAGCCATGACCACGATCAAAACGATCGTAAATACCCAGATGCGCGGGTCGAGGCACTGGATAAAGCCCTGAACGAAGATGGGGAACGTGCCGCTCACCAAGATGTAGAAGTTAGAGACAAGACCCAGTGAGATTGCACCCCAATACAGCAGGGCCGAAATCATACCGCCCAGCACAAACGGAATCATGAGGATCGGGTTGAAGATGATGGGTGCACCAAAGATCGCGGGCTCGGAGATACGGAAGAAGCTCGGCACGATGGATGCCTTGCCAAATGCCTTGAGCTGCTGCGACTTTGCCCTAAACGCGCAGAGCGCCACAAAAGAGAACGTATTGCCCGTGCCGCCGATGAGGTTGATGGCCATCGACATGAGTGCCGGGTGGAACTCAAGCGGCTGCCCAGCAGCGTAGAGCGAGGCGTTGGCAGCAAAGGCGGCAAGCGTAACCGGGGCGGTGATGGGCATCACGATCATGTTGCCGTGGACGCCAAAGCACCAAAACAGCAGCGTCATGAAGCAGATAAGCAGTGCGCCGGGCACAGAGTCAACTGCGACGGAAAGCGGGGCAGCGAGCAGCTTCTCGATAACCGAGGGGATGGACAGCGTGGGATCGATCATCTGGATCAGCAGGTTGCCACCAAAGAAGATGAGGATGTTGGCGAGCATAGGCACGATGGCGCCAAAGGTTTCGGACAAAAACGGCGGCACGCCATCGGGCATCTTGATGGTGATGCCCTTGGTCTGGCAGAAGCGCGTGACCTCGACGGAGACCAAGGCAACGATGATGGCGGTAAACAGGCCCTGCGCACCCAGATAGGTGCAGGGGACCGCCTGGAGCACGGACTCATCAGCAAGCTGGTAGTAGGACGACGGCGCCGCGGCGATCAGGAACATCACCAGCGAGGTCATACCGGCGTTAAGCTTGGGCATCTTGTAGGTGCCCGCCAGGTTATAGGCGATTGCGAACGTCACGATCACCGACAGTATGCCCATCGTCATGTTGAACGGGATGAGCAGCGTGAGCTTATTGGCCGTGGCAAAATCGAGCCAAGGGCCAAAGACGGACCAGAACCCGCCCTGCGCCACCAGGTCGGCCGTGACCGGCGGGTTGGCGATGATCATAAAGACGGCAGAGACCAAGATGAAGCTGATCGCGCTCATAAAGCCCTTTTGCATGGAGGCAAAATGGCGCTCGGTGCCGCAGAAATTGGCAATAGGGGTCAGTTTTTCCTGAAGCAGGGTCATTAACTTTTCCATGGTCGCCTCCTAGCCCAACAGCGACTGGGCGAGTGCCAGCACATTGGCGGCGTTGCCCATGCCGTAGTCCTGTGCGGGGATGACCGCGGTCGGCTTACCGCTCCCCTGCTTGACGGTGTTGAGCTGGTAGGACACCTGCGGCCCCAAGAGCAGCACGTCATAATCGGCGCAGGTCTCCTGATACTCGCCGATACCCACCGCATCGATATCAAGCTCGATGCCGTTTTGCTCCGCGTATTTCTCGAGTTTCTTCATCAGAATGCTTGTAGACAGGCCAGCTGCGCAAACAAGAAGGATCTTCATAAGGGATTCCCTTCGCATTGATTGGTTGGATAGTCGCCGCACGCCGTTAGGCGTTCTTGGCTGCAGTGCGCTCATACAGGCAGATCAGCTCCTGCACGAGCTCCTGAGCAAGCATGGAGCACATGAGGTGGTCCTGAGCATGGACCAGCAACACATCCACTGACAGATGCTCGCCCGCCGCCTCGGTCGAAAGCAGCTGCGTTTGGATGTGGTGAGCCTTGATTCCCGCATCCTTTGACTGCTTCATGAGTTTGGCGGCAGCGTCAAAATCCCCCGCCTTTGCCTTTTCAAGGGCTTCGAAGGCAAGGCTGCGCGCCTCTCCTGCTGCAGCGACCAGCTGAAACGAAACCATCTCGGTTCCCTGATCGTCCATAACGGTCTCCTCTCCCGTGATGTTTGGTTTGTACTTGAATATTCGAAACGCCTATCTCCCACCCGCAATCCTCGAGGTTTATTGCAGGCAGGCAGGGTTTTCGACAAAAGAAGCCTTAAGCCGTATGCGCTTGCACAAGCGCCATCAGCTCATGCCAGGACCGGCGCTCGCGTAAGCGCTCGACCCCCTGGCGGTCCATAAAGATCTCAGCGAGCAGCGAGCTCAAGATCCGCGCCTCATCGCCGCCCGACCGGGCAAACGACACCATAAAGACGATATCGACCTCATGGCCGTATTCGTCCCAAAGAATGGGATGTTCGAGCAGGCCCACGGTAACAAAGGCCTCGGCGCTCAAAGGATGCATCCCATGGGGCATGGCCACCCCATTGCCAAACGAGGTGGCACTCGCGCTCTCGCGCTCGGCAACCTCTTGGGCAAACTGGGCATCGACACGGCCGCTCTCGACGGCGCGCTCGGAGAGATATCGGAGAACGGCCTGCTTCGACGACGCCTCAACGCGGTTGAAGAACAGGGCACGGCTAAAGAAAGCGCTCAGGGAGTCCGATTGCGCAGCGTCATCACTCAGCACCTTGCGGATAGCGTTGACATCGCTCGTCTCCAAGAAGAAATCGGCCTCGCGGACGGGCACGGGCAACTTGACGTTGAGCGGCACCGTTGTGAACACGTAGTCGATGTGCGAAAAGTCGAGCGTTCCCACGCGGGCGACGTCGCATGTCTCAATCGACTCGATATACATACCAAACTGCTTGCGGTACTGGTGCTCGAGCATACGGGCGCTTCCCGCTCCCGAGGCGCACACGATCAGGATGCGTTTGCGACGCGGCTGGTCGGCTTGCTGCTCGAGGGCCAGGGCAAATGCCATGGCGATGTAGCCGAGCTCCTCATCAGAGGGCTGGCTGCCAAAATGACGCTCGAGTACCTGCGAGGTGCCGGCCGCCATCGAATAGGCCAACGGAAACCTCGTCTTGATATCGGGCAGCATGGGGTTATCCATATGCATGTGATATTCAAGGCGATAACCCAGAGGGCCAATATGCCGAGCAAGGTTCATGCGAAGTTCAAGATCGCTGCTAAAGTCAAACCTAAACTCATCGTTGACCGCACATACCATCTCGGAAGCGATCTCCCACATCTCGTCCGAGATAACGGCCGAGCCCTTCTCGGGCACGCCCGTGCCCCTGCCGAGCAAATGGATTGCGATAAAGGCAACCTCTTCTCGGGGCATGCTCACGCCCAGGGCATCCTTGATGTTTGCGGCAATCTGGAAAGCCGCAGCGTATTCGTGCGTTCCCTCCAGCTTTAAAACGTCCGATTCTGCAGCCGGGACATAGCAGCCCTGCTCGATGCGGCCAAGAGCGATGTAAAGATGCATGATGAGATTGCGGGATGCCAGCGAGCTCACCGTGACGGGCGAGGCAGTCAGGGCATCGTCCACACATGCGGCGATGGCCCGCAGGCGCTCGGCGAGCTCTGCATCGTCGGTATCGGGCAACACGGGCCTCACCAGTGAGGCCAGACACAGACGCCGTTGCGACTCCCCACCCGCAACGCGGATTCCGTAGCGAGGGCGCTTTTCGAGCGTCAAGTCAAATTGGGCGAGTTTCTGCTCTACCAGACGCATGTCATTGGACAGAGTTCGCGCCGAAACGTAGAGTAAATCCGCATACTCCTCAATCGTCACCCACTGGGACCGCATGAGAAGGTCGTTAAGAAGGAAGGACACACGGCCGTCGCGCGTATCAGGAATGCCCGGATGGGCCAGAGCCGCACCGTCTAGCAAGCGAGCAAGCTCATCTGCATGTGCAACATCGATACGATATTGCCCTTTGCTGCCAACGATGCGTGCAACCCCCGCAAGCTTGTCGTTTGCGCGATGGATATAGTTTCTCACGGCGCGCTCGCTTACCTCGAGACGCTTGGCAAGCACCGCGACAGCGACAGGCTGAGCGTCCTCGATCATATTTACAAGCTGCTTGACGCGAGCATCCATGTCCTCCTCCTTTCCCTGCGTCTAGTCTAACGCGGTAAAGAATGACACTCCACGTCGCGCTCGTTCCGCCAACGCGGAACAGGTTGCGGGGAGTCCAGCTAAACTTATAGGGAGCACGGAGAGAGGGCCCGAAAGCAATGCGTCGGTGTGGGATGCGCCTTCCCAGCCATTGGGCAGTCATTGGGGACAGACTTAAATGAGTGGTCGTTGGGGACAGCCTTTGCGGACGACCGCTCGTGCTGTCGAAAAGGACTGTCCCAAGATACCGGTAGGAAAGGAACGTCCCCAAGTGCCGGGTTGAAACAAAAGCCCCGCAGTCGGAGCGGACTGCGGGGCTCATGAAGAGAGGCTAGTCTGT
>CAJLLN010000074.1:0-7661 GCA_905207495.1 uncultured Collinsella sp. | reverse complement strand
TGCCGGCTCCGATGCTCAGCACGATGAAACTGCTGCGAAGGCCGCGCTCAAGGCTGCCGAGATGGAGGCAAAGCTCGCCGCCATGGATCCCGAGAAAGCGGCCAAGGTCCGCGCGGCGCTTGCCGCCAAGGTCGCCCGCGACAAGCAGAAAAAGGAGGCGTAAGGTCCATGGCACATCGCTCCGTTATTCCGTTTGGCCCGCAGCACCCGGTGCTGCCCGAGCCGCTTCATCTGGACCTGGTGATCGATGACGACCGCGTCATCGAGGCGATTCCGCAGATCGGCTTTGTGCACCGCGGGCTCGAGAAGCTCACCGAAAAGCGTGACATGCACCAGTTTGGCTACATCGCCGAGCGCATCTGCGGCATCTGCGCCGTGGGCCACAGCTGCGGCTATGCCAGCGCCTGTGAGCGTATGCTCGGTATCGAGGTGTCCGGCCGCGTGCAGTATATCCGCACCATTTTGCACGAGCTTTCGCGCATCCACTCGCATCTGCTGTGGCTGGGCCTGCTCGCCGACGCCTTTGGCTTTGAGGCGCTGTTCTATCGTTCGTGGACCCTGCGCGAGCAGATTCTTAAGATCTTTGAGAGCACCTGCGGCGGCCGCGTGATCCTTTCGATTAACGAGATCGGCGGCCTTAAACACGACATTGAGGACTCCGAACTGGCGGGCATTGTCCAGACGCTCGATGCCATGCGTCCTGACTACGAGGCCTTGGTGCATACGTTTTTGGACGACAATAGCTGCGGCGAGCGCCTGCACGGCGTGGGCGTGATCAGCAAGAAGGACGCGCTGGAGCTTTCGATGGTCGGCCCGTTCGGTCGCGCCTCGGGCGTGGATTACGACGTGCGCATGTTTGGCGACGGCGCCTATGCTGATCTGGCCGCGTTTGAGCCTATCGTTGCTAGCGATGGCGACTGCTATGCCCGCTGCCAGGTGCGCTGTGCCGAGGTCACGCAGGCCATGGACATCATTAAGGAGCTTGTGGGCAAGATTCCGCACGACGGGATCGGCGGGCGCACCAAGCTTACACCGGCCGACGGCGCACGCGGCGAGATTGTGATTGAGCAGCCGCGCGGCGAGGCGTATTACTATGTGCGCGGTAACGGCACCAAGAACCTGGACCGCTTCCGCGTGCGCACGCCGACGTCGCAAAACCTGGCGGGTCTGACGCATGCGCTGCAGGGCGTGCTCCTTGCCAACGTGCCCATGATTATCCTGACCATCGACCCCTGCATTAGCTGCACGGAAAGGTAGGCGCGGCATGAGTTTACTGACATTTGCCAAGACGGCCTTAGGTTCTATGGTCAAGCAGCCGGTCACGGTGCGCTATCCGCAGGAGAAGCTGACGGCACCCGAGCGCTTGCGCGGGCATATCGTCAACGACATGGACGTGTGCATCTGCTGCGGCATGTGCGCGCGCCGCTGCCCGGCGGGCGCGCTCGCGGTCGATCGCAAGGGCGGAACGTGGTCGATTGACCCGTATGCTTGTGTGGTGTGTGGCGAGTGCATCGAGAGCTGCCCCAAGCACTGCCTGACTATGGACACCGCCCGTACTCCAGTTGCGGTGGATAAGACTCCCACGGTAGAAACCAAGCCGGAGTAACGCGAAGACGGGGCCGGTGGGGCAAAAATGCCCCACCGGCCCCGCGCTTAACGCGCGGTGGAGCCGCCGCGAACAAAACTATGCCGGATTACGGGGCTGGATAGCGAACCTCCGACCATGCGGAAAATCCCAAAAACAAAACCGCAGGTAGATTGCTTGCCGTTTTTCAAAAAAGGTTGTATGTATGAGGGTCCCGACTTTAGTCCCGTAATCCGGCATAGTTTTGAAATGGCACCATATTCGTAACAGCTCTTGATCTCCCGTGGGCAGAGGGAAACGGATCATTTTGGCCTCGCGAGGGCTGCCGCGTGACCCGTCTGCCACGAAATGGGCCCATCTACTACGTTTAGGCGGCAGCCATCGACCACAGCAAGTAATGCGAAATAAAAACTGCAGGTAGAACGCCTGCGGTTTTTCATGAAAAGCGGGTATGGTCGGGGGTGTCGAGTCAAACGTAGTAGATGGCCCGATTTCGTGGCGAGTGTTACCAACTGATCCCCGGGGACGGAGAAAAACGGATCATTTTGACCTGTTGGCTCCGAGTCGCACCCGTTTTCCTGCGAAAACGCTCGTGTTTCAACTTTGGTGAGACATTTGTCTCACGCCCAAAATCAAATTTGGAACGTGTGTCACCTGCCCTAATTGTGTCTCATTTCGTAACTTTAGGCTGATGCAAGGTCTGAGACCGCGAGAAGGGAGACACGATGGGTAAGTACACGAGGGGTCTCTTGGCGGTGATACTGGCCGTAGTGCTGGTGTTGCCAGCCGCAGCATTCGCCATGCTGCCCGAGGCCAATGCCAGGTCCAGCACAGGAATGGACGGGCCGATAATGACCGGAAAGGTCGTCGACCCCGATACCAGCGGACGCTGGGAAATCTGGGCGGCAGGCCACGGCGGCAATAAGGTAACGACCCAAAACGTCGGCCGAATCTGGACCGATAAGACGGTCAAGGCAACCGGGGAAAACGAAGAGTCGGACTTTTTGACCACGCTTTCGGCGATGTCCTCGACGTCTAATTCAACCGTGACAGTCACCACGCCACTCGACATCGTGATGGTGCTGGATGCCTCCGGCTCGATGGATGATCCTATGGGTGGCGGAGATTCCACCAAGCGTATCGATGCACTGAAGAGCGCTGCGAACAGCTTTATCAATACCATCGCCAAACAAAACGAGGCTGTCGAGGGCGTTGATAGGCAGCATAGGGTTGCCATTGTTAAGTTTGCGGGTGATAAGACTGATAAGGTCGGCAATGACACGTACTATCAAGGCCAATACAAGTACAACCACTCGCAGGTAATGAAGGGTTTGACCGATTGCTCTGGCGGCAACGTGAAAGTTCTTGAGGATACAGTTGCTGGAATCAAGCCAAGCGGTGCCACGCGTGCCGACAATGGTCTGGAGCTGGCCGGGGATATCACTTCTGGTCGCGTAGATGCCAAGAAGATCGTTGTGTTCTTTACCGACGGCAAGCCAACGAGCTACAGCGAGTTTGATTCTGGCGTCGCCGATGCTGCCGTGACGGCTGCCAAGAACATGAAGGACAGCAAGGCCACCGTTTATACCATCGGCATCTTTAGTGGAGCGGACCCCGCTGCCGATCCCTCGAAAAAGGGGACAAGCGACGTCAACAAGTTTATGCACGCCGCGTCGAGTAATTATCCCGATGCCACGTCGTATGCGAGCGACGAGCTTGGCACACGCGCGGAAAACTCCGACTACTACAAGTCGGCGACCAATGCAGAAGAACTCAAGAAGGTATTCGACGACATCTCACAGGCCATCACATCGGAGCCGCCTTATCCGACCGAAATCCATAAGGGATACGACGAGACCAAGTCCGGCTACATCACGTTTACCGATGAGCTAGGCGACTTTATGCAGGTTGATGGATTTACCGAAGTCGTCATCAACGGCACGTCGTTCACCAAGCCGAGCAAGACGGTCAACAAAGAAGCCAATACCGACACATACGAGTTCGCCGGCAAGGCAAAAGACCTGCTCATCACCGTGCAGCGTGCCGGCGATGACAATCCCCAGAAGGGCGATATCGTAACGGTTAATATTCCTGCGTCGCTGATTCCGCTGAGTCACTTTAAGACCGTAGACGGCAAGCTTTCGGTCAACAACGTTAAGCCCATTCAGGTGAAGTATGCCTCGAGCGTGAAGAAGGACGCGCTTGACAACCTGTTTACGCCCGAGAAGGTAGCGGGGCTCAAGGACTACATCGAGCGTAATACGACTGTCGTTGACGGCACCAAGACCGTGAATTTCTACGCGAACAAGTGGAACGGTGGTGCGTTGGGTGATACGGTTGCGACCTTTGAGCCGGCCGACACCAACCGCTACTACTACTTCCAGAAGCAGACTCCCATTTACACGGACAAGGGATGCACGCAGCCTGCAAAGAATTCGCTGGCAGATACCGGCACCTATTACTACAAGGATGAGTTTGAGGAGCAGGGCGAGAACAACGAGGCCAAGCCCACCGCTGCCGTCATCGAGTTCATCGGTGGCGACGCTGCCAAGTTTGACGGCGCGATTGTTCCCGATGAGAACGGTAACTTGGTGTTTACTGTGGGAACCGCACGCCTGGCCTTTATCGATGAGCTCCACACCACCAAGGAGAGCGTGGGCAGCAACAAAACCGATACCGCGACCGACGTTCTCAACCTCAAGTGGAATAACGTGTCCGCCAAGGCGACCGCGACGCATGTCAATTCCTACCTGGGCAACAACGGTAAGATCAGCTTTGCGTATGACATGACGCCGGCAATGGTGAACACCAAGGCCAGCTTTGGTCTGACCAAGGTGCTCGAGGGTCGCGACCGGACGAATGCTGACGCGTTTGAGTTTGGTCTGACGTCCGAGAACGGCGCCCCGATGCCTACGACTACGACTGCGATCGTGCGCAAGGCCGACCTGGACGTCCAAGGCAAGGCTGCCATCGACTTCGGTACGATCGAATACACCGAACCTGGCACGTACGTCTACAAGGTCAGTGAAAAGCACGCCGGGACCACGATTGACGGCATCGCCTACAGCGGTAACGTCGCGGAGATCACCGTGACGGTGAAGCCCAATAAGAAGGGCGAACTGAGCGCTGACGTGAAGGTGACCTCGGGTGAGACCGAGTTCAAGAACGTCTACGCTGCGGATCCTGTTGAGTCCAGCGTTACCGACCAGATTACCGCGGCCAAGTCCCTGACCGGGCGCGACTTGGCGGAAGGCGAGTTCAGTTTTGAGCTGCTCGAGATCGCGGACAAGGAAGTTAAGCCTGTCGAGACTGTTACAAACGGCGCCGACGGCAAGGTGACGTTCAGCGCCATCAAGTACACCGAGATCGGCCAGCACACCTACATGCTGCGCGAGGTCAAGGGCGACGCCGGCGGCATCACCTATGACGATACGACCTACACCATCGTGACGACCATCAGCGATAACGGCAAGGGCCAGCTGGTGGCCACGCACGAGCTGAAGGGCGCCGAGGACGTCAAGAGTATCGAGTTCAAGAACGCCTACACCACGAATGCTGCCGAGGCATCGCTTGCGGGCATCAAGAACCTGCAGGTCGCCGACGGCTTGACCCCGGCTGACATTGCCGGCAAGTTCACCTTTACCGTGACCGGTGAAGAGGGCGCACCCATGCCCGCGAACGCGAGCGTGACCAATGATGCCAAGGGCAAGGTCGACTTTGGCAAGATTACCTTTACGCTCGACGACCTTAACAAGGCTCTGGGCGAGAAGCCCGAGAAGCGCGAGCACACCTTTACCTATACCGTGACCGAGTCCGGCGAGGTCGCTGGCGTGACCAACGACGCCAAGCTGTCGCGCGAGGTTTCCTTCACCGTGACCGATGACGGCAAGGGCAATCTGAGCGTATCCTGCAAGCCGGACGGCGATGTGGCATTTACGTTCACCAATACCTATAACGTGACGCCTGTCGAGACGAGCGTCACCGACCAGATCACCGCGAACAAGGTCCTGACCGGGCGTGAGCTTGCTGCCGGCGAGTTCTCTTTTGAGCTGGTCGAGGGCGACGAGGTTGTCGCCAAGGGCACCAACGCTGCCGACGGCACGATCGCCATGGACAAGATCGCCTACGACAAGCTTGGTAAGCACACCTACACGCTGCGCGAGGCCAAGGGCGGAACCACCAGCAAGGGCGTCACCTACAGCGACGCCAAGTACACCATCGAGACCACCATCACGGACAACGGCGACGGCACCCTCAAGGCCGAGCATGTCCTGAAAGGTACCGAGCCCGCCGAGTTCAAGAACACCTACAGCGTGACCCCGCTCGATGCAGAGCTCGACTTTGACCTGAGCAAGGTCATCAGCGGCCGCGACTGGACGGATGGGGACGAGTTTAGCTTTACCATCACCGCCCCCGAAGGCGCCCCGCTGCCCGATCCCGCAACCGTAACCGTGAGCAAGAAGGACGCGAAGGACGGCATCGCCGCCATCAAGTTCGGCAAGATTCACTACGCTGCCGCCGGAACCTATAAGTACGAGATTCGCGAGAACGCGGGCAGCACGGTCGGTATGACGTATGACGCGCATGTCGCAACCGCCGAAGTGACCGTGACCGAGGACAGCGATGGCAACCTGACCGCAAACGTCACCAAGAAGGAAAACGGACGCTTTACCAACACGTACCGCACTGAGCTCGATTACGCCGCGGCCGGCGGCCTCAAGCTCAGCAAGACCCTCTACGGACGTCCCATGATCGAGGGGCAGTTCACCTTTACCGTGACGCCCGCCGACGATGATTCGGCTCGCGCACTTGGCCTGCTTCCCGGGGCCAACAACTTCGAGTCCCCTGCAACGATAGAGGGAACGGTCGGTCAGATTGACATCCTGGCGGGCCATGAGGCCAAATTTACGCAGGCTGATGCCGGCAAGACCTTTACGTACACCGTGGCCGAGAAGAACGACGGCCAGCCGGGTTACACCTACGACGACGCTGTCCGCACCGTGACGATCGCCATCGCCGACGACACCGCCGGTACGCTCACCGCCACGACGACCGTCTCCGGCGGTTCCGAGGGCACGCTGGTGACCGAGTACAAGACCGGCGCGGCTGCGGTCGAGAGCGCCGTGGTTCCGTTCGTCAACAGCTATAGCGCTACGACCAACACGCCTGGTGGCACCGCTGCTCAGGTCGTTGCCGCCAAGACCCTGACCGGTCGCCCGATGGTCGACGGCGAGTTCTGGTTCGGTATCGCCTATCAGGGTGAGCTTGTGGGTTATGAAAATCTCAAGCCCAATATCGGCGGGCACGTGAGCTTTGATGCTCTGCACTACGACACCAAGATGCTTGCCGATCTTGAGTCTGCTGGGCTTGCCCATCGTACCGATAAGGACGGCAAGCTTGCCTGGACCATTAACTACACGGCCTACGAAGATTTATTCGGGCTGCCAAATGGCGTTTCCGCTACAACGTGGAGCTTTGGCTTTAAGGTTATCGTCGTCGACAACGGTGACGGTACCCTGACGGCAACGGTCGACTACGGCGGCGTCGAGCCCTTGTTCGAGAACGTCTACGGCGCCGAGGCCGTCGATGCCGCGCTCACCGGTACTAAGAAGCTCC
The DNA here is from genome assembly GCA_905207495.1 of uncultured Collinsella sp. GTDB lineage: Bacteria > Actinomycetota > Coriobacteriia > Coriobacteriales > Coriobacteriaceae > Collinsella. The sequence goes on along the minus strand of CAJLLN010000074.1, from coordinate 460 downwards.
AGGTTGCCGAGGGCCTGGCCCCGGCCGACATCACGGGTAAGTTCACCTTTACCGTGACCGCCGACGAGGCTGGTGCCCCGATGCCCGAGCGCACGACCGCAACCAACGACGCGGCTGGCAACGTGGACTTTGGCAAGATCCACTTTACGCTCGAGGACCTCAACCGCGCTCTGGGCGTGACGGACGATGCGACCGATAAGGCCGACGCCGACGAGGCCGAGGTTGACGCCGACGCCACTGACACCGACGAGTCCGATCCCGCAACCCCCACCGCTCCGCGCTCGCACACCTTTACCTATACGGTGACCGAGTCCGGTAGCGCCCCTGGCGTGACTAACGATGCCAACGCCACGCGCAAGGTTTCCTACACCGTGACCGACGACGGCACTGGACATCGGAATACAGGAACAGATTCTTGCACTGCTGAAAACGATACAGAAAGACCGCTGCTGCACAATTG
>CAJLLN010000073.1:0-7726 GCA_905207495.1 uncultured Collinsella sp. | reverse complement strand
CGCGCTGGCTGTGGCTGCCGATAGCGGCACGCAGGCCTGCGTTATGGCGCCCACGGGCGTGCTGGCGCGCCAATATGCCGATAAGACCGGCCCTCTGTTCTCGCAGGCCGGCATGTCCTGGGCGCTTCTGACGGGTGCCACGCCGGCAGCAGAGCGCGAGCGCATCCATGCACAGCTGGAATCGGGCGAGCTTGACGTGCTCTTTGGCACCCACGCGGTCCTTTCGGATAACGTTGCGTTCAAGCATCTGTCGCTCGTGGTCATCGATGAACAGCACCGGTTTGGCGTCGGCCAACGCAACGCCCTGCGCGCGAAGGGCCCGGGTGCCGATCTGCTCGTTATGACGGCGACGCCCATCCCGCGCACGTTAGCACTTTCGGTCTACGGCGATCTGGACACGAGCATCATCCGCCATCGGCCTGTCCCCGGCGCTGGCGTGACGACATGCGTGCTCACCGAGTCGAGCCGTGACCTCGCCTATGGAGCCATCCGCGAGGCGCATGAAAAGGGTCAGCAGGCCTACGTGATTTGCCCGCTCGTGGAGCCGAGTGACTCGGCCGATGAGCTGGAAGACGTGCCCGGTATTGCCCGCGACGATGAGGGCCGCGTAACCGTCCCCGTGCCGCTGCACGATACGGCGACCGAGCTCGATCGCCTGCGTCTGGCGTTGCCGGGTCTTGCCATCGAGCGCCTTCACGGCCGTATGCCAGCGGGGGAGAAGGACCAGGTTATCGATGCCTTTAAGCGTGGCGAGATTGACGTGCTCGTCTCGACTACGGTGGTCGAGGTGGGCGTTGACGTGCCCAACGCCACCGTCATGGTCATCGAGAACGGCGATCGCTTTGGTTTGGCTGCCCTGCACCAGCTGCGCGGTCGCGTGGGCCGTGGCAGCGTGTCGGGCACGTGCCTGGTCATGACGCACTCCAAGGGCAACGGCGGCGCGTCGGCAGCACAAGATCGCCTGCAATCGCTCGAAAAAACTTCGGATGGTTTTACGCTTGCCCAGATGGACCTGCGCCTGCGCCATGAAGGCGAAATCCTGGGGTACCGTCAGCATGGCGGTGTGACCCTGCGCTTTGTGGACCTGGATGCCGACGAGGAACTGATCGAGTGGGCCTATTTGGACGCGGTCGAGCTCTTGCGGTATGCTTGCAACCTTGACTCTGTGGCGACGCGTCCCTTGCGCGACGCGGTCGCCATGCGTTATCGACATATCTTTAAGGAGGTCAGCGGAGGATGAGAATCATCGGCGGCGAATGGCGCGGTCGTAAGATCGAGGAGCCCCGTGGTCGCGATGTCACCCGCCCCACGACTGATCGCGTGCGCGAGGCGTGCGCATCTATGGTCATGTCGGCATTCGATTTCGATTTGGACGAGGTCCGCGTGCTGGACGCCTTTGGCGGCTCCGGCGCCTTAGGGTTAGAGATGCTCTCTCGTGGGGCCCGCTCGCTTACGACGTTTGAGATCGATCGCAACGCCGCGCGGCTCATTATCAAGAATATCGAGTCGCTCTGCCGTGACCGTGCGCGTTGGCGCGTGGTCACGGGCGACATGCTGACGAGTGCCTCACGCGGTCGTGTACCGGGCGGCCCCTTTGATCTGGTCATGCTCGACCCGCCCTATGCTTTTGGTGCCGAGCCGGTCGAGGAACTGCTGCAGAATCTGGCCCAGCAGGGTCTGCTTGCAGCTGGCGCTTATGCCCTGTTTGAGCATGCCGCCGCCGATGCGGGCGCGCATCCGGCAGACTTTGAGACTGTACGTGAGAAGCGCTACGGCATTACCTCGGTCGACCTGCTTCGTTGGGCCGGCGATGACGATGGTGAGGGCGATAGCGGCGGCGTAGATGCCGACAACAACGATGCCACGACGTTTCAGGAGGACGCCCATGAATGACACCATCAACCGCGTGATCGTCCCGGGCACCTTCGATCCCATCACGTTTGGCCATATCGATGTGATCCGCCGCGCCCGCCGCATCTTTCCCAGCGTGATCGTCGCCGTTGCCGAGTCGCAGGGTAAAAACGGTGTGGGCACCACGTTTATGCTCGATGAGCGCGTGGCGCTGGCCCGCGAGGCGCTCGGTGATATCGACGGCGTCGAGGTCCTGCCCTTTACCGGCCTCTTGGTCGACTTCGCTCGTGAGCAGGGGGCGGGGGCCGTGGTCAAGGGTCTGCGCGCCATGACCGACTTTGAGTATGAGCTGCAGCAGGCCGACCTCAATTATCGCTTGGATAGCGAGCTGGAGTCCATCTTTGTCATGAGTGCGCCGCAGTACGGCTATATCTCGAGCTCGGTCGTTCGCCAGATCGCCTCGCTCGGCAGTGACGTATCGACGTTTGTCCCGTCCAACGTGGTCGAAGCGCTCAAACATCGCTTTTCGTGACGTTTCTTATTGCCTGGTGGCATGTGGTAAACTAACACGATGATATGTTACCTATGAAAGGAGACCGGATGCCGGGCGAGAATTTTCCTGGCGATAGGATCGTCAGCTTGGTCGATGAGCTCGAAGGGCTGATCGAGGAAGCCAAGCCGCCTTTCGGCAAGAACGCTCAGTTCAAGGTCATCGACGCCGACGTGTTCTTCAATATCCTCGACGAGATCCGCATGAGCTATCCCGAGGAGTGGCAGAAGTCCCGCCGTATCCTTAAGGAGCGCGAGGAGCTTATGGCTTCCGCCGCCGCTCAGGCCGATTCCATCATCGCCGATGCTCAGCAGCAGGCCCTCACCATTGCCGGTGAGCAGGAGATTGTCCGCCTTGCGCAGCAGCAGGCCGACGACATCCGCGATCGTGCCCAGCAGTACGAGCGCGAGACGCGTTATGCTGCCGAGGACTACGCAGAGCAGGTCTTTACGCACCTGGAGGAGAACCTCAAGAGCCTGACCGGCACCGTTACCCGTTGCCGTCAGCAGCTCAACGAGGGTGCCGCCCAGCAGAATGGTCAGTGGTAATGGCTGAGTTCCCGAGCGTTACCGTCGATCTTTCCGAGCAGCTCGAGTTTCCTGGAGATTCGTATCCGCTGACCGGTAAGGTCGATGTCGCCACCTACACGGTGGGCGAGAAGGAGTACCAGCTACAGGACGGCATCGACTACGACGTTGTCTTTACCAATGCCGGTACCGGTGTCTTGCTCACGGGTATGGTCCGCGCACACGCCACTGGCGAGTGCGACCGTTGCCTGGAGCCCGCTTCGTTTGATATTGCCGGTGAGATTGAGGAGTTCTACCTCTTTGAGGAGCCCGAGGATCCCGAGGCCTACGAGGACGGCTACGAGCTCCTGGGTGAGGACCGTATCGTTGATCTGGGTGAGCCTATCAATGACGCGGTCGTTATGGACACGCCGTTTGTGGTGCTCTGCAAGCCCGATTGCCGTGGTCTGTGCCCCACATGCGGTTGCAATCTCAACGTCGAGCAATGCGATTGCGCCGCCCAGGCAGAGGCAGAATGGGCCGCTGCCACGGAAAATCCATTTGCAGCATTGAAGAATCTCAAGCTTGATGAGTAAAACTGTGGTAGTATCGCTACTTGCGCGTAATCGCCACACTGGATAGTTCATAAGGAAGGTCACTATGCCCGTACCTAAACAAAAGCAGGGTCGTATCCGCACTCACACCCGTCGTTCCGCCAACATGAAGATCTCGGCTGCGGCTCAGTCCACGTGCCCCCGTTGCGGTGCTGTCAAGCTCCCGCATCACGTGTGCCCCAGCTGCGGTTTCTACAAGGACCGCGAGGTTATTGTTACCGAGTAACGGTATACTCTGGATGCGATGCCGTTCCAAATGGAACCACAATGGCCGGCTCAATGAGTCGGCCATTTTTGTATAAGGAGCATGAATATGAGTAACGTTCGCGTTTGTGTAGACGTTGTGGGCGGAGACGAGAAACCTCAGGTTGTTCTCGATGGTATCGAGGCTGCGCTTGCCGCCGATCCCGATATCGAGGTCTTGGCAGCTGGCCCCGCCGAAATCGTCAATCCCTTTGCAGCTTCCCATGCACGTGTTGAGGCCCTTGAGGCACCTGACGTTGTCGCCATGGATGACGATCCCATTCGCGCCGTGATGACCAAGCGTAAGTCGTCGATCGTGCTTTCTTGCCGCGCCATTAAGAAGGACAACGCGGATGCGTTCTTCTCCGCCGGCTCGACCGGTGCCATGACCGCCGCTGCCACCGCCTACGTGACGCCGTTTAGGTATCAGGCCGAAGGCAAGAAGCAGCCGGTGCGCCCCTGTCTGACCAATGCGCTGCCCAATCGCGCCGGCGGTCTGACGGTGCTGTGCGATATGGGCGCCAACCCCGATGTCGAGGTCGATGACATGGTGCGTTTTGCTCAGATGGGTAGCGCCTATGCTCGCGTCGTCCTGGGCATCGAGCATCCCCGCGTGGGCCTGCTTGCCAACGGCACCGAGGACGAGAAGGGCTCCAACTTTACCAAGACCTGCTTCCCGGCCATGAAAGCCGCCGTTCCCGGCTTTGTTGGTAACTGCGAGGGCACTGACCTCACCTCAGGCAACTTCGATGTCGTCGTTGCCGATGGCATGTCGGGTAATATAGCTCTCAAAGCTACCGAGGGCGCTGCCAAGTTTTTGCTGCAGGAGCTCAAGGGCGCCTTTATGGCCTCGCTCGGCACCAAGATCGCCGCACTGCTCATTAAAAAGCAGATGCGCGAGATAAAGGCCAAGCTCTCTGGCGACGCCAAGGGCGGCGCGATTCTTTTGGGCCTGCGCGGCGTGGTCCTGATCGGCCATGGCGCTACCTCGGTCGAGGCTGTTAAAAACGGTACGCTCGCGGCGGCCGAAGCCGTGCGCGCCGGGCTGGTCGAGAATGTCGCCAACTCTATGGACGGTATCGTTTTATAAGAGCGAGTTAGAGCGCTGTTATGTGCTTCGCGGCGCACGTCGTGGGGTAGAATCAGAACCGTGTCTTGGTACCGCCCGGGCGGTACCATTCTTTTGGTATTCATGCACTATGAGAGGAAGCGCTATGGACCGCTCCGAAATCTTCGACAAGATCGCCGAGGTCGCTGCTGACGTTCTGGGCGTCGATGTTGCCGAAATTAGCGAGGAGACCACCTTTGACGACCTCGATGCCAACTCGCTTGAGCGCCTGCAGCTGGTTACGGCTATCGAGGACGAGTTCAACCTCGAGATCGATGACAAGACCCTGCTCTCGCTCAACTCTGTCGCCGACGCCGTCGACGCTATCGAAGCTGCCAAGGAGGCCTAAGTCTTGGCTTTATCCGAACGACTTACGCGCGCCCAGGAAATCCTGGGCCACGAGTTCAACAATAAGGTGCTGCTGCGCGCGGCGCTTACGCATCCCTCGGCAGTCGAGGGCCAGCCGGTTTCTGCCAGCTATGAGCGCCTTGAGTTCTTGGGCGATTCCATTTTGGGCGCTGTGGTCGCACGCTCCCTGTTTGAGTCCTATCCGGAGTTTGACGAGGGTAAGCTCACGCGCCTGAAGGTGTCGCTTGTCTCGGGCGCTACGCTGTCCGAGGTTTCTCACGAGCTGGGCATCGACGACATCATCATCTTTGGTGCCTCCGAGACCGGTACCGGTGCGCGCGGCCTGCATTCGGCCCTCGAGAACGTCTATGAGTCGCTCGTGGGCGCGCTGTACCTGGATGCCGGCTGGGACGTTGCGGCGGAGTTTATCCATCGTACGCTTAAGCCGCATTTGGCTTCCGAGCGTGCCGAGCATCCTGCAAACCCCAAGTCGTTTTTGCAGGAGTGCGTGCAAGCCGACGGTCACGAGCCCCCGGCGTATAAGCTCGTTGGCTCCGAGGGCCCGGCGCATGCGCCCACCTTTACCGCCGTGGTGTTGATCGATGGTATTCGTCAGGGTCGCGGCTCCGGCTCCTCAAAGAAGGAAGCCGAGGGAGCCGCTGCACTCGAGGCACTTGACCGCATGGGCTACACCACCAACGGCGTGATTCTCAACAAGAAGCCTGTTTAAGCGAGGAACCGTGTATCTCAAGTCCCTCACGCTCAAGGGGTTCAAGTCGTTTGCCGACCGCGCCCATATGACGTTTGAGCCGGGCCTGACCGTCATCGTCGGTCCAAACGGCTCGGGAAAATCGAACATCTCTGACTCGATTCTGTGGGTCCTGGGCGAGCAGAGCGCCAAGCAGCTGCGCGGCCAGGCCATGGAGGATGTCATCTTCTCGGGCTCATCAGCGCGCAAGCCGGTGGGTGTCGCCGAGGTTACGCTGGTGCTCGATAACTCGGACCATATGCTGCCCGTCGACTTTGACGAAGTCGCCATCACCCGTCGCATGTATCGCTCGGGCGAGAGCGAGTACCTCATCAACTCGAGTCCGTGCCGCCTGATGGACATTCAGGACATCCTGCACGATTCGGGCCTGGGTAAGGATACGCATTCCATCATCAGCCAGGGCAAGCTCGACGCCATTTTGCAGAGCCGCCCCGAGGAGCGCCGCGCCCTCATCGAGGAAGCCGCCGGTATTTCCAAGCACAAGCGTCGCAAGGAGCGTGCGCTCAAGAAGATCAAGTCGATGGATGAGCACCTGACCCGTGCCCGCGACATTAATAAGGAAATCGCCCGTCAGCTGCGCCCGTTGGAGCGTCAGGTCGATCGCGCGCGCAAGTACAAAGAGCTGTCCTCGCGCGCGAACGAGCTTACGCAGATGCTAGCCGTCGACGAGCTGCGTTCGCTGCAGTCGCAGTGGAACGACCTGGAGAGCCGTTCCAAGGAAGGTGCCGCCGAGCTGGAGCTTGCGCAGTACCGCATGGGCGAAAAGGAGCGCGAGCTCGAGAAGCTTCAGGTCATGCTCGAGGAAAAGGGCCTGTTTGTGGGCGACCTAGGCGAGCAGCGCCGCCATATGCAAGACGTGGTCGGCCGCATCAACTCCGACATGCGCCTACTCGAGGAAAAGGGTCACAACATGGTGTCGCGCCTGTCCGACATGCGCGGCCAGATCTCGAGCTCCGAGCATCAGCGTCGTCGCGTGGTCGAGGAGCTCGAGGACGCGCGTGCGCAGCTTGAGGAAGTGACCGGTGCGCACATGCAGGCCCAGGAGGACGTCGACGCCGCTGGTCCTGCCGCCGCTGAGCTCCACGAGCGGCGCGTGGCGCTCGACAATCAGATTTCGCAGCTTACGCGTGAGCAACGTGATGTGCAGCGCGTGGCCGATAACGCCGCGCTCGAGCTCGCCAAGGTGAAGGACTCGCTGAGCAATGCCGAGGTCGAGGACAACATGTATGCCTCGCGCCTGGAGCAGATTGACGAGCAGCTCGAGGAGGTCATGGCCTCGCTCGAGAGCCGTCGTGACCGCGCCGAGGAGCTTGAAGGCGCTCTTGAGGAAGCGCGCCAGGCCCAGGCCGATGCGCGTGAGGCCACCGAGGTCGCCCGTGCAGCTCTGAAGGACTTGCGTAATCGCGAGAGTGAGGCGCGCAACAAGCTGTCCGAGGTGCGCTCGGAGCTTGCCAGCCAAAAGAAACTCGATGCCCGCATGGCCGACAGCTCGCCGCTCGTGAGCCGTCTGGTGGGTGCGCTGGGCGAAGATGTCTTGGGTCGTCTGGGCGACGTGCTGGAGGCCCCGCGCGAGCTTGAGGGCCTGGTTGAGCAATTGCTCGCCGGCGATATCGATGCGCTGCTGTTTGATGACGCCGCCACGCTTGAGCGTGCCGGTCGTGCGGCTCTGGACCAAAAGAAGGCCTCGGGCGAGGCATTGCTGGTGGCGCGCGGCGTGAGCGGCTCTACCGCCGCTGA
>CAJLLN010000072.1:0-7989 GCA_905207495.1 uncultured Collinsella sp. | reverse complement strand
AGATTGTCCAAATGCGGCCCGCGCAGCGTCGGCAGGTTACGGCGTTTGGTAAAACGCCGTAACTCGACGCCGTAACCCTAAAGCTCCGTCACTTCAACGCTGTTGTAGATCTCGTCCCAGCGGTCCATGACCAGGTGACCGGTCTTGGGATCCATGGCGTTGAGCTTGCCGCAGGTATTGGCGGTCTTGAGCACCGTGACGTCGTCGGCACCAGCAGCAATGGCATGCGCAAAACCGGCGATGGTCGAGTCACCGGAACCCGTCGCGTTCACAGCCGCAATCGCGGGCGTCTTGGCGCGGAACGCGCGGCCCTCATGGAAGCCCACCGAACCGGCAGCGCCCATCGAAACGACAACCCAGGGGATACCGGCAAAGCGGTCATCGGCGGCAAGCGCCTCGCGCAGGGCATCGACATCATCGGTCGTAAAGGACGTACCCAGCAGGCCGTTAATCTCGGTCAGATTGGGCTTTACGAGCTCAGGCTTTGCGTCGGACTCCAGCGCGGCCTCCAGCGATGCACCCGAGGTGTCGAGCAGCACCTTGGCGCCCGCCTCCTCGGCGATCTTGACGAGCTCGGCATAGTAGCCGGCATCGACGCCACGCGGCAGCGAGCCCGAAAGCGTCACAACGTCCGCCTTCGCTGCAAGCTCGGCGAACTTGGCCGTAAAGGCCTCGAGCTCGGCCGGGGCGATCTGCGGGCCGCTCTCCAGCAGCTCGGTCTGATTGCCCTCGTGCAGAATATTCAGGCAAATGCGCGTCTCACCGGCGATGGGCACAAAGTCGTTCTTGACGCCGTCGGCATCCATAAGCTCGGCCATATAGGCACCCATGTGGCCGCCGAGCAGACCGGTCGCGAGCACATCGTCGCCCAACTGCAGCAGCACACGGCTCACGTTGAGGCCCTTGCCGCCAGCGGTCTTTTCGGGCGTCACACGGTTAACATCGTCGATGATCAGCTTGTCGAGCTGATAGCGCGTATCAATCGACGGGTTCATGGTAACGGTCAGAATCATGTTGAACTCCTGTTCCGGGGCGGCATGACCCGCCCCAAACATACGATAACTCGTTAAAGGATCTCGATCTCAAAGCCGCGGGTAACGGTCTCTCCCGGCTTGGCCACCAGGCAGCCGCGCTTGTGCTCCAGGATATCGTCCTCGTCGGAGCAGGTGGACAGACCACCCCACGGTTCAACAGCCACAAAGTCGCCCTCGGGCTTGCTCCACACAATCAGGTACGGCATATCGGGGAACGTCAGGCGCACGCCCTTGTCCTCGGTTTTCTTGGTCAGCGTAACCACGCGGCTCTCGAGCACGTCGAAGATGGTCTCCGCGAAGTCGAAGAGTTCGTGGGTAAGCGGCAGGTTCTGGCCGATCATGGGGTTCTTGCTGCGATGCTCAACATCAATCAGGCCCGTCGAGGGAACGGCAGTACAGAGCTCGGTGGCCTCACGCTGCTCAAAACGGAGCTCGTAGTCGTCATAGGACTCGCCCTCGTCGAGCGGACACTTAAAACCGGGGTGACCGCCCACAAAGAACGGCATGTCCTCGGTGCCCTCATTGGTCACCTCGTACGACACGGCCACCTTTTCCGAATCGATCGTGTAACGAGCAACGATCTTAAACGGATACGGGTACTGCTCGAGCAACTCGGCATGGTCGGTAGAGCTTAGGCTCAGCGCAACCATGTTGTCGCCCTGTTCCTCGAGCTTCCACTCCTGTTTGCGAGCAAAGCCGTGACGGGCAAGCTTGACCTCGCGGCCGCCCATGGTCATTGCGCGACCGTCACGAAGGCCGCCGCAGATCGGGAAGCAAATAGGTGCCTGCCCCGACCAGACCGCCGGATCACCCTGCCACAGGTACTCACGGCCGTTGGCCGCAATAGAAGTGAACGACCCGCCCGCCGTGCTCAGTGCTACGCGGATAGAACCGTTATCAAGAACAAACTCCATAGGAGCCTTCCCTTTCTTACGACAGCCCGCCAAGTCAATAGGGCTGATAGAAAACCGGCCCGCGCCCCATCACAGAAACGCGAGCCGTCAACGAACTAGTTAATTACGCCGGATACCCGCTAATCGTGGTATTCGCCGCGGTCCCACTTCTCGAGGAACTCGTCAAAGAAGTGCGGGTCGGCCTGAGCCTCGGCGTCGGCCTTATTGCAGGCATCAATCTTGGCGATCAGGGCATCGTGCTCGGGGGTCTTCTCGTAGGGCTCCTCCAGGAAGGCAAGCATGATATCGGCCATCAGGAACTCGCCGGTGATCTTGCCGCCAAAGCCCACGATGTTGGCGTTGAGCTCGCGACGAGCGTACAGGGCAGAGGTCATGTCGCGAACCAGGGCGCAGCGGGCGCCGGGAACCTTGTTGACGGCGTTGGTGATGCCAATGCCGGTGCCGCACAGAGCCACGCCAAAGTCGGCCTTGCCGCTGGCAACAGCCTCGCCCACGGCCTTACCGTAGATGGGATAGTGCGTACGGGTGTGGCTGTAGGTGCCGCAGTCGAGCACCTTGTAACCAGCCTGCTCCAGGCGGTCGGCCAGATAGATCTTCTCGTCCGTAACGATATGGTCGCAACCGATTGCGATGGTCTTCTTCATCAGAACGTCCTTTCGTCTGAATTCACAAGTTGAGGTAGAAGTTCGAGTTCTCGGTGGCTCTCGTTAGGCCATCTTGTTGAGCATGTCGACACGGATCTGGTGACGGCCGCCGGCGTACTGGGCGCGCAGGAACTCGCGGGCGATCTTCTTGGCGACCTCGGTGCCCACAACGCCCGGGCCCATGGTGACCATGCGCGAGCCGTTGTGCTCGCGGGTCATGTAGGCGGAACGCTCGTCGGAAATGTTGGCGACGACCATGCCCTTAATCTTGACGGCGGCCATATAGGAGCCGACGCCGTACTTATCGAATGCGAAACCCTGGGAATCCTTGTGCTCCAGCAGGTCCTTGGCAACGGCGGTCGCGGAATCGACAAAGTCCGCGGCAGGGGTCTCGGAATAGTCGACGACCTCGTGACCGTCGGCGATGAGCATCTCCTTGATGGACTCCTTCATCGACATACCGTCGGCATCGGAAGCGATTACAACCCTCATGACATCCTCCTTGAGAGATACGCAGGTGCGTAGTTTCTGTTTGGAAGTGTTGAATCGCGTTCAGGTCCGGGCATCTGAATGTGCGGTTCTTCACTGTTCATGTTTATTTGAACACATTCGAACAGTAACTGCAACAACTATTTGTTTATCTTTGTTCTTTTTTGAACAAATATCGTTCACGGATGATTGTTGACCGTTTGAGCCGGGCGCGGACGTAGCAACCATGTGTTCAACAAACAACAGGGCGGCCAAGAACGTGTCTCGGCCGCCCTTCGGCGGTATTCCCCGGTATATACAGCTGTTTTAGCTACTCGGACTGCCCGCCCTTTTTGACGTGCTTGGACGGAGCACTCAGAAAGCGGCCCGTCAAATAGTTCGCCGGGCCGGAAATATCGATCCCCAGCAGTACGTGTCCCAGCCACAGGAACGCCACGAGCACCAGCAGCGGGATAACGCACGAAGTCACGATCATCACGATGACGCCTTCAATCAGATCGGTCACCTGCCGCACGATCTCATCGGTCATCTGCTTGGCGCCGCTGGTCACCGACGTAACAAGGCTCGAGGCACCGTCGGCAAGCTGCTCGAGCACGCTCTTGGACTCTGCGGACTCGGTCTTTTTCTTGCTTGTTTTGGAGCTATCGCTATCTGCCGCACTCGCAGCGTCGGCTGCCTTTTGCTCAGCCGCCTCGATGCTAACGCGATATGTTTCGTCGACCTTCTGCGACACCCAAACGCTTGCAGGCACCAACGCCATGCCAATTATGGCGACCACCAGCACACGCGTTGCCACGCGGCGAATGACCGCGCTCGTGCTCCAGCGTCCGTGAATGCCAAGCGACACCGCGAAGAGTACGAGCGAGAACGGAATCAGGATGCCCAGCCCGACCGACCATAAAATGGTCAGCAGATATTTTTCGAGGTAGAGCACGGCAAGCACGATACCCAAGTTTCCCGAAAGCTGCGCGAGCTGCTCGGCAACTGGCGTTCCCGTATCGCCCGGCAGCGCAGTGATACCCGCAGATAGGGCGACGCACGAGGTTGTGAGCGCCAAAACATTGCCCTTCTTTTGATCGATGACCTCGATGGTGGAGTCCCAAGTCTTGGTATCGGCAAAATGCGGACGAGCTACAAAGCCCGACAACAGCGCCAGTACCACGAGCGCAACGATAAAGCCAATCTGCAGCTTTTTGTTTGCGCACACGACATCGGACAGGCTGGGCTGCAGCTCGGTTACCGTCGTATGCTCGGTTATCTGGACAGGACGCCCATGAGCCATCTCGCGCGCATCTGTCTTTTGAATCAATCCGTTGTCCGGCATTTGGACACCTCCTCATTCCGGCCTGCATTGCGGATGGAAGTATACCCACCCATCGAAAAACCGAACGGGAGGGCGTGCAGAAGCTCCAAGACTGCCCCCAACGACTAGTCGTTTAAGAACGTCCCCAATGACTATCTCGTGATGAGTTGCGGTGGAATAGGGATTGTTTTGCGCCCGCCGGCCCCTATTCAGTCCCCATTTCACCGCAACTTGGAGGAGGACAAAAAAAGCCCTGCCGCGGATTTGCAGCAGAGCTTTTGGAAGGGGACTTGGTTGTGAGGGCTCGTTAGGCGAGCTTGGCCTCGAGCTCGGCGATGCGCTTGTAGGCATCGATGGTAAAGCGGGCCTGCTTCTCCAGGATCATAGTGGTCATGAGGGTGTCCTGAGCGTGAGCCATGATGAAGGTCATCTCCATCTCGCCGCCGCCGGCCTCCTGCGAAAGCAGCTTGGTCTGCGTGTCGTGGGCGCCGATAAGCGCATCGCTGGCATCCTTGTGCAGCTGTTCGGCCTTCTCAAAATCACCCTCGCGAGCAGCATCGAGCGCTGCAAGCAGATCGGTCTGGGCGTCACCTGCGTATGCGACAATCTCGAATCCAACCATCGAGATTTCTTCTTTGGTTGCCATGTTGCGTTCCTTTCACATATGAACCAATGGAGAGCATCGCGTCCGGGCATACGCGCTGCGTTGTGTATGACAGAAACAATAACATTCAAACAAAAAAGAACAGCTCAAAACGTAATTTCGAGCTATGAACGGTCACTTTTCGCCCGTGAACGGTTTTTAAACCAATCTGAACAATATCAAACACAATTATCGGCAACCCAAACAGGGCCGCACCCTAACACAAATCGCGCACCGTATCGCCCTCTACAAGCACACCGGGGATCAGCATGTGCTCCACGCCAGACGCACCCCCATCGGCGCCGGCAATCTTGTCGACCGCCCACATGCCGACGCGCTTGTTGTCAAAGCGCACCGTGGTCAGGCGACGGTCGGGCACGATATCGCCCAGGCTGTCATCAACACCCACCACGCTCACGTCCTCGGGCACACGCCTTCCGCACGACTCGAGCCCGCGAATGCAGCCGTATGCCATGGCATCGTTGGAAGCATAAATGGCCGTACAGGTCGGATCTTCCGCCAGAGCCTGACCGGCAGCATATCCGCTCTGTGCCGTCCAATCCCCACGGACGAGTCGCGGCGGCTCAATTCCATGCGCGCGCAATGTCTCGCGCCAGCCTTCCTCGCGCCGCATGCCCGAAAGCGAGCGCTCGGGACACGAGATAAAGTGCACGGTTTTGTGCCCCCGCCCCAGCAAGTACTCGACCACCTGGCGCGAGCAATCGAACTGGTCGTTATCGACCGTTGAACAGAGCGGGTGCTCCAGCATCGTAACGAGCACCGTCTGCATGCCGGGCAGCGGCTCGAAGGTGCCAAAGTCCGCCGGCATACGGTTCATGATCACGACCATACCGTCTACCGGCAGCGCGCTCATGCGTGACGATGCGCTCTCGAGGGTATACGGATGCCCGTCTACTTTAGTGAGGGTGATGGCATAGCCATGTTTGTCGGCCGCGGCGGCAAAGCCCTCCATACGGTCGAGGTTGCCGGTACCGGTAATGTTGAACATGGCGACGCCGACGGTCTTAAACCTGCCACGGCGCAGCGATCGACCGGCAAAATTGGGGCGATACCCCAGCTCGCGCATGGCGGCACGCACGCGTTCCTTGGTCTCGGGGCGCACGCTGGGCGAATCGTGCACGGTGCGCGAGACCGTCTGCTCCGAGACGCCCGCGAGGCGCGCTACGTCTTTGACGGATACCGATTTTTTAACAGCGGCCATAGGTCGATCTTTCTATGTCAACGATGCCATTGGTGGCACCTTGCGCAGTCATTTTTAACGCCTCCAAGTATATCCAACGCCTCCCCCGCAATACGCTCACCACCCAAAACCTACCGTTCACCGACAATCCTGCTTCCCCAAACGGCTTTTGTCGCCCAAATGTTAACGTTGCCATTGTGCAAACACAGAGCCACCGGGCGGCTCAAACGTTTACGCATAAGGAATCGACGGTTCGCAGGCACAGGAACCACCGGTTCGTGTCTTTTTTTGTGTCGCAAAATGGCAACGTCAACATTTTGGCAACCGAACGCCAAAAGCTACCATCGTTGCTAACCCACCGACTCTTAGGAGCATTGCATGGAGCAACTCATCGCCATCATCGAAAAGGGCCAGCCCTTTTTCAACGCGATCGCCCGCAACAAGTACCTCAAGGCGATCCGCGACGGCTTTATCTCCGTCATCCCCATCATCATCTTCTCGTCCATCTTCTGCCTGGTAGCCTCGGTCCCCAACATCTGGGGTTTCTACTGGCCCGATGACATCAACAACGCCCTGTGGAAGTGCTACAACTACTCCATGGGCATCCTGGCCATCGCCTGCGCCGCCACCACGGCCAAGCACTTCGCCGACGCCCAGAACCGCGATCTGCCCAAGAACAACCAGATCAACTTCATCTCGTGCATGTGCGCGGCCATCATCGGCTTCTTGCTCCTTTCGAGCGACACCATCGCCACAGACGCCGCCAGCGGCTTCAACACCACCTACCTTGGTTCCAAGGGCCTGCTGACCGCTTTCATCGCTGCGTTTGTGACTGGCATCATCTACAAGTTCTTCATTAAGCGCAACATCACCGTCAAGATGCCCGAGCAGGTTCCGCCCAACATCTCGCAGACCTTCAAGGACATCATCCCCTTCTCCGTCTGCATCACCGTCTTTTGGGTTTTTGACATCGTCTTCCGCGCTGCTTTTGGCTTCTGCTTTGCCCAGGGCGTCATCCAGGTGTTCCAGCCCCTGTTCACCGCTGCCGATGGCTACATCGGCCTCGCTGTGATCTACGGCGCCATGAGCCTGTTCTGGTTCGTCGGCGTCCACGGCCCCTCGATCGTCGAGCCCGCCATCGCCGCCGCCCTTGTTGCCAACATGACCGACAACCTGGCCGCATTCCAGGCTGGCCAGCACGCTTCCGCTGTCCTGACCCAGGGTGCCCAGTACTTCGTCGTCTGCATGGGCGGCACCGGCGCCACGCTCGTCCTGGTCTTTATGTTCTGCTTCCTGGCCAAGTCCCAGGAGATGCGCGCCGTCGGTAAGGCCGCTATCGTCCCCGTGTGCTTTGCCGTCAACGAGCCGCTGCTGTTCGCCGCACCCATCGTGCTCAATCCCGTCTTCTTTGTCCCGTTTGTCTTTGCCCCGATCGCCAACATCTGGATCCTCAAGATCTTTATCGACTTCTTGGGCATGAACGGCTTTATGTATACCCTGCCCTGGACCGTCCCCGGCCCCATCGGCACCATCATGGGCCTGGGCTTCCAGCCGCTCGCCTTTGTGATGCTCGC
The DNA here is from genome assembly GCA_905207495.1 of uncultured Collinsella sp. GTDB lineage: Bacteria > Actinomycetota > Coriobacteriia > Coriobacteriales > Coriobacteriaceae > Collinsella. The sequence goes on along the minus strand of CAJLLN010000072.1, from coordinate 187 downwards.
CCTTATCCTGGTCGTCGACTTTGTCCTGTACTATCCGTTCTTCCGTGCCTATGACGCCCAGAAGTGCGCCGAGGAGGCCGAGATCTCCCAGGAGGAGCTCGCCGCCAAGAACGCCGAGAAGGCCGCCAAGCTCAACGATGCCTTCCAGGGCAAGGCTGACGCCAAGAGCGTTGCCGCCGGCGCTGCT
>CAJLLN010000071.1:0-8203 GCA_905207495.1 uncultured Collinsella sp. | reverse complement strand
GAGGCCGCTATCGCGCTCGCGATGCCCATCGCCACTCTGTGCCTGGCCATTAAGAACGTCGTCAATGCCGGTATGCCCCTTCTGGTCGACCGTGCCGACGTCTTTGCCAGCAAGGGTAACCTCAAGGGTATCTACGCTATGCACTGGATTATCGGTCTCGTGATTGTCGTCCTGGCCTTTATCCTGTGCTCGGTCTCCTTCTATCTGGGTGCCGACGCCGTTCAGGGCCTGCTCGACTTCATCCCGACGTTCGTCCTCGATGGCTTTGGCGTCGCAGCCAACATCCTGCCTGCCATGGGCTTCGCCATGCTCGGCCGTCTGGTGCTTACCAAGCAGCTCGTGCCGTTCTACTTCCTGGGCTTCCTGCTGTGCTCCTATGCCAACGTGCCCGTCCTCGGCGTCGCCCTGATCGCAATCATCATCGGCATCGACAAGTACGACCTGCTGGGCCTTGGTGGCGCCCAGTCCCAGCTTTCTGTGGAAGGGGATGAGGACGATGACTTCTAATTCCGAGAACCAGATTACTCGCTCCGACCTCATTAAGAGCGCCGTGAACACCGGCGCCCTGGGCATGGAATTCTCCTGGACCTACTACAAGCAGATGAACATTGCCTTCTGCCTGATGGTCGCCAACATGCTCAAGAAGATCTATGCCGGCCGTCCCGATGATTACGCCGAGGCCTTGCACCGTCACAGCGCATTCTTCAACATCACCCCGCAGCTCGCTCCCTTCGTGGGTGGCATCGCGATGGCCATGGAAGAAAAGGTCGCTCGTGGCGAGGTTGAGCCCGAGAGCGTCAACGACGTCAAGGCCGCCCTCATGGGCCCGCTGTCCGGCATCGGCGACTCCATCTTCCTGTCGACGCTGCGCGTGGTCGCCGCCGCGGTGGGCATCAGCCTGTGCCAGGCCGGCAACGTCTTTGGCCCCATCGCCTTCCTGCTCGTCTACAACATCCCGTCGTTCCTGATTCGTATCTTTGGCGCTATCAAGGGTTATGAGCTAGGCATTGGCTTCCTCGACGAGGCTCAGAAGACCGGCCTGATGCAAAAGATCATGGCCTGCGTCGGCATTGTCGGCGTTATGGTCGTCGGCGCCATGAGCAAGGACATGTTCTGGGCTTCGTTGCCCATCGCCATCGGTCAGGGCGACTCCGCCCAAACTCTCCAGGACATCCTGGACGGCATCATGCCCGGTATGCTCGGTATGGCCGCCTTCTGGCTCTACTACTGGCTGCTCTCCAAGAAGATCAACCCGATGGTCCTGATCCTCTGCACCATGGTCGTGGGCATTATCGGCGCTTACTTTGGCGTGCTTGCCTAATATGTTCGAATCGCGCTTCCATCGCGTCTAACGGTTGCGTCGATCTTTGGGGGGCTTGTCGCATCTGCGGCGGCCCCCTGTTTTTTAAAACTCCGTACGAAAGGGGAGGGCTATGGTCGTACCCGAGCTTTCGCTCATGAACATCAACCATCGTTACTACAGCATCGAGACGTTTTTTAAGGCTGCAGGTGAGGCCGGCTATCGCAATATCGAGCTGTGGACCGGCTCGATGCACCTGTATGTGGATTGCCATGAGCACGATTCGGTGGATAAGATTCGCGATCTTGCCGCCCAATACGGTATCAAGATCGTGTGCGTGTGCCCCGAGCAGAACAACCCCAAGCCGTGGAACGTCGCGGTGCGCGGTGAGGCGGGCCAAAAACGCATCCTCTCGTACTTTAAGAATGTGTTGCCGTTGAGTTGGGCGTGCCGCAGATTCTGGTGACGAGTGGTTGGGCCTATCTGGACGAGCCGGCTGAGGACGCCTGGGCCCGCAGCGTTGCCATGCTGCGCTCGGTGTGCGACTACGCCGATACGCGCGGTATTCGCGTCGCGCTCGAGGCCCTGCAGCCGTCGGAGTCCGTGTTGGTCAACACCGCACAGGATGTCGCGCGCATCCTCGAGGCGGTCGATCGTCCCAACCTGAAGGCCTGTATCGACTTTGGCGCCATGGAAGTTGCCGGCGACACGATCGACGGCTACTTTGAGGTTTTGGGCGACAAGATCGTTCACACCCACTTTGTGGATGTGGGCGGCGGCACGACGCATCTTGCCTGGGGCGACGGCGAGCGTGATATGCGTGCCGACCTCGAGGCACTCATGCGCCACGGCTATACGGGCTATGTCTCGGCCGAGACGTGTGATGGCCGCTACTATCAGGATCCGTCCAAGGCGACGACTCAGGTTATCGAGATGTATCGCCGTGTGACAGCGGAGATGGAAGCCGAATAACTAAACTGCGCGGTTGCGCCGGAAACGCTTGGGCGGGTCTGGCGCAACGCTTTTATAGCTGGCGAGTTGTGGGGAACCCGTTGGCAGTAGCGCTCGAAATAGACAACTATTGGCGTTGTAATACCACTCGGGCGAGGAAACCGACCGTTCGCCGCAAATCTCCGTGAGTTTGGATTGGTATTAAATAACAAGCAATCGTATGGCTATAATTGGTATCAGCAAGAAGCGCGATGTATAGAATTGCGCACATGTGATGGGAGGACACACATGAAGGAGACCGAGAAGATCGAGATCATGCACTTCGACCAGGAGGGCTACCTCGAGGACGGCAGGAACGTCTACGAGGCCGGCAAGAAGATGACCGCCCTGGCCGACCGCGTGCACGAGGAGGGCTACGACGCCGTCTTCCTGATGGGCGTCGGCGGCACCTGGGACGAGCTCATGCAGCTCGAGTACCTCATGAACAAGTTCGGCGACCGCGACCTCGAGGTCTACCTGATCCACGCCGCCGAGTGGAACGCCATGGGCCACAAGCGCATGACCGAGAAGTCCGTCGTGCTCACCGCCTCCGAGTCCGGCACCACCCCCGAGGTCCTCGAGGCCGTCAAGAAGATGAAGGGCATGGGCGTGCGCGTCTACGCCATGACCAAGCCCGAGGGCCCCATCGGCCAGGCCGTGGGTGCCGAGAACTGCGTCGCCATGGCTTCTGACCATGGTTCGGGCGGCTGCGAGAAGGGCTACTACCTCGCCGACTGCTTCGGCCTGCGCCTGCTCAACCGCCGCGGCTGCTTCCCCAAGTTTGACCTGTTTATCGAGCAGACCAAGGACATCTGGAAGGACATGCTCGACATCCGCAAGCGCTTCGAGCCGCGCGCCGAGGAGCTCGCCAAGAAGTACGCCCTGGCCCCCTACACCATGTTCATCGGCTCGGGCGCCCTGTGGGGCGAGACGATCCTGTTCTCGATGTGCATCCTCGAGGAGATGCAGTGGAAGCGCACCCGCTACATCACCTCGGCCGACTTCTTCCACGGCACCCTCGAGCTCGTGGAGCCCGGCGTCCCGGTCTTCCTGTTCATGGGCGAGGACGAGAACCGCAAGCTCGACGAGCGCGTCCGCGCGTTCCTCAACCGCGGCGTGACCGGCGACACCGACATCAACATCATCGACACCGCCGAGTTCGCGATCCCCGGCCTTGACGACGAGTTCCGCGTCATCGTCTCCCCGTGGATTCTGACGGTGCTCGTGACCGACCGCCTGGCTCGCTACTACGAGACGGTCACCAAGCACAACCTCAACTACCGTCGTTACTATCACCAGTTCGACTACTAATCGGTGACAAATAAGATACTGATCAAGAAGCACCCTGCCCGGGCGCATGCGTCCGGGCATTTTTATGCCGAAATTCGCAAGAAAGGGGAATCGAATGAGGCAGTTTATCGTTGCATCCCATGCTCATTTTGCGTCTGGAATCGTCGAGAGCATTGGACTGCTCTCCGGTGAGCGCGAAAACGTCCATGCGCTGTCTATGTATGTCGATGGAAACGAGGACCTGACCAAGGAGGCCGCAGCGGTTCTCGATGGGTTTGCTGCGGACGACGAGGTTGTCGTGTGCACTGACCTGTTCGGCGGCAGCGTCAACAACGAGTTCACCAAGATCGTCCAGACGCGTCCCAACACTCACCTGGTGACCAATATGAACCTGCCGCTCCTTATTCAGCTGCTGTTCGTGCCCGACTCCACCCCAATCGATGAGGCCATTCGCCAGATCGTCGAGGCGGACGACACCAAGGTCAAGTACGTCAACGACCTGCTGGGGCAGGCCGAACTCGATGAGTTTTAATCGCTAGGGAGCACATCATGATTCAGATGATTCGTGTAGATTATCGACTGCTGCACGGCCAGGTTGCCGTTAGCTGGACCTCGGCTCTGGGTGCCGACTGCATCCTGTTAGTGAGCGACACGGTCCTCAATGACAAGCTTCGTCTGCAGGCCCTGTCCCTTGCAAAGCCCGAAGGATGCAAGGTCGTCGTCAAAAACACCGAGGATGCCGTCAAGGCGCTCCAGAGCGGTGTGACCGATAAGTACAAGCTCTTCGTGGTTTGCGAGACGATCCAGCAGGCCGGTGCCGTCGCCAAGGCGATGGGCGTCAAGAAGATTAACCTCGGCAATGTGCCTTTAGCGAGGACGCCCGCCAGGTCTCGACGAGCGTGTTCCTTACGCCCGAGAACGAGGCCTACGTGAAGGAGCTGCTCGGCGAGGGCTATGAGCTGTTCATTCAGATGATTCCGGCAGATGCGAAGACTGACGCCGCGAAGGTCATCGGTTAGGGGACATCATGGTTATCAAGACAATCCTGATTTTCCTGATCGCCCTTTTGGGTTATTCCGAGTGGCTGACGGGCACGAGCTACCTCCAGCGCCCGATCGTGCTCGGACCTCTGGTTGGCCTTGTCATGGGCGACATGGTGACCGGCACGATCATGGGTGCCACGATGGAGCTTGCCATGGTCGGCGCCATCTCGGTCGGTGCGTATAACCCGCCCGATACGATTTCCGGAACCATTCTGGGTGTGTCGCTTGCCATGCAGGCCGGCGCGGACGCTTCGGCGGCCCTGACCTTGGGCATTCCCATCGCAACGATCGTCCTGGCGCTCGATACCGCCCTGGGCCAGCCGGTGATGCTACTGCTGGTGCACCGTATCGACAAAAACGTCGAGGACGGGGACACCAAGGCCATCACGCGCAACATGCTCATCGCCGGTTACGCGCAGAGCTGGTGCGGCCTGCTGATTATTCCCCTGGCATTCTTCTTTGGCGCCGATGCTGTTGCCAGCCTGCTCAACATCATCCCCGATTTCGTTCAGACCGGCATGGATGTCGCCGCCGCCTTCTTGCCCGCACTCGGCTTTGCGATGCTGGCTCAGATGATCATGAACAAAACGGTGGCTCCGTTCTTCTTCGCTGGCTTCTTCCTCGTCGCCTACTTTGGCATTAGCACGACGGGCGTGGCGATCTTTGCCGCGATCATCGTCGTCGCGATGACGATTTTGGGTGATAAGAAAAAAGCGGAGCAGCCCGCAGTGGCAACCGAGGATCCTGCGATTGGGAGTGGGTTCGATGAGTTTTAAGTTTGAGTCTTCTTACGACGGGCTGATTTCCCGCGCAGACCTTAAGAAGCTGTTCTGGCGCTCGATTCCCTATGAGCATTCCTGGAACTACGAGCGTATGGGCCATATTGGCTTTATGTGGGCCCTTATGCCGATCCTTCGAAAGCTGTATCCGCAGGATGCGGACTTTAAGGCCGCCCTTAAGCGCCATATGGAGCTCTATAACGTCACGCCGTACATCTCGACGCTCCCCATGTCCATCGCCGCTGCAATGGAGGAGGTCAACGCTACTGACGATAGCTTTGACACGAGCGCGATCTCTAATGTCAAGCTTGCTTTGATGGGACCGCTGTCCGGCGTGGGCGATGCCTTCTACTGGGGCACGCTGCGAATTTTGGCAACGGGTGTCGGCACGTCGCTGGCGCTGCAGGGCTCCATTCTTGGCTCGATTTTGTTCCTGCTCGTGTTCAACGTCCCTCACTACATCATCCGTTACCTGCTGACGTTTGTGGGATATCGCTTTGGCTCGGACATGATCAGCAAGGTCCAGGAATCGGGCATTATGGACACGATCGTCAAGATGGCCTCTATCATGGGCGCCATGGTGATCGGTGCTATGACCATGGAGATGGTCACCGTGGACATTCCGCTCATGGTCGGCGCGGGCGATGGTGCCCAGACGCTGGCCGAGCTGCTCAACGGAATCTTCCCGGGTTTTGTCACGATGGGGCTGTTTGGAATCGTCTATCTCATGCTCAAGAAGAAGATGAATCCGCTGCTCATCATGCTCGTGATCCTGCCCGTGAGTATCGCCGGCGCGTTCTTTGGAGTGCTTGGTGTCCAGTAGAGTATCCGTCATAATGAGAACAGTGTAAGAGGGGGCGCCGCGCACACTGTGCTGCGGCGCCCTTTTGCCGAAAGGTGGACAAGATGGAGTATCCGCAGCTTGCCGTCATGAATATCAGCCATCGTTATTTTGACCTTGAGGAATTCTTTTCCTCGGCAGCGGCCTCGGGCTACACGTGTTGCGAGCTTTGGACCGGGGCGATGCATTTGTATGTCGATTGCCATGGATACGATTCGCTCGAGCAGGTGCGGGAGCTGTCGCAGCAGTATGGGGTTCGGATTGTGGGGCTTTGTCCCGAACAGAACAACCCCAAGCCGTGGAATATCGCGGCGCGCGGGAATGAGGCGCGCGCCCGCACGCTCGCGTACTTTAAGAACGTTGTGGATATCGCGGCGGAACTTGGGGCCGAGCAGGTCATGGTCTCGAGCGGCTGGGCATTTTTGAACGAGTCAATCGAGGACGCGTGGGGTCGAAGTGCCTCGATGCTGCGTGCGATTGCCGAGCATGCGGGAGAGCGCGGCGTGCGACTGGTGCTCGAGGCCCTACAGCCGGTTGAGTCGATGATCGTGAACTCGGCGGCCGACACGAAGCGCATGATCGAGGCAGTTGATCATCCGGCACTTAAGGCGTGTCTGGATATAGGCGCTATGGCGGTGGCGGGGGATGCCATCGACGATTATTTCGATCTGCTTGGCGATGATGTCGCCCACGTGCATTTTGTCGATGTTGCGGCAGATGGCACGACGCATCTTGCCTGGGGTGACGGCGACCGCGATATGCGCGCCGACCTGGATAGGCTGGTGGCGCGCGGCTATCGCGGAGTTGTTTCGGCCGAGACCTATGACTGGCGCTATTTTGCCGACCCCGCAGCTGCCGATGCGCAGGTAATGGCAGAGTATCGTCGTGCGATTGGCGCCTAGGTGGGGTGGGGCGCCGAGCCGGCGTTTGGCGAATTTTAGTTTGGCGCTCTCTGAGAAACGGGACGCGCTTTCCGCATGAGACTTCTGGCGGAAAGCGCGTCCCAGAATAGACGCTATGACTGGGATGCACTTTCCGCATGCGGTCTCATTCGGAAAGCGCATCCCAGTCCAAGCCCAAATTCCGGGACGCGCTTTCCGCTGAGGACCTCAACCGGAAATCGCATCCCGTTCTGGACTGCAATTCTAGGGTGCGGTTTCCGCCAGAAGTCTCAACCGGAAACCGCATCCCAGTTTTTGGCTGGCGGGCGGGACGCGCTTCCCCCGATGTTTCCAAATGAATACGGTGTGAGCGGCTACGACGGATTTTCCCCGCAAGCACTCTAGTATGCTAAAGTACCCAGAAGACCGGCGGAGCTATGCCGGTCTTTCGTTCTATATGAAACGCAGTATGAGGAGGCTCACCAGATGACGGCCACACCGTGGGGATTCCGGGACATATTGCCCGAGGAGGCTCAGGCACGCGAGGAGATCGCGTATACGGTGAAGGGCTGCTTAAGGGAGCATCATTACCTTCCGGTCGAGACGCCGCTGCTCGAGGACAAGGGTTCGCTCGAGGAGGGCGGCCGCATTGCGGACACGCCGTTTAAGCTCTTTGATGACGACGGCCGCCTGCTGGTGGTCCGTCCCGACAACACGCTGCCGATCGTGCGCCTGGTTTCGACCCGCATGCGTGCGGCCGATCTGCCCCTGCGCCTTCGCTACGAGGCGCCGGTGGTTCGCGAGTGCCAGCGCAATGCCGGTGGATCGCGTCAGTTTACGCAGCTGGGCTTTGAGCTTATCGGTGCGGGCGATACCGCGGGCGATGTAGAGATTGTTTCGCTGGTGGCCGAGGCCGTGCGCAAGCTGGCGCTTCCCGATGCTCGTATTATCGCAGGTAGCGTGCGTCCGTTTAAGGAACTGCTTGCGGCGTGCGAAGATCGCGAGCTGGCAGCCGAGGCCCTGCGCTGCGTGCATGCCAACGACTTTGTGGGCCTCGATGCCCGCGTGGCTGCCAGCAC
>CAJLLN010000070.1:0-8396 GCA_905207495.1 uncultured Collinsella sp. | reverse complement strand
GTCATCGGCACGTGCGCCCAGCAGCGTGCGGCCCACCTCGGCACCCCAAGCGTGCGCCAGACCCTCGGCGCTAATCGCACCGTTCAGTTCGATCTGACGCTCAACGGCAGCGCGGGCGTCCTCAATGTCACCGTCCTCGATAAAGTCAATGATGGACTCAATCGACATGGGCGTGTCAGCGCTATCTGCCGCACGCTCGGCCACGACGCGCTCGGCGCAGGGGGCACACTCCCCCGCCGACTTGCCGCATACCGGAATACCGTCGAGCGTATGGCACGTAACATTAGTGTGGTGGTCGGTAATCTCGACGACCGCGGTATGGCCCCCGGCCGTGGCAGTCACCTTGATGTAGAGGTTGGGCACACCCTCGACAAGCGACACATCGCAGTAGCCGGCGTCAACGAGGAGCTCGGCCACGCGCGCACGGTCTTTATCGTCAACGCTCTCGAGCACCTCGAGCGCGCTCTTGGCGTCGCCGCCCACGGCACCCAGCACGGCCGCCGCCTCAATACCATGCATGCCGCCCGAGTTGGGCACGGTAACGCTCTTGACGTTCTTGATGATATTGCCCGAACAGGCAACGTCCATATGCTCGGGCTCGCAGCCAAGCGTCTGGCTCGCCAGCGCCGCTGCATAGGCAACGGCAATGGGCTCGGTGCAGCCGAGCGCGCAGACAAGCTCGCGGTTCAAGACATCGCAAAAAGCGGCATCGCGAATGGAATCGGTAGGCATAGGTATCTCCTGCTTACATAACGGACTGGGCTCTCAATAATAGTTAACTCTATTTATTTGATAACAATGCATCAAAAACCGCAACCCAAGTTCCGGCGGACGGCGTTCAAGCGCAAACTGACGGCATTAATTCATGAGAAGTAAGTCTTGTTGCATGCTAAAGCGTTTGACCAAAAAACGCCCGAGCGTTTACACAAAAGTCGCGCTATCATGCAGTCGAACGCGGTAAAACCTTTAGCAATTCCGCCGCACGGACCAGAGAGGAACCACTCATGAAGATTGGTATCGGTAACGACCACGCCGCCGTCGAGCTCAAGAACATTATCTCCGAGCACCTGAAGGAGCGCGGCTGTGAGGTCGTGAACTTTGGAACCGACACCTCCGAGAGCTTCGATTACCCCATCGCCGGCTACAAGGTGGGTAAGGCCGTGGCCAACGGTGACGTCGACCTGGGCATCCTGATCTGCGGCACCGGCGTCGGGATTAGCCTGGCCGCCAATAAGGTCGAGGGCGTTCGCGCCGTCGTATGCTCCGAGCCCTTCAGCGCCAAGCTCTCGCGCATGCACAACAACACCAACGTGCTCGCCTTTGGTGCCCGTGTCGTGGGCTCCGAGCTCGCCAAGATGATCGTCGACGAGTGGCTCGACGCCGAGTTTGAGGGCGGTCGTCACGAGCGTCGCGTTAACCTCCTCAACGAGATCGACCACACGCGCGGCCTCAAGGTCGTCGACGAGGCCTAAACTACTCAGTGCCACAAGCTAACAGCAGGGGCCCGCTCGGAACTCATGTCCGAGCGGGTCCCTTCATAGATTTTGGAATAAAAAGGGCGCCGCGGATGGAATTCCGCAGCGCCCAAGCCACACGCTAACAGCTTTAAGGAGTCAAAGCTGGTTTAGCCAAAGAAGCGCTTGATCTCGATCTCGGCGTTCTCCAGGCAGTCGGAGCCGTGGATCACGTTGGCGTTGACATCGACAGCGAAGTCGCCGCGGATGGTGCCAGGAGCAGCATCAAGCGGGTTGGTAGCGCCCATAAGGGTGCGCATCTTGGAAACAGCGGAGAGACCGGAAACGACCATCTTGACGACCGGACCGCTCGTCATAAAGTCGCAGAGACCGCCAAAGAAGGGCTTGTCGGCCAGATGGGCGTAGTGCTCCTCGACGGTAGCGCGCTCGAGCGTGGTCATCTCCATGCGCTCGATGACAAGGCCGCTGCGCTCAATGCGAGCAACGATCTCGCCGATCTTGCGATCGCGCACGGCGTCGGGCTTAATCATGATGAAGGTCTTCTCGATAGCCATAAGGTAGCCTTTCAAGTAGGTTCGCGCGTGCCCAAGTCCCATTCCGGCACCCGCCTGGACTGCATCGTAACAGAGTTTTAGCTGCAGTTAAACAAAAAGCTGTTTATTGAAACGCTGCAATTTATTAAAGCGCTCCATATGTGTCACTTCTGTTTCGAAGCCCGATTAGAGTACCATCCGACCGCTCATCAACCACATCGAACAGAGCAGGCGGTCGGTTGCCGCCCGCGAACGTATCCCCTTCACAACCTGTCCAAAGGTCCAACAGAAGTTCTCGACAAGCCCCTCCCCCATAGCAACAAAATACGGGCGCCCGCAACAGCAGACGCCCGTAAAAGCAAAAACGATTTTTCAATAAATGGCCAAAGCCGCTTCAGCCAAACCCTTACTTTGCCCCGTGGCCCATCTCGACGACCTTGGTCAGCGATCCAAACACGCCCTCGTCGGCCACAAGCTGCGACTCGGCACGCTGCAGCTGCACGGCAACGGCGGCAGGGGCGGTACCGCCCTCGGTCGTGCGCGCGGCGACAATCGATGGGATGTCGAGCGCCTCGGTAATGTCGCGCTCAAAGAGCGGGCTTGCCTCCTGGAACACCTCAAACGGCAGGTCCTCAAGATTGCAGCCGCGCTTCTCACACATCAGGACCAGATGGCCCACCACGGCATGTGCCTCGCGGAACGGCAGACCACGCTTAGCCAGGTAATCGGCAACATCAGTGGCGGCAAGGTGTCCCACGCCGCACTCGCGCGCCATGGCATCCTCGTTGACGGTCCAAGTCGAAATCATTCCGGCCATAACCGACAGGCACTGCATGAGCGTGTGAGCGGTATCGAGCGCGCCCTCCTTGTCCTCCTGCAGGTCCTTGTTATAGGCGAGCGGCAGGCCCTTCATGGTTACGAGCAGCTGCACCAGGTTGCCATAGACACGGCCGCTCTTGCCGCGAATAAGCTCGGCAAAGTCGGGATTCTTCTTCTGCGGCATGATGGACGAGCCGGTGGAGTAGGAGTCTGAAAGCGTGATAAAGCCAAATTCGGAGCTCGACCACAGCACGATCTCCTCGGAAAGACGCGACAGGTGCATGGCCATGACGGAGCCGGCGTAATGCAGATCGAGCAGGAAATCACGGTCGGAAACCGCATCGAGCGAGTTGGGAATCACGCCCGCAAAACCAAGTTCGGCAGCCGTCATCTGGCGATCGAGCGGATAGCTCGTACCGGCAAGCGCGGCAGCACCCAGCGGGCAGTTGTCGGCGGCATCAAAGGCGGCCTTCAGGCGCGTAAAGTCGCGCGCGAACATCCAGGAATACGCCAGCAGATGATGCGAGAGCAGCACGGGCTGAGCGTGCTGCATATGCGTGTAGCCCGGCAGAATCACCTTGTCGTACTTCTTGGCCGCATCCACCAGCACATGGCGCAGCTCAAGATTGGCCTCCATGAGCTCCTTGGCCAGCGCCTTGACGCCCAGTCGCGTATCGGTCGCCACCTGGTCGTTGCGCGAACGCCCAGTATGCAAGCGCTTGCCAGCCTCGCCGATGCGACGCGTCAGCTCGCTTTCGATGGACATATGAATGTCTTCGTCGTTGATGTCGAAGGTAAAGTTGCCGGCATCGATATCCTGTTCGATTCCGGTCAGACCCTTGGCAATCGTCTGCTCGTCCTCGGCACTGATGATGCCCTGGGCCGCCAGCATTTTGGCATGCGCCTTAGAGCCAGCGATATCCTGCTTATAGAGATGTTTGTCGACCGGCAGCGACGCGCCAAACTCCTGCGTGACCTCGGCCACGCCTGCCTCAAAACGACCGCCCCAAAGAGCCATGGAACCGTCCCCTTTCTCCAAATACCAAAACAAGCGCCCAAAGCAATGCGCCATATCGCTAAAGCGATTTTTCAACCGCTAGTTTTACACATTCCCCACCGTGTGCGGAGCCATGTAGCTAATTTGCAAAGAAGTGACGCGCCATGCACTTGGCGCCCAACGTCTCCCTCCGCATGTTGCCCTGCGAACCATCGATCCAGGCCTTCAGGCTCATAGGAACGTCCTCGACCTTTGCAGCATCGAACTCGGGCGCGAGGGCAAGTAAAGCATGCACGAAAGCATTGAACATAATGGATACTCCTCATATATATAGGCGCAGAGCCGCCAAATTGATAGAAGGAGCCCCGCCGGACAACCCCGGCGGGGCTCGGACTCAGCCGCAGACGCGGCATCATATATGCGGGCGGAACGTAGGGGCCACCGATGTTAAGAAGTGTCAGCAAGCATAACGAAAGGTAGGGACCCCGTGCGCCCGTTTTGTATCACGCGGATGGGCCGCGCGGATACCAAGGGAAGGAAAAACCTTAGGCCTGAGCAGCAGCAGAGCTGGGACCCTGGACCTTGGCCCACGTCTTGAGCGACAGCGTGTCGATCTCGATAAAGCCGGCGCTGGCCTTCTCGTCAAACGTGGTGTCGCGGTCGTAGGTAGCCAGACCGTAGTCGTAGAGGCTGAAGGGGCTCTTGCGGCCGACGACATGGCAGTTGCCCTTAAAGAACTTCAGACGGACGGTGCCGGTCACGAACTTCTGGGTATCGGCCATAAAGGCGTCGAGCGCGTTCTTGAGCGGGCTGTACCACTGGCCGTTATACACGGCGGTGGCCCAATCCTGCTCGAGCTTAATCTTAGTCTTGAGCAGGTCGCCCTCGACGCAGATGTCCTCGAGCGCCTTGTGGGCGGTGATGAGCGTCAGGGCGCCGGGAACCTCGTAGCACTCGCGGCTCTTGAGGCCCACCAGACGATCCTCGACCAGGTCGAGGCGGCCAAAGCCGTTGTCGCCGGAGATCTTGTTGAGGGCGATGACGATCTCGGAGAGCTTCATCTTCTTGCCGTCGACGGCGACGGGCTTGCCGGCCTCAAACTCAATCTCGGTATACGTCGGGGTGTCGGGCGTGTCCTCAGGATTCTTGGTCATAACCCAGGCGTCGTCGAGCGGCTCGTTCCAGGGATCCTCCAGGTGGCCGCACTCAATGGCACGACCCCACAGGTTGTCGTCGATGGAATAGGGGTTGTCGTTGGCGCCCTCGGGAACCGGCACGTTGTGGGCGTGGGCATAGGCGACCTCGTCGGGACGGCACTTCAGATCCCACTCGCGAACCGGGGCGATGACCTTAAGCTCAGGGTCGAGGGCCTTGACGGCAGCCTCAAAACGAACCTGGTCGTTACCCTTGCCGGTGCAGCCGTGGGCGACGTAGGTCGCGCCAAACTCGTGAGCGACCTCGACAAGCTTCTTGGCGAGCAGCGGGCGAGACAGGGCGGAGAGCAGCGGGTACTTGTTCTCGTACATGGAGTTTGCGGCGATGGCCTTGGTCAGGAACTCATCGGAGAACTCGTCGCGCAGGTCGAGCACCTGGCAATCCAGAACGCCCAGGTCAAGCGCCTTCTGCTTCTTGGCGTCCAGGCCGGTCTCCTCCTGGCCCACATTGCCGCAGACACAAACGACATCGAGATTCTTCTCGTCCTGGAGCCACTTGACACATACGGATGTATCAAGACCACCGGAATATGCGAGAACGACTTTTTCCTTGCTCATGGCTGTTTCCTTTCGCCCTTGGTAGCTAGTTAGAACATCGGTCAGTTGCAAGTCACCTTGAGGTCAAAAACCGTGCAATATCAGGTTATTCAGCAGAATGCATCACAGGCATGCCCTAGAAACATGCGGCTATGTCGTGCTTAAAACCCAACGACCTCAAAATGACTCTGTTGAGGCAATTCGCCCCATGCGGACAGAGACGATTGTTATCGTCGTCGGGAAATTGCGCGCTGGCGTCGGATGGCATTGTCTGCAGTGGTGATGATCTTTACGAACTGCATCTGCCTCTCCTTTCACGTATCGCCGGGCGCAATTCTAATATCGTAAACGGTACCTTTTCCTCGGTAAGCGGTTGTTTTTCCGTCTCCGTTTTCGATGTTCGCTATATTACGCTAAAGTGCCCGCAGCACAAGCGACAAATTCAAATTTCTGAAAAGTTTTTTCATTAGTTTGTGAAGCGTGGTGCAAATACGCTCCGTTCCTGCGAAAATACGGCCGACTACGAGTTGATGGTTATAACGTCTGAAACAATCTCGAAACGAAAGGCTCGCTTTTATGCAAACTTACGAATCGGACGCCAATATCGGAAACATTAAGCTCATCGCCGTCGACATGGACAAGACGCTGCTGACCGACGAGCGCGTGCTGCCGCAAGGCCTTGATGAGCGCCTGGACAAGCTCGCCGACGCCGGCATCGTATTCTGCCCCGCCAGCGGACGTCCCGCCCCCAAGCTCGAGGAGATGTTCGAGGGCATCAAGAACCGCCTCGCCTTTTGTCCCGACAACGGAGCGTGCGTGATTTATCGCGGCAGCTATATCTATAAGAGCAATATCGACGTGGAGCTGTATCAGCAGGTCTTGAGCCGCGCCTCGGAGGATCCGCGCGCCGTCCCCGTCCTGTGCTGCTTCGACGAGTTCTACGTGCTTGCCCGCGACCATCAATACCACGACGAGATCAGCGTCTACTACAACACAATCAACTACGTCGACAGCTTTGATGGCATTGATATCGAGTCCAACAAGATCTCGATCTTCTTCCCTGCCTATGATGCCGAGCCCGCATTCCGCGAGACCTATAGCCCCGAGTTCTCGGACAAGCTCTACGTCACCAACGCCGGGCGCGAGTGGATCGACTTTATGAACCTGGGCGTCGACAAGGGCGCCGGCGTCGCGCACCTGTGCGAGCACCTGGGCATCGATATTGCCGATGCCGCCGCCGTGGGCGATACCTACAACGACATCCCCATGCTCGAGCGCGTCGGTCACAGCTTTATCGTGGACAATGCCGAGGAGCACATGAACGCGCATGCCAAATGGCGCATTCCGAGCAACAACGACGGAGGCGTACTGACGCTCATCGACGCCATCTTGGCGGCTCGTTAACGTGGCTCGTCGGACCTGGCCGGGCGAGACGGGTAAGTTTTTCGTTCGGTCAGGTCCTGGGCTCGCTCGGAAAGCACATTAAGTGCTTTCCGGCTCGTGCGGAATCTACGAAAAACTTACCCGTCTCGCCCGGCCAGGTCCTAGGGTGACTTGCTTGCCGCCTAGATGGCGTCTTGGCGTCTAGATACTTGGCTGAATAATTATGGATGAAGGGAGTTCCTTGCTGAAAGGGACTCCCTTCTGGTTTGGCTGCTTTGGACCTGTGGCTGGTTTTCTATTTCGCGTCGGCCCAGGTTATGCCGGTGCTGGCTTCGGCGATTAGGGGGACGCGGAGGTCTACGACGTGCTCCATGACGTCGCGGACCATGGTGGTCAGGCGCTCGACTTCATCGGTGGGGCACTCAAAGTCCAGTTCGTCGTGCACCTGCAGAATCATATGGGCGGCAAAGCCTTCTTCTTCCAGGCGGCGGCTTACGCGGGCCATGGCGATCTTGATGATGTCTGCTGCGGTGCCCTGCATGGGGTGGTTCATGGCCGTGCGCTCACCAAAGCCACGGAGTTGCGGGTTTTTGGCCTTGAGCTCCGGAATATGGCGTCTGCGGCCGTACATGGTCTCGGCGTAGCCCGTCTGCTTGGCGCGCGCCACCACATTGTCGAGGAACGTTCGCACGCCCGGGTAGGCCTCGTAGTAGCGATCGATCATATCGCGCGCCTCGGCCATCGAGATATGCAGCGACTGCGACAGACCGTAGGCCTGCTGGCCGTACACGATGCCAAAGTTCACGGCCTTGGCGCGGCTGCGTAGGTCGGGCGTTACCTCGGACACCGGCACGCCAAATACGCGCGCGGCCGTCTCGGCATGGAAGTCCTCACCCTCGTTAAAGGCACGTACCAGATGCTCGTCACCCGAGAGGTGCGCGAGCAGACGCAGCTCGATCTGCGAGTAGTCCACCGCCAAAAAGACGCTGCCCTCGCCCGCCGAAAACGCCGTCTTGACGGTACGCCCCAGCTCCGAGCGCGTCGGGATGTTCTGCAAATTCGGGTCGCTCGAGGACAGACGCCCCGTCGCGGTGATGGTCTGGTTGTACGTGGTGTGCACACGACCGTCACCACGGCGCAGCGGACCTAGCGTGTCCAGATAGGTCGACTTAATCTTGGACTTCTCACGCCAGTCCAAAATCAGACGCACGATCTCGTGGTCGCGGGCAAGATCGCTCAACACCTTGGCGTTGGTCGAATAATAGCCGCGCTTGGTCTTCTTGAGGCCCTTGGTCGGAAGCCCCATCACATCAAAGAGTACGTGCGACAGCTGCATGGGGCTGCCAATATTAAAGGTCTCGTCACCTGCAAGATCGCGAATGCTTCGCTCGACCTCGGTGATCTGGGTCGCCAGGCCCTCGGACAGACTGCGCAGCCG
>CAJLLN010000069.1:0-8520 GCA_905207495.1 uncultured Collinsella sp. | reverse complement strand
CGACGCCGGCGCTCACGCCCGTCAGGCGGCCGTTCTCGTTGATCTGCAGCTTGGTCTCGTCATCGACGTTGCGCGTGGCCTTGCAGTACACCACAGTCATCTGGGCACCGGAGTTCTCGTGCGCGTCGATGATGGTGTTGAGGTCCATGTTAAAGATGATGTTGGTGCCCATCATCACAACGTAGGGCTTGTCCGAGCGCTGGAACAGCGTCTTGTTGGAGATGATGTCGCGCAGCAGGAAGCGCATGCCGCCCTTGGTGGTGCCATACGCGTTGCCGGGGACCATGAACAGGCCGCCCTTCTTGCGGTCCAGGCCCCAGTCCTTGCCCGAGCCCACGTGGTCGATCAGCGAGCGGTAGTTGCCCGGCATGACGACTCCAACGGTCTTAATGCCGGCATTCATCATGTTGGACAGCGGGAAGTCGATCAGGCGGTAGCGGCCCAAAAACGGAACGGACGCGATGGGGCGGTCCTTGAGCAGCACGCTGCCGTAGGTCGAAGAGTAGTTAGCGGTGATATAACCGATGGCCTTGCGATTGATCATCGGATCATTCCCCCTTCCCGATAACGACGTCATTTCCAACGACGGCCGTATCCTTGGTGGTATCGACAGAGCCGAGCTTCACGCCCTCTTCGACCGTGGAGTTCTCGCCCAAAATAGCGCGGCAGATGTGCGCGCCGCTCTTAACGTGCGCACCCGGCAGCAGCACGGAGTCCTCGACCACGGCGCGCTCCTCGATAATGACATCGGTCGAAAGGATCGAGTGGCGAGCGGTACCGTAGATCTTGCATCCGTTGGAGACCAGGCAGTCGTCCAGGCGACCATCCGGACCAATGTAGTGCGGCGGGCGCGTGGTGATGTTGGACATGATGGGGAAGTGCTTGTCAAACAGATCGAACTCGGGGTTGTTGCCCAGCAGGTCCATCGAGGTCTCGTGGAAGCTGGCGATGGTGCCGACGTCCTTCCAAAAGCCGTGGAACTCGTGGCTGTACAGGCGCTTGCCCTCGCCGAGCAGCTTGGGAATGATGTCCTTGCCAAAGTCGTGGCTCGAGCGCTGGTCCAGAGCGTCCTCCTCGAGGGCCTCGATCAGCACGTCGGCCGAGAAGATGTAGATGCCCATGGACGCGAGGTTCGAATCGGGCTTATCGGGCTTCTCGGTGAACTTGGTGATGCGGCCGTCCTCGGGGTCGGTGGTCAGGATGCCAAAGCGGCTGGCCTCCTCCCACGGCACGGGCATAACGCTCACCGTGAGGTCGGCGTTGTTCTCAATGTGCGTCTTGAGCATCTTGCGGTAGTCCATGCGATACAGATGATCACCCGAAAGAATCAGGACGTACTTGGGGTCGTTGGCCTTGATGTAGTCGAGGTTCTGCGTAATGGCGTCGGCCGTGCCCGCATACCAGGCGCCGCCGGTCTGCGTCTCGTACGGCGGCAGGATCGAGACGCCGCCATCGCGGCTGTCCAGATCCCAGGCCTCGCCGGAGCCCACATAGGCATGCAGCAGGTAGGGGCGATACTGCGTCAGAACGCCCACCGTGTCGATGCCCGAGTTGGAGCAGTTGGAGAGCGAGAAGTCGATAATGCGGAACTTGCCACCAAAGCTAACCGCCGGCTTAGCGATTTTTTGGGTGAGTGCCCCCAATCGGCTGCCCTGTCCTCCTGCGAGGAGCATCGCGATGCATTCTTTCTTACTCATCGATTTCTCCTTCTGTCATCGATGTTTCTAACCCATTAGCGGTGGGCACGGCGCCTGGTCGCGCCCACCGAATAATGCCGTGCGGCAAAGGGAGCTCGCGGCCTTTACGCGTGCCAGATCTCGTCGCGGTACTCGCGAATGGTGCGGTCGCTCGAGAACCAGCCGCTCGAGGCGGTGTTGAGCAGGGCCTTGCGGTTCCAGGTCTCCTGGTCGCCGTAGCTGTTCGTGAGCTTCTCCCAGGCGTCGACGTAGCTGCGGAAATCGGCCATGACCAGGTCGGGGTCGTTGTTGTTCATGAGCTCGTTATAGATGCTCTCGAAGTTGCCCGAAAGACCCGCAAAGGTGTTGTCCTTGAGCTCGTCCATCACGCGGCCCAGGCGCTCGCGGTCGCCGTTGAGGGTATCCCACGCAAAGTAGCTGTTGGATGCCCAGAGCTGCTCGACCTCGGGAGCGGTCAGACCAAAGATGGCCTCGTTCTCGCGGCCGGCCAGGTCGGCGATCTCGATGTTGGCGCCGTCGAGGGTGCCCAGCGTAATGGCGCCGTTCATCATGAGCTTCATGTTAGACGTGCCCGAGGCCTCCTTGCCGGCCGTGGAGATCTGCTCCGAGATCTCGGCGGCAGGGTAGATGAGCTGAGCGTTGCTCACGCGGAAGTTGGGGATAAAGCAGACCTTCATGACCTCGTTGACGCGGGCGTCGTTGTTGATGACGTCGGCCACGGAGTTAATGAGGCGGATGGTCTCCTTGGCAAAGGTGTAGCTCGAGGCGGCCTTGCCGCTAAAGATGAAGGTCGTCGGCGTCACGTGGAAGTTGGGGTCGGCGATGCGACGGTTGTAGATGTCCATCACCTTCATGATGTTCATGAGCTGGCGCTTGTAGGCGTGGAAGCGCTTCACCTGAACATCGAAGACGGTGTTGGGGTCGATGGCCAGACCGGTCTCGGCCTTAACGTAGGCGGCCAGACGCTCCTTGTTAGCGCGCTTGGAGGCACCCACGGCCTTCAGGAACTCGGTGTCGTTCTGGAACTCCTTGAGCTTTTTCAGCTCAAAGGCGTCCTTGAGCCAGCCGTCGCCAATGGCCTCGGTTACGAGCTTGGCGTAGGTGGGGTTGGCCTCGGCAAAGAAGCGACGGTGCGAGATACCGTTGGTCTTGTTGTTAAACTTCTCGGGCGTCAGGGCATAGAAGTCCTTGAGCACGATGTTCTTGATGATGTCGGAGTGGATCTTGGCCACGCCGTTGACGCTGTGGCTGCAGATCACGGACAGGTTGGCCATGCGAATCTCGCCGTCCCACAGAATGGCGGTCTGGCGCAGACGCTCCTGCCAGCCCTCCTGCGTGGTATCGAACGACTCGTGCCAACGACGGCTGATCTCGTCGATGATCTGGTACACGCGGGGGAGGAGCTTGGAGAACGTGCCGATGGGCCACTTCTCCAGGGCCTCGGGCAGGATGGTGTGGTTGGTGTAGCTCACGACCTGCGTCACGATGTTCCAGGCGTCGTCCCACTCGAGCTTCTTCTCGTCGATGAGGATACGCATGAGTTCGGGGCCGCACATGGCGGGGTGGGTATCGTTGGTAGGGATGGCCACAAACTGCGGCAGCAGCTCCCAGTTAGCGCCGTGCTCCTTCTCAAAGGTGTCGAGCAGGCTGTAGATGCCGGCCGAGACAAACAGGTACTCCTGCTTCAGGCGCAGCAGACGGCCATGCTCGCCGGCGTCGTTGGGGTAGAGGATGGCGCTGATGGCCTCGGCCTCGGCGCGCTCGGCGTCTGCCAGGGCGTAGTCGCCGCGGTTGAAGGCCTCCAGATCGAAGTGCTCTTCGACCGGCTCGGCGGCCCAGACGCGCAGCTTGTTGACGGTCTCGCCGGCATAGCCCACAACAGGGATGTCATAGGGAACGGCCAGAATGTCCTGCGTGTCCACCGTGCGGTAGAACGTGTGGCCGTTCTCCTCAAAGCCCTCGACGTGGCCACCAAACTTAATGGTCACGGCCTTGTCCTGACGACGGACCTCCCAGGGATAGCCGTGGGTGAGCCACTCGTCGGTGGCCTCGACCTGGCTGCCGTTGACGATCTCCTGCTTAAACAGGCCGTAGCGGTAGCGCATGCCGTTGCCGGCAATGCCCTCGGCTGCCATGGAATCCAGGAAGCATGCGGCCAGACGGCCCAGGCCACCGTTGCCCAGCGCCGGATCGGGCTCCTGGTTCTCGATGACGGACAGGTCAAAGCCCATGTCGTCGAGCGCCTCGGCGACCATGTCGCGCACGCCAAAGTTGAGCAGGTAGTTGTCGAGCAGGCGGCCGATCAAAAACTCGATCGAGAAGTAGTACACGCGCTTCTTGCCCTCGGCGGTGGCGCGGGCGTCGCTCTTGGTGGCAACGGTGCGGGCCTTCTCGGCCACGAGCTTGGCCAGGGCGTTAAAGCGGTCCAGGTCGCTGGCGGCCTCGACGCTCTTGCCGCTGATGCTCATGACGGAATCGCGATAGAGCTCGATAAACTCCTGCTTGTTGTCGAAGATCTTATTCATACGTTCCTTTCCCCCGGGGAAGTTTCTCCCGGAACGGTTATGACATGTATCCTACGCCCCCGCGGGGCGGGTAATTACAGTGGTAACGCCTTTGTTACGCTTTCTTGGCAGGAGCCTTAACAGCAGCTGCCTTGGCCTTGGGAGCTGCCTTCTTGGTGGCTGCCTTCTTGGTCGCAGTGGACTTGGCCGTGGCCTTGGCAGCGGGCTTGGCAGCCTTCGCCTTAGCCGGGGCCTTCTTAGCAGCCGCGGCCTTGGGCTTCACCGAGGACGCACGCTTTCGCGTCGCCTTCTTGGGCTTCTCGACCATGGGCGGCTTATAGCTGCTGGGGCCGCGGCGCTTAAGCACCACGCCTGCCAGGCCGGGCACCTTAATCTCAATGGAGTCCATCTGCCCGTTCCAGGGATAGGGCTCACTCGAGCAGGTGTAAGGCTCCTCGCCGGCATAGCCGCTGCCGCCAAACTCGGGACGGTCAGAATCGAAGATGACCTCCCAGTCACCCTCACGCGGTACGCCCACGCGGAAGCTCTCGTAGCTTGCCGGGTCAAAGTTGATCAAGATCACCAGGTCGTCATCGACGTCCTCGCCCTGACGCACAAAGCTCACGATGGACTGCTTGGAGTTGTCCGCGTCGATCCAGGTAAAGCCGTCGTCGGTATAGCCGCGCTCGTACAGGGCGGGCTCGGCGGTGTACAGGTGGTTGAGCGCCTTAATGAACGCCTGATGATGACGGTGGGTCTCGTACTCCTCTGTCAGGAACCACTGGATGGACTCGTAGTAGCGCCACTCAATAAACTGGCCGATCTCGTTGCCCATAAAGTTGAGCTTGGCGCCGGGGTGCGTCATCTGGTAGAAGGCGAGCGTGCGCAGGCCGGCAAACTGGCGCCACCAGTCGCCCGGCATGCGGCCGATCAGCGAGCACTTGCCGTGCACGACTTCGTCGTGGCTCAGCGGGCAGATAAAGTTCTCGGTAAAGGCGTACATGATGGAAAACGTGAGCAGCCCGTGGTTGCCGGGGCGCCACGGAAAATCGGTCTGCATGTAGTGCAGGGTGTCGTTCATCCAGCCCATGTCCCACTTGTAATGGAAGCCCAGGCCGCCGTCCTGCGGCGGATAGGTCACGAGCGGCCACGCGGTGGACTCCTCGGCCATCATCATCACGTCAGGGTAGTGCGCCTCAACAGCGCAGTTGACCTGACGGATAAACGCGCTGGCGTCCAGGTCCTCCTCGGTACCGTACTTGTTGAACTTCTTTTGGCCCGGATCGTCGATGCCAAAGTTGAGGTACAGCATGCTGGAAACGCCGTCCATGCGAATGCCGTCCACGTGGAAGTTTTCGAGCCAGTACAGCACGTTGGAGACCAGGAAGGATCGGACCTCACCGCGGGCGAAGTCGAACTTGTGCGTGCCCCAGTTGGGGTGAATCTCGTGCTCAAACAGCATGTGGCCGTTAAAGGTGGCAAGTCCGTGGGAGTCGGCGCAAAAACCGCCGGGTACCCAGTCCATGATCACGCCGATGCCCGCCTCGTGGCACGCATCGATAAAGTGCATGAGCTGTTGCGGGTTGCCGTAGCGCGACGTGGCAGCGTAATAGCCGGTCGTCTGGTAGCCCCAGGAGCCGTCGAAAGGATGCTCCATGAGCGGCATGACCTCGATATGCGTGTAGCCCATGTCGCGCACGTAGTCCACGAGCTCCACCGACAGGTCGTCGTAGGTGTAGAACTCGCCGCGCTGCGCGGGGAAGGGATCCATGGGGCCGGGGTAGTTGCCGTACTCGTCGGGCTCGCCCTGCGGCGCGTCGCCGTGACGTTTCCACGAGCCAATATGCACCTCGTAGATGTTAAGGGGCTGCGACATGTGGTTGTGGCTGGCACGGCGCTTAAGCCACGCGGCGTCGTTCCACTTATAGCCATCGAGGGTCCACAGCACGCTGGCGGTACCCGGAGGGCACTCGGCCTTAAAGGCGTACGGATCGGCCTTATAGAGCTTTTCGCCCTCGTTGGTCTCGATAAGGTACTTATACAGCTGGCCCTGCTCGGCGCCAGGAATAAAGCCTTCCCAAATAGCGCTCGTATGCATGGGCACCAGCGGGTTGGCTTCCTCATCCCAGTCGTTAAATTCGCCAATGACATGGACGCTCTTTACGTCGGGCGCCCAAACGCAAAAGCGCCAGCCGCGCGTACGGTTCTGCGTGTCGGGGTGAGCGCCCATCTTTTCCCAGCTGCGCTCCCACGTGCCGATGCCAAATAGGTAGACATCGTCCTTGGTGAGCTCCGGTGCATGCGGGGCGGCTTTACGGGTAGCGGGCTTTTTGGTTGCTGGCTTTAGCTTTGTATCGCTCACGTTTGATCCCATCATGACGCGGCAGCGTGTTGCCTTGGTGACTAGATGCGAAAGGTCCAAGGCTGCACGAATCGAAGGGACGGCGATAGTTCTATGATTCGTTCCACCTCGCGTGCTCGGTGGAACTTTCGGCAGAAACTACGATAACACCTGTACGTTAGTTTTATGGACGAAAGTGGATTTACGGGCGCGTTTAATCGGTAAGCGCCACGTTTATACCACTGGCAGAATTGCCGTGGTAAAACCCTTGACAGTTTTACCAATTAGGGTTTCAAAACTGTTAGGCTGACGTTTGGTAAAACGTTTTTAGCAGGTTGTTTACCATTTGACATTGAAAGGCTTGTTTATGGACCATATCGCCGCCCCAAGTGTTGCTTTTATTTTCGATTGCGACGGAACACTGGTTAACAGTACCCCCGTCTGGGGCCATGCGCAGACCGAGTTATTGCGCCGTCATGGCATTGATGTAACGGTCGACGATTTTGCCCAGTTTGAGCATCTTTCGCTGGAGGACGAGTGCCGGGCCTACCACGACACGTGGAGCATTGGCGCGAATGGTGAGGAGCTGTATCGCGAACTGAGCGAGATTTTGATGGAGGGGTACTCCAAGGTGCCGCCGCGCGAGGGGCTCTTGGCATTTTTGGAACAGGCGCAGGATGCCGGTATTGCCATGTGCGTTGCCACGTCCACGCCGGCCGAACTGGTGCAGTCAGCGCTCGCTGGTGCCGGGCTCGACCCTTATTTGGAGTTTGTTACCACGACGGGCGAGGCGGGACGCTCCAAGCAGTTCCCCGATGTATACGAGCTGGCGCTGCATCGCCTGGAAGAGCGCCATGGGCACAAGTTTGAGCGCGCGTGGGTGTTTGAGGACGCCGTCTTTGGCCTTAAGAGCTCTGGCACCGCCGGCTTTAAGCGTGTGGGCATCTATGACCCGCATGGCCGCATGAAGCGCGACGACGTACGCGCCAACTGCGATATCTTTATCGACAGCTACGAGGAGCTGGATCTGGCCCGCGTTCTTTCGTTTGAGGGATAGGCGAGGGCTGTGCCTTGCAAAGTACTTGTAGTCTGCGGCTCGCCCGTGGTGGCGAGCGCTGATCTGTTGCGTAGGCTAGCGGGGGAGTGCGATTACGTTGTCGCCGTGGACCGTGGACTCGACGCGCTACTGAGTGCCGGCCTGGGCTGCGACGTGTATGTGGGGGATGCCGACACGGTGAGTGATGCGGGTCGTGCGTTGGTCGATGCCGCCACCGACTTTGAAGTTGAGCGCCACGACCCGTACAAGGACTACACGGATCTGGCGCTGGCACTCGATTCCGTCCGCCGTCGCTGGCCGGGTGCCGAAGTGGTTGCGACCTGCGCCACCGGTGGCCGTCCCGACATGGCCCTTTCCGTGCTGGGGTTACTCGCAGGCTACGAGGATGCCCCTGTCTGGATCGCCGAGGACAAGGTGGTCGCCCGCATCCTCCACGCGGGCGAATCGTGGACTATCGAGGGCTCCGAAGGCAAGACGTTCTCCATCATCGCCATAGCCCCTGGGACGGTAGTAAGCGAACACGGTCTAGAGTGGGAACTAAACCATTCCCCGCTAGGACTCTTGGCGGATACAGGCATCAGTAACGTCGTCAGGTCAACCGCAAAGATTACCGTCCACCAAGGAACTGCAATAGCGTATTTGTTACATGAGGGTTTTATCGGGACGGTGGGTTAATTGACTGATTTTGCCGAAGTCAAAATCAGTCAATTCAGCCCCGTCCCAGGAAAACCGGTTGATTTTCAATCTCAACGCAACAGCCTGAACGGACCCCGCGTTTCCGCAGCTAGCGCAATGCGGAAATAGCTCCCGGCACCTGGCCATCACTTCGTTTCCGCAGGTGGAGGGGCTGTGGAGTCCGGTGCCCCCATGCCGCCGCCGCATGCTCCGCCAGCCCGCCGCGCAGCCGTTCCGGACTCAGCG
>CAJLLN010000068.1:0-8556 GCA_905207495.1 uncultured Collinsella sp. | reverse complement strand
GAAAGACGGGGATAATAGTCGTCTCGAATAACATTCTGAGAGGGGATCGCATGATTTCGTTTGATTACAAGCCTCAGGGCGTGTGTGCTCGCAATATTCACCTTGACCTTTCCGATGACGGCAACAAGGTGATGGGCGTTGAGTTTACCGGCGGCTGCGACGGCAATCTCAAGGCTATCTCCAAGCTGGTCGAGGGCGCTCCTGCCGATCGCGTAATCGAGGTTCTCGCCGGTAATACCTGCGGTATGAAAAAGACCTCCTGCGCCGACCAGCTTACACGCGCTATCGAGGCCGCTCGCGCCGAGATCGCCTAATGGGTATCGCCGATCACATCAAGAACGGAATATCGCGTCGCGGCTTCGTGCTCGGTGGGGCTGCCGCGGGCGCTGCCACGGTGCTTGCCGGATGCTCGAAAAAAACGGGCACCAGCGATGATGCCGCCGGCGAGCCGCAGGTTATCAAGGACGATTCCAAAATCATCTCGATTACGGATGAGTACGAGGCAGTCGACATCGATCTTGAGCCGGCGGCGTCATGGACGCTGCCTCTGGGTACGCTGCTGTACTACTGCGACGGCGATTACGCCGCGGCGATGATGGCGCCCGCATCGGCGCTGCACGCCAACACACTCGGTGTGCTCAACCTGGGTGATGGCTCGCTTACCACATTAATCGAGGATCCTATCGAGGGCACGGGATATGCATTCTACGATGTCCGTGCCGGCGACGGCGTATTCGCGTGGGTTGAGATGAACTTTGCCAATTCATCGTGGAAGCTCTACGCTCAAAATCTGTCGGGCGCTTCGCTCTCTGGCGACGTGGTTGAGCTCGATCGAGGTGGCAAGGACTATGATCCGCCCCTGTTTACGGCGTTCGGGTCATCGGTCATCTGGTATAAAATGCCTTCGGCAGGCGGCAATAAAACGAGTAGTGATTCGTTTTGCTATCGTCGCTCGCTTGATGAATCCAAGGCCGAGGTAATTTGGAAATCGACGGGCCGCTTTGCATCGGCCCCGCGCGCGAGCGACGGCATTTTGACCATCTCGCCGCGTGTCCGCAACGACGAGGGCGTCTACTACGGCATAACGGCAATCGATCTGACCGACGGCAACAACACCAAGCGTGCCCAGTTGGTCCTCCCTTCGTCAGTTTCGCCTTTCGAGGCCGTATATATGGGCGATACCTTCGTGTTTTCTATCGAGGCGGCCTATAGTGGCGTGGGCAGCCTGGGCAATATGGGCACGTATATCGGTAATGAGGGAGGGCCGTACCTCTTCCTGTCACGCGAGCCGCTCGCATGTGCGGCTGGCAAGAAGAATAAATACCTTGTTAAGGTACAGGCGTCGCATTTCCTGATCGACACCTCTGCCAAGACCTATGGCTCGCTGCTGTCGCCCGACCGCGCTTTGGAGTATGGCGATTATCCAGCTACGGCGGGAAAATCGGACTCATTCCTTACGTACGCCACGGTGCGCAACAGCCAGGGTATACCAGAGACAGTCACTGCACGCCTATTCTCTCTTTAAGCTTAGAGGGGTTAAAAAGGCGCCAACAGGGGAATAAACGCGTTGTAATTGTGAGTACCGCCCGCCGAGCTGCCGCGTCATAGCGGCATCTGGCGGGCTCAGGTGCGTTAAAATGGGCTTGTTCTTAGCTAATTGAGACAGGGGGGCCGTGTTATGGCTTCAGATGCAAAAAAGATTCTGCTGGTCGAGGATGAGAAGGCAATCCGTGACGCCGTCGCTGCCTATCTCGAGCGCGAAGGCTACTGGGTTGTGGGCGTCGGCGACGGCCAGTCCGCGATCGAGGAGTTCGAGAAGCATCAGTTCGACCTGGTCGTGCTCGACCTTATGCTCCCCAAGATCCCCGGCGAGCGCGTTTGCCGCACCATTCGCGATACCTCGGATGTCCCTATCATCATGCTGACGGCTAAGGGCGAGATCGAGGACCGTATTATCGGTCTTGAGCTCGGCGCCGACGACTATCTGATTAAGCCGTTCTCGCCGCGCGAGCTCGTCGCCCGCGTTCGCGCTCTGTTCCGCCGTGCCCATCAGGCCGACGAGCCCGCCGTCGAGGTACTCGACTTCGGCGATCTGGTCATCGATATCTCGGGCCACAAGATCTTGGTCGAGGGCAAGGAAGTCGATCTGACGGCTTCCGAGTTCAAGCTGCTCACCACGCTTGCCCGCCATCCCGGCCGTGTGTATAACCGCATGGAGCTGGTCGAGAAAGTGCTCGGGTATGACTTTGAGGGCTATGAGCGCACCATCGATAGCCACGTGAAGAATCTTCGCGCCAAGCTGGGCGATGATCCCAAGAAGCCCAAGTGGCTCTACACCGTCCATGGTGTCGGCTATCGCTTCGAGGCTCCGGCCAAGACCGATAAGTCGGACGAGAAATAGGGAAATCACATATGACACCTGCGCGCTTTGAAATCGGACAAAAGCACAAGCAGGAGAGCGAGGCGGGTTCCAAGGCTAGTTGGAACACGCCTCGTTCCGATTCACGGCCAACGATGAGCTATCCCTCGCGCATGGCACTTGCTTTTGCTCTGACATCGCTCATGACGGTATTGGTGCTGGTGGGCGTTGTCTCTGTTGTGTGGGGCACGGTCTTTTCGGATTACACACGCTCCAATATCGTCGAAATCGCAAATTCCGCTGCCGAGAAGTTGGCAACCTCATATGAGGAAAACGGCTCTTGGACCGCGGGAGAACTGCGCACGGTCGCAACGTCGAGTTTGGTTTCCGACGATCTGGGCATGCAGGTCGTCAATAAAAAGGGCGTGATCGTTTATGACGATTCCTGGCCCTCGGCAAGCGCCACCGCCGATGTACGCGAAAACCAGGCTACGACCGACGACACGAGCGGCAAGAGGGCATCGCATAGCCCGGTCTCGTCTGCTCCAACCGACTCCGATAGCGTTGCTAACGTCGAGATTGTAACGTCTTCCGGCGAGCATGTCGGACAGGTAAAGCTGTGGGCCATCGGCTCCGACGCTCTGCTCACCAAGGCGGACTCTGCGTTTAGGGAGAAGACCTTTAACGCCATGGCCCTCGCCGCGGTTGTTGCAATCTGCATTTCGGTCGTTATCGGATCGCTCGTGTCGCGCATGCTCACCAAGCCGATTCATCGCATCACCAGTACCGCAAAGCAAATCCGTGACGGCGACCTGTCGGCTCGCACGGGACTGCGCGGTGATGACGAGATCGATCAGCTGGGTGAGACCTTCGATGAGATGGCCACTTCGCTCGAGAAGGATATGAAACACGAGAAGCGCCTGACCTCAGACGTTGCACACGAGCTTCGCACGCCGCTTATGGCCATGCTCGCAACGGTCGAGGCCATGCAGGATGGCGTGTATCCCACCGACGATGAGCATTTGGAAACCGTTGCTTCCGAGACGCGTCGCCTGGCTCGTCTGGTGCAGCAGATGCTCGACCTGTCGCGCATGGAAAACAGCACGGCTCCGCTCAACCTTGAGCCGGTGGACATGGTTCCTTTCGTGCGTTCCATCGTTAATGCCCAGGAGCGCCTGTTTGTCGACCGCGATCTGCGCCTGCGTTTTGCGGACGAGACCCAGGGTCACGACGATGTCGTCGAGGCCGATCCCGACATGATCACGCAATGTGTTATCAACCTCATGAGCAACGCCATGCGCTACACCCCCGAGGGCGGTTGGGTCGTGGTGTCGGTGCTCAGTGACCGCAAGCACGTCAGCATTGCCGTTTCTGATACCGGCATCGGTATTGCCAAGGACGATTTGTCGCGCATCTTCGGGCGGTTTTGGCGCGCCGATGCCAGCCGCGCCCGCGAAGCTGGCGGCCTGGGCGTTGGCCTCGCCGTGACCAAGCAGATCGTCGAGCGTCACCATGGCTACATATCCGTGGAGTCGGAGCTTGGAAAGGGTACGACTTTTACAATTCATCTGCCCCGCGAGCACACGGCAGACGCGGCATCTACTACAATGGAGCACTAGCTTTTCGCTATTCGGTGAAGGAGGGGCCGCGTCCCTGCCGCTCCGAGTTTGCGAAAACATGCGGGAAAGAACCCGCATTTCTGTCGTATTTAGGTAAGGAGTGACTCACGTGACAACGATGGAGCGTCGTCCGGATTCCCGTGGCAAGGTTCGTGATATTTACGATGCCGGTGAAAACCTGCTGATGGTCGCCACCGACCGCATTTCTGCGTTCGACTTCATTCTTCCCGACGAGATTCCGTTTAAGGGAGAGGTACTCAATCGCATCTCGGCATTCTGGTTCGATAAGTTTGCCGACATCGTCCCCAACCATCTCGTTTCCATCGACCCGGCGGATTTCCCCGAGGAGTTTGCTGAGTATCGTGACTACCTCGCTGGCCGCGCCATGCTGGTTAAGAAGGCCCAGACGATTCCTATCGAGTGCATCGTCCGCGGCTATCTGACCGGTTCGGGCAAGAAGACCTACGACGAGAACGGCACCGTCTGCGGCATCCAGCTGCCTGAGGGCCTGACCGAGGCTTCCAGGCTTCCTGAGCCGCTGTTCACGCCGTCCACGAAGGCCGAGATCGGTGACCACGACGAGAACATCTCGTTCGAGCGTTGCTGCGAGATCGTGGGCGAGGACATCGCCACGCAGATTCGTGACCTTTCCCTCAAGATCTACAAGGCCGCTGCCGAGTACGCCGCGACCCGTGGCATCATCATTGCCGACACCAAGTTCGAGTTTGGTGTTATTGATGGCAAGGTCACGCTGATCGACGAGTGCCTCACGCCCGACTCCAGCCGTTTCTGGCCTGCTGCCAGCTACGAGGAGGGCAAGATCCAGCCTAGCTACGACAAGCAATTCGTCCGCAATTGGCTCAAGGCCAACTGGGATATGACGGGGGAGACCCCGCATCTGCCCGCCGAGGTCATCGATGGCACGTCCGAGCGCTATCGCGAGGCCTTCCAGATCATCACGGGCTCCCAGTTCACAAGCATGAAGGAGAACGCATAAGTGAGTACCCGTAGCGCCACGAACAAGCGCACGCAATCCCACGAAGTTACCGGGGTTGCGCGCAAGTCTGCCGCATCTGCTAAGCCCGCCCGCCAAGCAGCGAGCTCCGTTCGCGTCGTGCCGGCTTCGTCTAAGGCACGCCGCAAAGAGCTCGAGAAGGGCGAGAACCTCGAGGGCCTCTCTAAAGAGGAGAAGCGCGCCCGCAAGGCTAAGCAGCGCGCCAAGGAGGACCGCATCTATACGGTGTCGAATATCCTCCTCAAGCAGGACGAGGACTACACCAAGCGCCGTCGCATCTGGTGGATTGTGCTCGCCATTGGCATGGTGCTCGTCGTGGCAATTTGGGCCTCGCTGTACTTCGCTCCCGCTGGCATGGTGTCCAGCCCTGTCCAGATGGTCGGCATTGTTTTGTCCTACGTCATCATTTTGGGCGACTTTATCTATGACTTCGCTCGTATTCGTCCCTTGCGCAACATGTACCGCGCGCAGGCCGAGGGCATGTCCGAGAACAAGCTCAACGCTCTTATTGAGCGCGCGGCTGCCGAGGAGGACAAGAAGGACTCCAAGAAGAAGTAGCGTTTGCATACATACTTATCGCTAAGATATAAGGCGCGTCGTTTTTGCGGCGCGCCTTTTTACTGTTCTATAGATAGATGGAGTGGCACATGATTCGAGCTGCCCTGACGGTCGAAGAGACCCTGGAGGGTATGAAGTCCCTGGAGCCCAAGATTAAAAACTATGCGCGCCTGGTTGTCCGCAAGGGCGTAAACGTTAAGCCCGGCCAGGAAGTCGTCGTTCAGTCTCCGGTTGAGTGCGCGCCGTTTGCGCGCGTGGTGGTCGCGGAGGCCTATGCTGCCGGCGCCGGCCACGTGACGGTCATCTGGGCCGATGATGCCGTGACGAGGCTCACGTACGAGCATGTCGAGAAAAGCTATTTTGAGCAGACGCCCGAGTGGAAGCGCCTGCAGCTGGATTCCCTGGCCCAGGACGGTGCCTGCTTTATCTTTATCGAGGGTGCGGACCCCGCCGCCCTTAAGGGCATCGATCCCGCTAAGCCCGCTGCAGCTTCTAAGGCAAAGAACACGCAGTGCAAAGTTTTCCGCCGTGGACTGGATTACAACATCAATCCGTGGTGCATCGCCGGCGCTCCGGTCGTGGCTTGGGCGCGCGAGGTGTTCCCGGGAGACGCCGACGAGGTTGCAATCTATAAGCTGTGGAATGCGATTCTGCACACCGCTCGCGCCGATGGCCAGGACCCAGAGAGCGACTGGGAGCTCCATGACGCCGCATTCGAAAAGAACCTGCGTTTCCTGAACGACAATCGTTTCGACTGCCTGCATTACACCGCGGCAAATGGAACCGATCTGATGATTGGCATGACGAAGGGTCACGAGTGGGCCGGCGGCAAGGGCAAGACGCCCGATGGGCACCCCTTCTTCCCCAACATTCCCACCGAGGAAGTCTTCACTTCGCCCGATCGCATGCGCGCCGACGGTATCGTGTACTCGGCCATGCCGCTCATCCACCACGGCAATAAGGTCGACGATTTTTGGATTAAGTTCGAGGGCGGCCGCGTGGTGGACTACGACGCCCGCGTGGGCAAGGCAACGCTTGCAAGTATCATCGATACGGACGAGGGCGCTGCTCACCTGGGAGAAGTCGCGCTCATTTCCAAGAACACGCCGATCCGCGAAAGTGGTGTTCTGTTCTACGATACGCTCTATGACGAGAACGCTAGCTGCCATCTCGCGCTAGGTGTCGGTTTCCCCGAATGCATCGAGGGTGGGTACGACATGTCCAAGGAGGAGCTCCTGGAGCATGGTGTTAACGTCTCGAGCACGCACGTCGATTTTATGATCGGCACGGACGACATCGATATTACGGGCATTACGCCTGATGGACGTGAAGTTGTGATTTTCCAGAACGGCCAATGGAGTTGGGAATAGTCCCAGACCGTGGTACAATGCCACCCGCGGGCCGTTAGCTCAGCTGGCAGAGCAGGGGACTTTTAATCCCAAGGTCCAGGGTTCGAACCCCTGACGGCCCACCATAGAATAGAAAAGCGACTGGCGGATGCCGGCCGCTTTTTTGTTACCGCGGCACGGGTTCGAACCCGAAAGGGCGCGGAGCTGAGGAAACGCATGAGCGTTTGCCAGCGCAGCGCGCAAGGCGCGAAAGCGCCGCAGCGGCCGCCTGCGAAGCAGGCTGAACCCCTGACGGCCCACCCAAAGAAAGGGAAACGAAATGAAAACAGATAGATACGGAATTAGCGGCAGCACATTAAAGATAATAGCGGCCATTTCGATGGTTCTCGATCATGTAAGCAGGATCGTCCTGACCAATGGAATCATGACTCACGCATCGTACAATCAGATATCAGACGAGCAGTGGGCGATTCTAAGCGAGGCTTCGGATGTGCTTCATGTTCTTGGCAGAATTGCATTTCCCTTATTTTGCTTTTTGATAGTTGAGGGATTTTTGCATACTCATGACATAAAGAAGTACCTGCGAAATATGCTTGTCTTCGCAATCATTGCGGAGCCCATATACGATTTCGTTCAAACCGGGCAACTATTTGACCTTCGGCAACAAAATGTTATGTGTGAGCTCCTGCTTTCCTTGGTCTTTTTGATTATTCTGGAAAAGATACAAAGTCTTTCAAAATGGAAGAGGCACATCGCAGAAATTGCTCTGATTGTTTTGACAGCACTGGCAGCTGAATACACTAAACTAGATGGCGGCGTGTATGGCATTCTGCTTGTGGCTGCATTCTATTTATTCCACGACAGCAAGGCCAAGATGTTCTTTGCTGCAGTATGCGCAGTGCTCCTTTCGTCATGCCATATAGTTGGCGGCGGATTTGAGTTTGCTACAGCCAATGTATTTAATCCTGATGTTGCTGCCGCGGTCGTTTCGTTGCTGCTTATCAATCTTTATAATGGCAAGCGAGGGCTGAAGCTGAAATACTTCTTCTACGTTTTCTATCCGGCACATCTTGCTCTGCTTTATGGTGTCTCACTTATTGTTTTGAACTGTCTTTAATAACTCTCAAACAAGTCTCCGAAAGCAGAAACAAACTGACCCTAAGACTGCTTGTGAATTTCCGGAAGACCTGAGAGATGCGAGGATAGACAACGAGGGCTGCAGAAAGATGCTTCTCAGTTCTCTGGCGGATCGCACGTATCTGTATGAGGATCACTTCCGCACACTCATTAATAGCAGTGATAAACACGGCAGATCCTCAAAACATGGGACTGCGGAGGTCGAACGATGCTTCGACAGCATGAATGGCAGCGAGAAGGTGAGTTCGGAAACATCCTTTGGATGCTCCACCATAGAACAGAAAGCGATCGACTCCGGTTGATCGCTTTTTTGTTGCCGGTGCACGGGTTCGAACCCGTATCTAGCTATATATAAGAACGCTTGGCGAACAAAACCTGCCTTTTACCGACGGGAAACAAATAGCTGATGCTTTTGGAGTAAAGTGGCGCTCCAGAGATGACCGATGCCTTAACACCTATAAACCTGTTAGCGCCGGAATAATTTAGCCAAATATAGTCGGCCGAGATTGACCAATCCCG
>CAJLLN010000067.1:0-8667 GCA_905207495.1 uncultured Collinsella sp. | reverse complement strand
CGTAGCGGTGCGCCGCCACCTCCCTGGTCACGGTCGAGGGCGACCTGCCGAGCTCCGCGGCGATCTCGCGGGCGCTGCGGTTGCGGTCGAGCATCCTCTCGACCGTGTTCCTCTCGTGCCTCGTGAGCCTCCCGTACGACCTTCCGGACGGCTTGGGTCTGGACATGCCGGCCTCCCTCCATCGCGGGCCGGGGGATTCCGGCCCCTCTGGGGTTGCCTACCCGGATTCGCGCCTCAGGACTCAGCGCAACGCGTTGCGCTGAGTCCTGAGGCTGTTGCAATGAAAATGAGAATCAAGGTTCCTGAGAAAATGCCTCCATCGAAAAACAACTACTGTCGCTTGGGCACGTATCATTGATATTGTCGACAGGCGCTAGGTAGAATCCCACCTTGTTTTTAAGGCCCTTTTCCTCGAGCGCATCCAGCAAATCGCCGGCACCGACAATGTTATGGGCATCGACATTGCACCTGATAGAAATATCTAACAGATGGGTGACTTTAGAAACGTTGTCTAGAATCGCATCGTATGTCGGCTGTCCGTTCCGCAAGATTCGCCGGGAATCATGATCTTGTCGAGAACCGTCCAAAGTCACCTGAGCCATCTTGACGTCACAAGCCGCGAGAGCCGCAGCCACTTCTGGCGTCAGAAGATACCCATTTGTGACAATGGATGCTGCATAGGAACACTCCGGATTAAGGACCCCCTTTATACGCTCTGTGAGTCGCTGAATTCTATCGACTTGTAGCAGCGGCTCTCCACCATACCAACTGATGTCAAACTCGCTCAGCCCCCGTGAACGCTCTTTCACGAATGAAACAAGTCGGTCTTCGACCTCCGGAGTCATTGTCGTTTTGCGTTGCCCCTTTTTCATAACAGTATGGGCAACAGAAGTTGCACTCCAATGTCGGGGCTATCGTCATGCCGAGAGAGCGATCAGAAAACCGAACAAGACGGCCTATCGCCTTCATTTCCTCCTTTTCGTCACGATCATCTTCTAACAGCATCCCTCCTTGAAGCAACGCTTCGCACAATTCATCTGGCTCCCATTCGCTTCCCGATACCATGCGGCACATTCTTTCTGCATGCTGCTTATCTAACGAAAGGATCGCACCGGTCTTCGCATTCATCACCAGCGTCCTTTCGCCACGGTTTTCAATCAGGTTGTATTGAGACGGTCTCATATGTTTATCCCTCACAAGCAATCAAAGAAATCTCGACCGCAATCGGTCGACGGTAAAGCAAATGGCAAAAACGCTTGCTACGTTTATTAGGCAGTCAATTAGAATCGAAATGCATTGACTATTCCCCAACGGGGTCACGCCACAAATCCACATGAGCATCGAGGCTGGAAGCGGAAGCATGGAATTGGCCCCGATCTGTATGTAGATCGCTACAACGTTGACAAGCAACAGCATGCCAATCGGACCGAAGCCGGACCCAAAATAGGAAACAGCGATCACGCAAGAGACCACGTATGCAAGGCAGGCAGCGGCAGCAAGAACAAGTCGATAGCAAAATACATGCAGGTTGAAATACTGCTGAGCATCCAGAACGATTACGCAGTTAAGACAGTACAAAACGACACTCGACAGGATAAACGCGTCCAAAAGGGCAAAAGAAGACAGCACCACTCGAGCAACGATAGCGCACACACGCTTCCCTCCCCGAGCCTCCGACAACCCCCACGGTTCCTCAATAAAGCCCGAACTGACAAAGCGCGGCACAATGCAAGCCGCGATGAACGGAAAGAACAATGCATGAGCCAACGGGGCTACGTTGAAAAGCAGACCGCGAAAAACCCCTGCATTACCAAATAGAAGGACATCCTCTGCCGATAGCCGAAGCGTCGGGTCTGGGAAAAAGCCCAAGAAACTGTTCTCACGGAGGCTACAGAACCACATCGGGAAAGAATTAAGCTGCAATACCACCATGCACGCATAAATTACCAGGATTAAGGCGTACGCCCATTTGCTCGCATGCTTCCATTCTGACTGGAGAAGTCTTTTAATCTGACGAGCCATTGAACACACCCCCAGCGCGAAAGCTCACGAGAGCGTAAATCAATACCGATAGACAGCTGGCTGCCACGCCATATCCCAGAAGCGTCAGCTGCCCCATATCGCTATACCCAAGAGCACTTCCGACTCCAAGATACGGCCCCGGAAGAAGGAAAATCCATCGCAAGGACGGTATGGGCGCCTGAAGGTAAGTTCCGTAGAGCGTCAAGCTCATGACAAATCCGATTATTATCACAGCCCCGCTAAATACAGCGCTGCTTGTAATCCGATAGATGGTTACCGTCTCCAACGCAACCGATATCACCAATACGGCGTTGATTATCATTGCGGGCAAAAATGCAGCCAGCATGCTATGCGCATAGTTTTGCCCTCCACGTGTTATCGCTATTGCAAAAAGAAGAAGGCAAAGCGCACTATATGCTGCGCCAATTATTAAAGCAGACGAAAGCACATGTGCTAGGACCCCATTAAAGCGGGTAAGACCTCTTGCTGAAGAAATTCGGTGTCCCTCTTCATAGCCGCGCTCCTGTAAAATCGCCAGGCAAACGATGAGCGGAACGAACAGAGACGTGCCGGCAAAAGCACTGCGCACAAGGGACTCATCGGGTGCAGAAGGATCGATCACATTCCAGCAGAAACCAATATCCTCCCCAAAAACGCTATTGCCAAAGGCGAGCAACGTTGTTCCGTTTTTTAGAAAGACACCGAAGAGAAGGCCGAACGCCAGAATAAGCGCAAGACCAAACTTCGCCGGAAACATCCTGTGCAAACGCATCATATCTGCCTTTATGGGATGGATCGCCCGCTTCATAGCGAGACCGCCTTCATCAAGCGCCTGTAATACTCTTTTAGGGACGACGCCTCATCCCTTATGACGTCCATCGATTCCTTTTTCAGCGTTTCGCCGTCATGAATAAACACGCAACTTGTTGCAACTGATGCCAACTCATCCAAATCATGGCTAGAGATGAGCATGGTCTTACCCTGTTCTCGATTCAATCGACCGATAAGGGCCCATATACTCTCGATGCCCAGCGGGTCCAAACCGTTTGCTGGCTCATCAAAAATAAGCAGGTCAGTGTCACCCAACAAAGCCGTAGCTATATCCAGCCGCCGTTTCATTCCCAGAGAAAAACTGCTTACGCTCTTTTTCTCTTCGACGTCCAGTCCAACTAGACTCAAAACGCGAGGAACCTCACGTTTCTCATCAAGCCCCCATTCCGCACATCGGATCCGAAGATTCTCAACCGCACTGAGGGACTGGTATGCTCCGCTGGAATCTGGCACATAGCCGACACGCGTCCGCATCAGGCTAAGCTCTCTCTTTGATTTGCCTCCAAAGAGCTCCACGCTCCCCGACGATGGCTCGCAGAGGCCCAAGACGATTTTAATAAGCGTGCTTTTGCCCGCACCGTTTGCACCGACAAGGGCACAGAGCTCAGACTGATGCACCTCGAAGGAAACGTCATGCAAAACGCGCCGTTTCCCGTAGCGCTTTGACACCTTTGATAGCTTTATCGCTGATGCACTCATTGGCCTCCCGTTCTGCTTGATAGCAAAACCGCTGCTGCCAGACTGTCGCCTGGCAGCAGCCGCAACTGCTAGAGATTAACTAAACAGAAGTTTTTGCTGCAGTTATTGACGCAAGTGCGTGCTCCACAGAATGTCTTGCAGTAACCGTTGCACCCACCACCGGGGTCCACATAACTCGGTTTGACAATCCAGCTCATATCGTTCCTCCTTTCTATTATCGCTTTTACTTTGTGTTATTGTTTATCGATAACTTATATTTGTCAAGATAATTTAAAGAGATGGGGCCCGCGCTAGACACGGGCCCCATCACACCAATATCTCGTTTTAGCTGCTCGCTATATGCTACTCGTCGCTCAAATCTACAGCAAAGACTGATGTCGGAAGCGACGCCTCATTGCCTCCACCATTCCGCATCTGCCTCACGACATTTTTTGCACGCTCAACAATAAGCTCCTCAAGCTCTTTCTCACTCACCCGCCGAATAATATCTCCCGGTTGACAGTCAAGTTCATCGCAAATATCGAGAAGCGTCTTAAGGCGAATAGCTTTAATTTTTCCGTTTCTTAGCTTAGAAATATTAGCCGGAGTATGCCCCGTGGCACGAATCAGATCAGCACTGGTCTTTCCGGTCTTAAGTAGCTGCGTCTCAAGCTCGATGATGAGATAGCTCATGCTTCCTCCTACACAAGCTCGTCAGACTGCTCTTGGAGCAGCGAGGCATAACTCCAGATCACCGAGATACACAGACAGACAGCCGCGCCGATAAGCGACCCCGCATCAAAGGCAACGCCTTGGCAAATCTCAATAACGAAGGAATGAGGCACGACGTAAAGCTCCAGCCCACCAATGGTAAGATTGACCGATCCGTAGGCACCAATAAGCGAAACCGCGGCGTTAACAGCAAAGGCAAGCGCAAGAACACGGATAAGCCGCACATGCGTCTTGGTAAAGGGCGAGACGCCTCGCGAGATGTTACGGCTGATCCCACACAGAACGACAAGCGAAATACCCACGACGAGTGCCAGGCACAGTCCGCTTGGGATAACGATGCACCCGCCATCGAGAAGCGTCACGACGCCGAAAGAATCGACAGAGGCAACGTTTGCAACCGCATACCAGATCACGTAAACAACCAACGCGGCAAAAGCGACGAGCATCCCTGCAAAAACGGCTGCCATGCAAAAGCCAAGCTTCCTGATATTTTCGCCCGCTTTGGCCATACGCTGAACGCTGTTAGACATACACTCACCCTCATCGACTCTATCGTTATTCGAACAGTTTATCGAACAACGATATTGATTGCATGCGGAAAGCCCCGCCAGTGCGCATAGGCCATTTACTAACCCGGAGGGGTGAGCGTGGATTTTTGGACACATATCGAACGAGAGTGGATAATCTCCCACTTTGAGGCCGCCACCGGGCCTAAAACGGGAGATTATCCACTCTCATAGTCATCAAGGCCCGCGAGCTCTTATTCAGCCGCCTCGCGCAGGGCCGACATCGTTGCCGCATATTGCTGCTGCAACGCATGCATTCCCTCGCGAGCGCCGTCAACGGCATCGGCACCACGCAGTGCTTCGGTTACCACGACCGCCGGCTCGTACAGATTATCGAATCCCAGGTTCTGGCTCACGCCCTTGAGCGTGTGCGCTGCCATAAACGCACCTTCGGCGTCTCCCGCCGCCATGGCGGCCTCCAGCTTGTCCATGCTCTCGTCATCCAAAAACTTGAGGGCAAAGCGGGCAAGCATTTCCTCGCCCATCAGCCGAGCGCACGCGTCATCATAATTGGCGCCGATCTTCTCATACGCCTCACGCATGGAAATCATGGATTAAAACTCCTTTGGTCAAACTAAATCGTGGGAAACGCGACGACGTCGGCGGGGCGCGCCAACGTCTCGGCGATACGGTCTTGCACCTCGAGCAGGCAGTCGAGCAACAGCGGGTTAAACTCACCGCACTTACCGTCCAGGATCATCTGGATCGCCTCCTTGTGCGGGATAGCGTCCTTGTACACGCGCACGCTCGTCAGAGCATCGTACACGTCGGCCACCGAGACCACCTGCGCGGCGATGGGGATATCGTCGCCCTTAAGGCCATCGGGATAACCCTTGCCGTCCCAGCGCTCGTGATGCCAACGCGCAATCTGGTACGCATATTCCATAAGCGCATTGCCGACGTGATGGCGGCCCAGCTCAAGCAACATGTCGGCGCCCATCGTGGTATGCGTCTTCATAATCTCGAACTCCTCGGGCGTAAGGCGCCCGGGTTTGTTGAGAATCGCATCGTCAATCGGCATCTTGCCGATATCGTGCAGCGCCGAAGCCAGGGCAATCGTGGAGCGCTCCTCATTGTCGAGGGAGATCGTGTCGCTACGCTGGACCAGGCAGTCAAGCAGCAGCTCGGTCAGCTTCTCGATGTTCGTAACGTGTCTGCCGCTCTCGCCGTTGCGAAGCTCCATGACGCCGGCCATGATGTCGATGAGCATGCGACTGTTCTTGACGCGCTCGTTGTACTGCTGGGACAGCAGACTCGTCAGGCGGCGCTGTTTGGCGTATAGGCGGATGGTGTTGCTTACACGGCGGCGCACGACACGGGAGTCAAACGGGCGGTTGATATAGTCCGAGGCGCCCAGCTCGTACGCGCGCAGAACCATATCATCGGAATCTTCGCTCGAAATCATGATGAAAGGTAGATTGTCGATACCCGATCGGCGCGACAGATCGGCCAGCACCTCAAAGCCGCTTGTGCCCGGCATGACAATATCCAGCAGCACGAGCGACAACTCATCGCCATAGCGGTCGACCATGTCAAGCGCCGTACGACCGTTGTCGGCCTCGAGGATGCAATACTCGTCCTTGAGCATCTCGTTGAAAATGGCTCGGTTCATCTCGGAGTCATCGACAATAAGCACCAAAGGCTTGTCGCTTTGGAAGGCTTCGATGGAATCGGCATCGGTCACGACCGTACCGGCTTTTGCCTTAGCGCGGCTCAATAACTGGACAGCGCGGCCAACTCCCTCATCGACCGTCTCGCCATGAATGCGAACGCCACCAACACATGCCGTCAAGCTCACGTACTCATGGCCCGGAACAATCGTGGCATGAACGGCATCGGACACCTGATGCAGGCGACGGGTGAAGTCATCGGAGGGAATATTGGGCATGACGACCACAAATTTGTCGCAGCCATAGCGTACAAGCTCGTCAGTCGAACGAATTCCGCTGCGCATGGCCGTCGCCACGGCACCGAGCGCAAGGTCGCCGGCATGACGGCCACACATATCGTTGAAGACCCTAAAATCATCAAGGTCGATCACCGCAACGCCGGCATTCATGCGGGCGCTACGGAGCTTTTCCTCGTAATATCGGCGATTGCGCACACTCGTCAGCACGTCGGTGTAGACGAGGTCCTCTTCTGCAGCCTCTTGCTCATCAATCGGACGCACCATTAGCAGGACGTGAGGCTCGCCCTCGACCTTTAGAGGACGCAGACGGGCGCGGTACTCAACGCCATCGTTGAGCAGCTGCTCCGACACCTCACCCGAATCTGCCAAGGCCTCAAGACTCGACTGACGCAGACAAGGGCAGCGATCGCCGGCAAGCAGGCAGTTAGGCTCGCTCTTAATCTGATCGGCCGACAGCAAACGCACCACGGGGTAGGTCTTCGCGACGCGGGCGACCTCAGCGGCAGCCTCCTCGTCGGTTAGATTGACCTCGTGATTATTGAGCATATGGGGCCCTTTCGATAGTTTCGCATGGTAGCGGTGGGTTCCAAATGCTACAAGGGTAACACCTTGCCGATGCAGGTAAGCACGTGAATGCTGTTACATTTTTATGAGTTGGCAGACGGCGCGATTGAAGCCGCAGACGTGAGGTCTTGAGCACATTTGTTAACACGGCCGAAACGTTTGCGAGTGAAGCCTGTTTTGTTTTTTGCAGCTGTTAGAACCCCAGGATGCCACGGACGGCGGGGCCAGCCGCTGCCGGGCGATCGCGCAGGCCGTTGTGCGCGCCGGGAATCATTACGAGTGGACAGTCCAAAAACTCAGCCGCCACCCTCGTGCCCGTCTCGCGGGGCGTACCAATCGAGAGTTCGCCCAAAAGCACGGCGGCCACCGTTTTCGACGCGCGAACGCTATCCCAATCGGGAACGCAGGTCATAGTAATCCCGTATTCATTGGCCATGAAGCAACGACCATTGCGCAGGGCATGTTTGGCTTCCGCTTCGGTCGTCCCAGGAGCCTCGGGGTCCAAGTCGCCGAGGGCTCCCAAGAAAAGCCGGAGCGCCCTTGAAACCTTTCCAGCCGCAATCATATCGAGCAAAACCGGAGCTGCGCCCATGCCGACGCCTTCGGCCGACACAGCCGGC
Source organism: uncultured Collinsella sp. (assembly GCA_905207495.1). Classification (GTDB taxonomy): domain Bacteria; phylum Actinomycetota; class Coriobacteriia; order Coriobacteriales; family Coriobacteriaceae; genus Collinsella. The sequence continues at coordinate 745 of CAJLLN010000067.1, read as the reverse complement.
TCGTGCAGAATCGCACGGGCGACGAGATGGGGTTCGGTGCGAAGAAGCTCCAGCGCCACCAACGTACCGGCGCTATGCGCAAGCACATTTGTCGGAGCGCCAACGTGTTCGATCACGGCCTGCAGGTCGGCGGCCTGAGCGGCAAGATCATAGCTGTCGTCTGCCGCATCGCTGCTGCCACCGCAGCCGCGGCGGTCGTAGGCAATTACGCGGTAGTTGCGACTGAGTTCACAAGCGATACCGTCAAAAAATGTGCCGTCGACACAAGCGCCGTGCACGCACACCAAGGCAGGAGTATCAGGCGACACATCCGGGCCGGCATATTCGCGACAGGCAATCGTGGTGCCCGCATTCTCGACCGTAAAATCCATGTTGTGCCCCCATCATCAATGCTCATCCAGTTGCACGTCAGTGCGGTTGGATGGACCTGCATTGCCTTACACCTTGTTAACAGATTAACTTTACCCGACCCGAGGCTTTTCATGACACGGCATAATGAGCGACGTGAAAAAACGAAACTTGTAAAGCAAGAGCCCGCACCCTGCTTTGGAGCCGATGCTATGCTTAGGCACAATTGTCTTGAGGAGCATATGCCTATGTCTACGTTTTTGAATGCCAGCCCCATCTTTGGGCCCGTTCGCAGCCGCCGCCTTGGTCTCTCGCTCGGCGTCAACATGATGCCGGCCAGCGGCAAAATCTGCACGTTCGACTGCATTTACTGCGAAAACGGCCTCAACGCCGAGCG
>CAJLLN010000066.1:0-8919 GCA_905207495.1 uncultured Collinsella sp. | reverse complement strand
GCCGTGCCAACGAACCGCGACGCACCGCGAGTCCCCATCGCGCTTCTGCCAACAACGCGGGCCGCGCCAACACTCCCGCCGCAGAGCAGACGCCTGCTCGCCCCAAGTCCCGCTACATCCCTGCACTCGACGGCCTGCGTACGCTCGCCGTCGTCGCGGTGGTGCTCTATCACCTTAACCTCACGTGGGCTCAGGGCGGCCTGCTCGGCGTCACGATCTTCTTTGTGCTTTCGGGCTATCTGATCACACGCCTGCTACTCAACGAAGTCGCTAAGACCGGACGCATCGACCTCAAGAGCTTCTGGATTCGCCGCATCCGTCGCCTGGTCCCCGCCGTGGTGACCGTCGTGGTAGCGACCTGTGCTCTGTGCACCGTCTTCAACCACGTGATGCTCACCAAGATGCGCCCCGATATCCTGCCGTCGCTGCTGTTCTTCAACAACTGGTGGCAGATTGCCCAAAACATCTCGTACTTCAATGCTCTGGGCGACCCCTCGCCGCTCACGCACTTTTGGTCGCTTGCCATCGAGGAACAGTTCTACCTGGTTTGGCCCCTGCTGCTGCTCGCTATGGTATCCATGCACATGAGCAAGCCCAACACGCGCCGCGTGGTTCTGGGCCTTGCCGCGGTATCTGCCCTTGCCATGATGGTGCTTTACAACCCCACCGCCGACCCCAGCCGCGTGTACTACGGCACCGACACCCGCGTGTTCTCGCTGCTGCTGGGTGCCTGGATGGCCTTTATCCCCGATCGCGACCTGGCGCCAGTGCGTCTCGCTCATCGTTTGGGGCTCAATCGCCTGGCTGGCGCCGCCAAGCACGGCAAGAACGCCGAGGGCAAGCCTGGCGAGAAGGCCGACGAATCAGCCGAGACCGGCCCGGCACAGCCGAGCGCCCTCGTGCGCTTTTGGTCCTCGCCCGCATCCATCGATGTGTTGGGCCTCGTGGGTCTGGTTGGCCTTGCCGCCATGGTCGCGCTCACCAACGGCTACACAGCCTTCCAGTATCGCGGAGGCACGCTGCTGTGCTCGATCCTCACACTCATGGTCATCGCGGCCTGCGTGCAACCCCAGGGAATGGTTGCCCGCGCGCTGTCCGCCGAGCCGCTCGTGTGGGTTGGCAAGCGCTCGTACAGCATCTACCTGTGGCACTATCCCCTGCTGTTGCTCATGAACCCGGTCGCCAACATCAACGATACACCGTGGTGGCAGTACATTTTGCAGGTGCTGTTGGTGGTCGCCGTGGCCGAATGCTCATATCGCTTTATCGAGACGCCGTTTAGAAAGGGCGCCTTTGGGCGCACCGTATCCGAGTTCCGCGACGGCACCGCCACGCCCGCCAACTGGGTGCGCGCGCACGTCCCTGCCTGCGCAGCCTGCGCTGTCGTGTTGGTCGTTGCACTGGGCGGCCTGATCTTTGTGCCCGAGACGTCTGCGCTGAGCGGCGAGGGTGCCGAAGTTCTGAACAAGGAAGCCAAGAACGCCGCACCCACCGACCAGCAGGCGGCCGACGACACCGACAAGGACAACGACGGCTTTCCCGACGGCTCCTACGACCTGTTGATGATCGGTGACTCCGTGTCGCTGCGCGCCGTTGATTCCTTTGACGGCGTGTTCCCGCACAGCCATATCGATGCCGAAAAGGGCCGCCAGTTCGATGCGGGCCGTGCGACATTTGAGGGCTATCTTCAACAGAACCTTGCCGGCAAGATCGTGGTCTTTGCGCTGGGCACCAACGGCTTGGTAACCGACGACCAAATCGACGCCATCATGGCCGATGCAGGAGATAAGCGTATTGTGGTGTTTGTGAACACGCGCAGCCCGCAGCCGTGGGTTGGCTCTACCAACCAGGCCATCGCCAACGCCGCTACGCGCTACAAGAACGTACGCGTTATCGACTGGTACGGATACAGTGCCAACCGCAACGACCTGTTCGATGGCGATGGCACGCATCTATCGACCACTGGCGTGACTGAGTACCTCAACTTGATCCACGATGCCGTCAAGAAGGACCTGCCCGTGCATCCCGAGGATCACGTCAACGATCCGCAGCCGGCAGCCGTCAAGTCTGCCACCGACGCACTCGTCAATGCGCTCGCTCTCAAGCCGCACAAGCTGGGCACCGACAAGTAACCTGCAGCGCAAACTTCCCACATCCGGAGGGGGTGTCTGCCACGGCAGACACCCCCTCCGGCAGTTAGGGACACTCCTGGCGCAGCCAATGAAGACCTCTACGGATGAATTCCAGGCCGCTCCGTCGCTCCAGACATCGTTTCCGCGCCTCGTGCCTGCCCCAAACAATCAAAACAAGCCCTTTTCGCCGCACCCTCAAAGGTCTGTGGGCAAAAAAGGGCAAATATGAGTACTGTTACCATTTTAGTAGCAGGCAAAACCACCCAAAATGACGTCCGAGCGACCCCTACAACCCCCTAAAGCAGCCAACCTGACTGGTTTAAGGCGTATTGGAGCCAATTTTAATGAACATACTAAATGCTATGTTCATTATCTTTTAGGATGTAAATGCTATTCACTTAGCAACAGTACTCATATTTGGCATTTTTTGTCCATTGCTATATAACTAACACCCTATAGCAGACAAAAAACAGGCCGCAGCCCATCGCTGCGGCCTGTTCGGAAGCAAAAGTGGGCGTTAAGCGCTGTAGCCCATCGCTTGCAGCACAAACATGACGACTGTCAGCACCGTAATCACGGCGATAGTCGCCCAAGTGAGCACGTTCCACACACGGCCGTTGCGGTTGGCACCCATAATGTGGCGATCCGCCGCGATAACCACCTGGAATACCAAGACTACAGGCAGCAGCACGCCATTGATGACCTGCGAGGTCATCATAATCTGGAACAGATCAACGCCGGGCATAAGCACCAGCACGGCAGAGATACCGATGATGGCCGTAATGATGCCGCGGTAAACCGGGGCCTCGTCCCAGCTGCGGTCGGCACCGCGCTCCCAGCCAAATGCCTCGCAGATAGCGCTCGACGTAACGCCCGGTAGCACGCAGGCGGCCAAGAAGCTCGCCGCGACCAGGCCCGAGGCAAACAGTACCGTGGACCACTGACCCGCAATAGGCTCCAGCGCGCGGGCAGCATCGGCGGCATCGCTAATCTGAATACCCGCCGGGAACAACACCGTACCGGTCGTGATGATAATAAAGCCGGCAATGATATCGGCGGCAAGCGAGCCGCTCACAGTATCGATGCGCTGCAGCACGATATCGTCCTCGCCCGCGTTCTTATCGACCACGTTGTTCTGCGCCAAGAAAATCATCCACGGCGCGATGGTGGTACCGATCGTTGCGACCACGAGCGACACGTAGCTGGGGTCATTTTGAATGTTAGGCACGACCAGGTCGACCGCGACCTCACCCCAGTTGGGGCCAGCCATAAACGCGGCGACAATATAGGTCACGAACACGCAGCTCACCAGCAGCAGAATCTTCTCGATGCGCTGGAAACTACCCGACATGGTAAGCATCCACACCAGCAGCGCTACCAACGGCACCGAGATGCTCGCCGGCACGCCAAAGAGAGCAAGGCCGCTGGCGATGCCCGCAAACTCCGAAATGGTCACAGCCGTGTTGGCGATCAACAGCGCCGCCATAGCAAGTACACTCTTGCGCACGCCAAAGCGCTCGCGAATGAGCGATGCCAGGCCCTTGCCCGTGACGCAGCCGCAGCGCGCCGCGGTCTCCTGCGTCACGATGAGCAGCACAGTCATGACGGGAAGCATCCAGAGCATCTTGTAGCCATAGCTGGCGCCCGCGCTGGAATACGTTGCAATGCCGCCGGCGTCATTGCCCGAAAGCGCCGCCAGCAGACCGGGACCCATAGCGCCAAAGATGGCCGCGATGGTCAACTTTTGCTTGGTGCCCGACTTTTGCTTGGTATTTTGCACGCGACCACCTAACCCATGACCGACATGGTGAGCAGCACCGCAGCGGCGCAGTACGCTATGCACGAGATCATGACGGCAATAACGTTCATGGCGGTGCCCGACGTGTTGAGGTCATGCTCGTCACGCCAGAACAGCACCATCAGGTAAATCACGGCGCTCATGTTGCCAACCAGGCAAATGATGGCAGCGATATTAAAGCAGCCGGTAAAGAGCTGCTCCTCAAACATGGGCGCATCGGGAAACACGGCGGTGCGCACCAGCTGGGCGCACAGATAGGTCACGAGTGACAGAATCAGGCCCATGCCCGTGCTCTGGAAGAAGAACCCCAGATATGGCTTGGGCTCGTCGTCGTGACCGTCATACTCCAAGAAGTAGTTCTTGACGAACGACACCATGCGCGAGGCAGCAAGCAGCACGAGCGGCATGGCGCACATGGGGAACACCACCAGATGCGCGGAGCCGAGCGCCGTTCCCAGCACGGTCGCCATGATGCACGACGCGATGCCCCATACAACAACCCAGTACTGGCGATGCACGAACCAGCTGAGCACGTTCGTCGAGTCGTCCGACGCGCTATCGCCCGAGCCGACACCGGCGATCTGCAGGTCCTCCTGATGCTCCTCGGCGATAACGTCCATGGCGTCGTCGAAGGTCACGATACCCAGGATATGACGGTTCTCGTCGCAGACAGGGATAGCAACCAGGTCGTACTTGGTCATCTCGTCCGTCACGTCTTCCTGGTCCTCGTCGGGCGACACATAGACCAGGTCGCGATAGGCCAGCTGACCCAGCGTGGCGTCGCGGTCGGCTACGATCAGCGTGCGCAGCGAGAGCACGCCGGTCAGCATGCCGCTCGGATCCTCGGTATAGACGTAGTAGACGCTCTCGAAGTCCTCGTCGAGCTCGCGAATCGCCTCGATGGCATCGCCGACCGTTGCCGTGGCGGGCAGGGAGACAAACTCCGAGGTCATGATGCGGCCGGCGGTGTTGTCCTCATACCCCAGCAGGTTACGAATCGCCTTCTCCTCCTTGACGCCCATCAGGCGCAGGAGCTTCTCGGCCTTCTCGTAATCGAGCTCGTCGATCAGGTCAGCTGCATCGTCCGGGTCCATCATGGCCAGCATCGACGATGCGTCCGTGTCGGACAGGCCCTCGAGCATCTCGGTCATAAGCTCGTCGTCATCGAACTCCGAGATGGCCTCGGCGGCCTGGGCAGTATCGAGCTGCGCAAACACCTGCGCACGTAGGCGCGGGTCGAGCTGCTCGATAATGTCGGCGATGTCGGCAGGGTGTAGCTCGCCGAGCGTCTTATGCGACACCGAGAGTTGAATGTTCTTGGTCGAGCGGTCGAGCAGGTCCATGTAGGACCAAGCGATGATGTCCTCACTGAGCGGCTTGCCCAGGTGCTTCATAAAGCCTTCGACGATATGCTCGAGCGCGGGGCTGATGGCGCGTAGCAGACCGCGGGCACCGACCTCGGCGCCCAGCAGGCGCAGCTGATTTTCGCCCGACATGGAAAACTTGATGTCGTTTACGCGCACGACCTTCATGCCCTGCGTGTCGACAATCTGCTTGTTGAGCACGTCGCGGGCGAGTAAGAGTTCGGTCGGCTGCAGGTACGAAAAACGGATTTCGGTGGCCGACGTCTTAAGGTGTACACCCGTCTCGTCGATACGGTCGACCCATTTGCGCCAGCTGATCATAAACGGCGTCTTGCCGGGACCACGGAACGCGAGCGAGGTCACGTGTGGAAAAACTTCGCCGGTAGCAATACCAAAATCGTTCACCACGCCGAGCTTTTCGCCATCGACGTCCAAGACCGGCAATTTGAGCATCTCACTCAGATAATTCAATGGTGCTCCCCATCATTATTCCTCCGAACGCGGCCGCGCGTGCGGCGTCCGGGGGCTTCTGGATATGTATACGCATGCGCGGGCGGCACGCCGCTCGACGCTTACACCCCGTGCATGCGCAAAAAGCACCTGCATGGGGTCATCGACTGTATGGTCGAGGTTTGGATTTCACCTGTAACCTTTCTCTTGACCCTCATTAACCGCAGTAACTATAGCATCAGCATCGCCCTGCGGCATCGAATTTATGCGCTGCACATTGCAGGCATACCAAACGCTGACGTATCCGTGACATAGCCATTGGGGACGTTCTTAAATGACTACCCAATAACTACTCTGTGGTGTCATTGTCCTCGGCAAGTTGGGGGAGCACGGCGTCCTTGGGCATGGTGACCTTCGTCAGCGAGGTGAGCTTTTTGCTCAGCGACGTGTCCGTCTTGACCAGGTCGCTGAGCGTCACGATCTTGTAGCCGTCGGCGATGAGGCCGTCGATAATCTGCGGCAGCGCCTCGAGCGTCTGCTCGGCGCATTCGTCTCTATCGGTGAGCAGCACGATATTGCCCGGCGTCACCGAATCGAGCACCGTCGAGACCTGCTCGTCGGCACCGTTGAGTAGCCAGTCGCCCGAGTCGATATTCCACGAGACCACGGCGGAGACCAGGTCCATCGCATCAATCCAGTTTTGCTCGTCAAAGGCAGCGTAGGGAGCACGCAGTAGCATCGTCTTCACGCCGGTCGCCGACTTAATCGCATCGGTGCCTTTCGTGATCTGTTCGCGTATCGCCTCACGGTCCTGACCCTTGAGCGAATCGTCGCTGTAGCTGTTGGATCCGATCTCGCACCCGGCATCGGCAATCGCCTTGGCCGTGGCAGACGAGGCCTCGACCGCATCGCCCGAAAGGAAGAACGTCGCGGTGACGCCCTTTTCCTTGAGCACCTGCAAGATCTGTTTGGTGGCGCCGCTCGGACCCTCGTCAAACGTCAGCGCCACGTACTTTTTGTTGCCCTTGGGCGCCACGCTGGCGCACGCAACAACGCAATCGGTGGCGGGCACAACCTCGCCACGGTCTTGCGTCTTGCCCGACTGCTCACCAACCCACACCTCGGAGCGGCCCTGGACACCCCACGTCTGCACATACTCGATAGCGCCCGTGCCCTCGACCTTGAGCTTGGGCTCGATAACCGTAGCCTGAACCTCGTGTTTCTCGTAGGTGTTACGGCCATCCTTGACCGTCACCTTCTCGCCACCCTCGAGTTCGCGGCTATCCCATTTGCCCTGCTTCACGCGCTTGCCGTCGACCTTCACCGACAGCTTTTCGCCTCCATGGCGCTTGAGCACACTGTCATCGACGGCCAGCAGGTCGCCTGCGTCGTAGGTATCAGTCAACTCCTGGTCGTCGATGAGATTCTGCAGCGTAGAGCCCACACGCACCGCGGTCTTCTGGCCGTTGAGCTCCACGTCCACACTGCGGTTGACGTAGCCCACGACGGCAGCGATAAACAGCACGAGTGCGCAACCCACGGCGATGAGCGCATAGGGCAGGCGAGACGAACGACGGGGCGTACGGCTGTTGCCGATGCGAGCGCTGCGGTCGCTAAAGCCGCGGCTATGGTTGAGATACATCGCGCCGGGCTTACGGTGACGCTTGCGCTGACCGCTGGGCAGCTGCCCCAGATCGCGGCGCGCCGTCGGACGCGCGCCCGAACGCCCGTTTAAGCTGGATCCGTTTTGGCGCATGTGCCCTCCCCCATAAACACAGCAAGCCGGAGCAACAGGTCTCCGGCTTGCCTCCCATCATTTGGTACGTCGCTATTTTGTAGCTTTTGACGAGCCGCCACTCGCCTTTTGGTATTCGTCCTTAAAGGCCTTGAACATGCCGCGCGTCTTGCCGAGCTGCTTGCCCAGTGCGCGACTGCCCTTGTCCACGGCAACCGATCCCTTGTCATCGAGCACCTTGGCGCCCTTCTTGACCTTATCGCCCACCACGACGCTTGCCTCGGCGGCCTTGGCAGCCGCACCGCCCGAATACCCGAGCGACTTGACCTCGTCCGAGACGACCATCGCGCCGTTCTCGTAGCCGCGCAGCATCGTCGGCGGCACCTGCGTGTCGCCCACCAGCACACTCGAGGCAGCACCGGCGGTCACATAGAATGCCTGCACGATGCCCGAACGCGGCTTGAACTCCACATCCGAGCAATAGCCCACGACGTCGCCCGATTCCGTGCGCACGTCCATACCGACCCAGATGATGCAATCGTCCAGGTTGATGTCGAGGCGCTTGGCGGCGGCGGCATCGTACGTGTCCTTGACGTCATCGACCGCAATGGCGCCCTCGTAGACACCAATGGCGTCGAGCGCTACGAATCGGTCGGGACGCTCGATCATGCCCGCGATATCGGACTGGCGGACCATAAAGCCGACCACGCGCGTACCGCCCGGGGTAAAGACCGGAAAGTGAATCTTTCCGAGCTTTTTAGGGCTGCGCGGCGTGCCGTCCTTTTTGGTGCGCTTGTCCTCGGTAGGCTTGCGATAGATCTTGGCGCCGACAAAATCCCCGGCGCGCATTATGCCTCGGTCGAGGGCTCCGCAGCCTCGGTATCAGCCTCGACGGCGTTCTCGACCACGACGTCGGCGGCAGGCGTCACGTTGCCGCCCGAAATGGCGTCGTTGAGCTGCTCGCGCAGCTGGTCCATGCGCTCGCGAGCCAGGTCGACCTTGGCGCGTAGGTCGTCGGTCTTGGCGTCGACCATCGGGCCAAAGTCATTCACCGCAGCACGGGCCTCCTCGGCGCTGTGCTCGTAGGTGTCGCGCATATTGTCCCAGGCGTCGTTGGCGATATCGGCAGGCATGGCGCGGGTCTCGGCGCCCGAGCGCGGGGCCAGAGCAACGCCGACAATAGCGCCGGCAGCGGCACCAAAAAGTGCGCCGGAGACAAAGCTGAAAGTCTTACCCATGATCATTCCTCTCCTGCGGGCACGTCGGTGCCCACCGTTTGAATGCTGTCCATTATACCCGCAGCGCATCACTTGCCGCTCCGCTCATCTGCGTACAGCAAAGGCGCAGGTACGTGATGGTGATAAACGCGTAGGCCTACTCCTGGGGCATAGCCGGCATGGCCACCGTGGCACCCGGGTCCTCGCCGGCGCCGTCCACGAG
>CAJLLN010000065.1:0-8961 GCA_905207495.1 uncultured Collinsella sp. | reverse complement strand
AGGAAGTCGCCGCGCCGGCCCCTGCCGCGCACCTGCCAGACCTGCCGTGCGCCACCTTCTCCGCCGCGGCGTCCTCGCTTCACGAAAACAGCACACCGACTTTCCGCTCATTTACGAACAGAAAGCCCTTCTACCTGCGCTTTTGCAGAAAACGAGGTCTTCTCAGTCACCGAATGTCACGGTAAAACATTCTAAAAACACCGCGAAAGATACGGAGGAGAAGCCATGGGACAGCCGTATAACGAGGTTATAAGAACCGTGACCGAAGACTATCTTGGGGGCGTCGATGTGGACAGCGACCCGTCTCCAGAAACCATTGAGAATGAGCTGCTCCAAGCCACCAACAACGCCATTCAGGAGTACAACCTCGGCCCTCGTGACCCCAATGCCCCTATCGGCGCAAAGCCGAAGGACGCCTACCCCGACCAGAAACCGCCTGGCGAGCGCCTCAGGAAGCTCAAGGAGCTTCTGCCCCTCCAGATTGCGCTTGTCATCAAGGAGGTCCACCATGCCAAGCTCATCTGCTGGGCGGCAGACGAGGGGGACGGAAACTACGACGTGGGCGTGTACCAGTCGGAGGGGGACGCCAAGGGCGTCTACGACACCAGAAGCGACAACCTCACGCGACTTATCCGCCGCTATGACGCAACGATCAGCAAACGCAACGTCGATGAGGTCGTTGCGATCTTGCGCGCGGTGTGCGAGGTGGTGTCCCCCTGCACCAACCCCGACCTCGTCGCCGTGAACAACGGCCTGTACGACTATGGCAACAAGATTCTCATGGACTTCGACCCCGAGCTGGTGTTCACCTCCAAAATCGGGACGGACTTCGTGGAAGACGCCCCCAATCCCGTCATCCGCAACAACGAGGACGGCACCGACTGGGACGTGGTGACGTGGATGGACGAGCTTTCCGACGACCCCGAGGTCGTGGAGCTTCTTTGGCAGGTTCTCGGTGCGGTCGTGCGCCCCAACGTCGACTGGAACAAGAGCGCGTGGCTGTACTCGACCCTCGGCAACAACGGCAAGGGGACGTTTTGCACCCTCGCCCGCAACCTCTGCGGCAAGGGGGCGTGGGCGTCCATCCCCATCAAGGCGTTCGGGGACGACTTCAAGCTCGAATCCCTCACGCGCGTCTCCGCCATCATCACCGACGAGAACGACACGGGCACCTACCTGGACGATGCGGCGGCGCTCAAGTCCATCATCACGGGAGACCCGTTCTTGATGAACCGCAAGTTCAAAGACCCGCGCTCGGTGAAGTTCCGGGGCTTCATGATTCAGTGCATCAACTCGCTGCCGAAGCTTCGCGACAAGTCGGAGTCTCTGTACCGCCGCCTTCTGGTGATTCCCTTCGAGAAGCGCTTCGAGGGCTGCGAGCGCAAGTACATCAAGGGCGACTACCTGAACCGACCCGAAGTCCTCGAATACGTACTCCACCGCATCCTCGCAAAGACCGATTACTACGAGCTTGACGCGCCCGGGGCGACGCGCAGGCTCCTTGCCGAGTATCGCGAGGTGAACGACCCCGTGCGCCAGTTCCTCGACGACATCCTGCCGCAAGTCGCTTGGGATTTGCTCCCCTGGCAGTTCCTCCACGACCTGTACCGTCACTGGTCGCGGCGCAACAACCCCTCGGGAAGGGTTCAGTCCAAGCAGGTCTTCGTCAAGGAGGTCAAGGCGCTCCTGCCCCAGCACGGCATTGGATGGAGCTCCACCCAAAACCCCGTCCGCGCCCCCTCAAAGATGGGCTGGTCCGAACCGCTCATCTTGGAGTACGAAGTGACCGAGTGGATGGACAGAGCCTTTCGCGGCATCAACCCCGACCGCGCGTGCATGCCCGCCAGCATCAAGGAGCGATACGAGGGGCTGGTGCGAGACGTCCCGCAAGGCGAGCCGTAAGTCAACCCGCAGCCCGCTGAGCCTCATGATGCGGACCGCCGCGAAAGCGAAGCGATCTGCCCCGCACCGCAGGGGCAGTCGCTTCGATCACGGCGGCATCCACTGTTTCGATAGGGACGGACGGCTTTTCGCCTCCGTCCCTTTTCATGTGGCGCTCCGCCGGCACCCAAGCCCGCTGGCGTACGTCCTGAGACGGCATCTGCGAGTGCCTTGCGCTCGCAGCGTTTGCGACCCTGAGGTCGCATCGAGGGGGACTGTCGGCTATGCCGACCGCAGCGCACGCTGCGTCAGTCCCCCTTATGCCCTTTCCCCCTTTTGTCCCTCGGAGCGTAACGCGGAGAGGGATGGGGAAGTTTCTCCTGATATATGGCGCGAAGCGCTGTAGAAAATACGTTAGTTTTCAGGGGTTGGATTTGTCGAAGATTGCGACAATTGTAGAAAGCGCTTCGAAAAGCCCCATAAACGGGGCAATCTTCTCGGAGTTTTTCTACAAGTTCAGGCGTAAAGTGACGACGTGTAGAAAGCGCGTCTTGAGTGCGCGCGGAGCAAAAAATAAAGGGCGCAGCGATTGTTTCGCTGCGCCCTTCGGCGTCTTTTCAGTCGTAGATTTTCGGAGCGGGCACGAGCTGCCAAGCTGTGCCTAGATGATTTACCCCAAGGACGTACAGGTCAAGCTCCTCGTCGTAGAACACCGGCTCGCCCGTGTGCTCCATGACAAACGACGGGTCCTGTATGATGTACCACTGGAAAATCTCCTCCCACGGCGCCCAGTCCCCGCTCACAAGCTCAAGCGGGCGCTTTGCCATCTCGTTTGCGAGCACCATGTTCCCGCACGTCTCGGCGAGGTCGGCGTAGGTCTTGATGCCGTAGTCACTCATCGCTTTTCCCCTCCGCTTCCCGCTCCTCGATTCGCTTGAGACATTCAGCCACGCAGTAGCGCATGGTGCGCAGGGTCTCGCAGTCGATGCTCTCCGCGAGGATGTCCCCGTCGAGGACGACCTCGCCCAGAGCGTTCACGAACCGCCACTCCATCACGTTGTCGATGCGCTTGAGCACGTCCTTCAGGGTGCCGCTGTCGCGCATGGGGGCGTTGCCGTCCACCCTCGCCATGCGCTCAAGCTCCTTGGCCTTCGCCGAGCAGATGCGGGCGGTGCGCCTGAGCACCTGCGCCCTCCACAAGGCCTCCTCCTGGGGGCTGTTGGGTTCAAGACGCTCCTTGTCCATCGTGTACCTCCCTATCTTCGTTTCAGAGGCACCCGACGCCGCAGGCGTCTTTCACGCATGCCCATCCAAAGCCCAGCGAGAGACCTCCGAAAGACCTTCGCAGGGGCTCTGTTCGGGCAGGGGCGCGAAATGGGCTCAGCACAGCCCACCGAAAGACCTCGAAAAGCCCTTCAAAGGTCGGTGCGCTGTTGCTGATCCTGTTTCGCGGTATTCCGGAGCATCTGGGCAAAAACAAAGGGGAGCACCCGTTATACGGATGCTCCCCTTGTTCGGGAAACGGACACCTGCACGCGACCGTAGGGAGCGCGCGGGTCTGTGAGGGCTATGCCCGAACACAGCACGTGCCGTGACGATGTCGTCATTACTGATGGTTATGCCACCCGTTACTGACGGGCACCGCACGAACTGCAATACACGTAGTCCACGTAAGATTCAGTTTGCCAGGTGCCGTGGTCCTCCTTGTGGGAACCAGTCTGAACCGTCTGGTTCTCGTAGACAGGCTCGGTGTAATGGTTACCCACATAGCCCTGCTTGATGAGAGCTACCATGTGCGCCTTGACATCATTGATATCAGTGGTGGTGTAACCGTCCTCAGGAAATACCCAGCGAGTTCCAGTCTGAACCTGCTGAGTGCCGTAGTCGGGCACGTCGACCCAGTTGCTCACCCAGACCTGACGGGTAGCCGTGTGGTTCACCCAAGTGTGCGTATGGGCAGGCTTGGAAGGCTGGCTGGACTGAGAAGGCTTGTTGGAAGCAGAACCAGAATTGCCAGAGTTCGAAGAACCGTTGCTGGAAGACTGGGAACCAGCGTTGCTGTCAGTCTTAGCGTTGTTGTCATTCTTGGCAGACGGGGTCGTCTGGGTAGGCTTGTCGTTGACATCGACGTCCTTGTCGGCGTCAGTCGCCTCCTGCTTGGTCTTGTCGCTCGCGTTCGGGTTCTTGGCGACGTTGCCGTCGAGCTTGTCGAGGATGCCAGTGCCAGCGTTGCCCTTCAGGGTCTCGTCACCCTTCTTGATGGCGTCCTTGGTCTTGTTGACGATGTCCGCGAGCATGTCGTCGGTGACCTTGTCGGCGGGAATCTGCGCCATAGGGCAGTTGACGGCGGGTGCGGTCTTCGCGTCGGCGTCGACGGTGATGTCGACGGGAGCGCCCGTGTCGTAGATGTCGAAGGCGGAACCGTCGGAGTTGACGGGGCTGACGAAGCTCACGGTGTAGTCGCCCTCGGCGAGTTCGACCGTGGAAGTGCCCTTGTTGCCATCGGCATCAGGGGTCACCGCGTGGTAGAAGTCCACATCGTTGCCCTCGATATGGGCGATGGCGGGCGTGGAGTTCTCGTCCCAGCCGTGGTCGGCCGTGACGCTGAGGGTCACATCGACAGTTCTTAACTCCTGCTGCTCTGGTTGTTGCTCGGACGTTGCGAACGCCCCACTTGCCACGGCTATCGCAACAACGATCGCAACAACGACCGCAACGGCTATCGCTGCGACTTGGGGCTTATGCGAGCGCGCCCACTGGGATAATCCGTTCATTATCCATCCCCTTTTCTTTCATGGTGGTTTCGAGTTACCTCGTTATGTCAACCGCGTCATTACTTAGCGCTTTCCCATCGCGCGAGCCATCCAGTCGAGGTTGCCGCTCGCACTGGCGGTGTTCGCGTTTATCTGCTGAGCCTGATTGAGAATCTGCCCCTGCATGAACAGGTTGCCTATTTGCAGCATGTTGCCGATGCGCTGCTGGTTGAGAATCTGCTGCTGGCCCGCTTCCATGCGGCGCTGGTGCATCTCGGTCTCGTAGAGGTTGACCATCTCCTGTACGGTGGTGGCGCGATGGTTGCGCACGGCAGCAAGAAAGAAATCCACGGCTTCGATGCTGTCGTAATCCATGGGGTACCACGGGGCGACCTGCGAAGCCCATTGCTGCTGTACGGCGAAAATCTCCTGCTTGGTTTGCTCTATGCTCTGGGCTAGGGCCTGGTTGTTGGCTTCAACTCGTTGGTTGCTTTGGTCAATCGCGGCATTTTTCTGGGAGCGGCTTTTGTCCGCCGTCTTCGCTATGACCTTGTATAGAATCGCGCCGATGATGGCTGAGACGATGAGGTTCACGATATTCCAGACCTCCAATTGAAGCTCCGGGCCTCCCATCGAGAAGAACGGAAGGGTGGGGAGATACGTTATCACCTTAAGTGGCGTGCTCGTGATAAGCGTGAACGCGATAAGGAAGCCCCCGATTGCATAGAGAACAGGGTGCCTTTTAGTCTTCTTTTCCGTCTTGGCGGCAAACTGAGTGGTGAGCTGGTTGATGCGTTGCTGAAGACTGACCACGCGGTGCATCAGGTTATGAGCGATTGTGATACCCGATAGCAGGTTTTCCTGCTCGTTCATTGGCGTCATCGCATTACCTCCTGTTTTTTTGACTCACTAACGCTCTCGCCTCGTTCGTAAGAATGAGGTCTCAAACATTAACTGCATGCATGAAATACAGCCTTTCCAGTTTATTATATTTGAGGCTAATCGCCCATACGATTCAAGGCAACTTGATTTTGACGGGCGGTTAAAATGAAATACTTCGACATAGGACAGCGTATCAGGCGCTACCGCAAAGCCTGCGGGCTGTCACAGGAGGCGCTCGCGCAAAAAGTTGGAATATCGGTAACGCACATGAGCCACATCGAAACGGGCAACACCAAGCTGAGCCTGCCCGTGCTCGCAAAGATTGCAGAGGAGCTATCGGTAGGCACCGACGCTTTGCTCAGTGACGCCCCAAAACCCGACAAGGCGAAGCTTTCCGCCGAGGTGCAAGAGATTCTTGATTCATTCGAGATTGACGAGTTGCCCGTTGCGGTTGAGGTGCTCCGAGCGCTCAGAGATAGCCTGGCGAAACGCAGGGTCTAAGGCTTTTTTCGCTCATACATATTACCATACAGATTACTTTGGGCATTTTTGCCCCAAGGCAATGAAAAAGCCCTGAACCGTTTTACCAGTTCAGGGCTGAAATTTTGGTCGCGGGGGCAGGATTTGAACCTACGACCTCCGGGTTATGAGCCCGTAGTTTCCAAACTATTTGACACTCTTTGATACCGCTTGACACCGTTATATAAGCAGGTAGATATGCATTTCCTCCAAAAATCCCAAATATCGGTTCTGTTCAATTTCGACCAAAATTCGACCACTGAAAACTTGACTTCCGCCACTGCGTGGCATACGCTCGGAGCAGCGCACCCGAAGCGCCCGCTTCACGGGCCGCACGGGCGTGCTGCTCCGAGCGTATGCCACGCAGCCATGGAGTCACACTCGTATTCATTTGACCAAAGGATCGGCACATGAGCAGGCCTCTTGTCGTTGGTAAGGGAAGCGCCCTTAAAAGCAAGACGCAGAAAAACGTCTACTATATCAGGCACAACATGGGCAAAGACCCCGTTACCGGCAAATATAGGTACTCACCTCGCCGAAAGGTCTATGCGAAGAACAAGTCGGAATTGAGAGCCGAGCTCGAAGCATATAAGGCTGAGCTCAATAGCGGGCTCACCATCAAAGACCCCGATAAGACCGTTTATCAGTACACCAAAGAGTTCCACGACGATCGCGTGGACGCCGAGACCATCAGCCCGCTTGCCCTTGACCGCGAAGAGCTTGAAATTAAGGAAATACAGGAGCTTTTCGGCAATTATCCCGTAAAGGACCTGAGGCCCCACATAATAAACGCCGGTTATGCTGAAGCCCGCAAGAGTGGAAGATTCTCCGAATCTGAGCTGCATAAGATCAGTGTAAAACTGAATCAGATTATGAAGGCCGCCATGCTTGACGACTTGATTGTCAAGAACCCCTGCGCCGGCACCGTCATCCCGCGGCCCAAAGGAAAAGAGAGGCAGGCTCTTTCCCTCGATGAAGCCCGGAGGCTTCTCTCCCTCCTCCTTTCACAGGAGATGGACTCCCACAGAATAGGCACTCTCCTGTTGCTCGATACCGGCATGCGCCGCGGAGAGATGCTCGGACTCAGATGGGGCGACGTCCATTTTGGCGACGGCTATGTCCGCATCGACGGACAGTATGCCGCCGACAAGCTGGTCAGAGACCCAAAGAGCTCAACGGGAAAAAGGTCCGTCTCTTTGAGCCCGCTTGCACTCGAGAGGCTCGCCGCCTGGCGCGAGCTTCAGCGCACGCTTCTCGCCGAAGTCGACCTCGAACAGGCTTCTGGCACCCCAATTGTGCACACATTAGTCGATCCCCAAAGAAACACGAGGGCTAAAACTAAAGATGACAAAAAAGGAAAGAGGGGGCCAGTCGCCATCGCGCACATGGACCCAAACTGCTTTTCGCGATGGTTCCGCGAATGGTGCTCGGACTATGGCTTTGGGCAGTTCAGAGAAATCACGCACTACATTGAGCGAGACGGAAAGACGTACGCTCGAGGTACAAAGTACTCCGGCCTGACCCCACACATGCTCAGGCACACGCAGGCAACGTTGCTGATCGGAGAGAACGTCGACATCAAAACCGTCAGCAGCCGCCTCGGGCACAGCACCGTCAAGCTCACGCTAGACACCTATGCACACGCAATTGCCGCCAAGGACCAGGCCGCCGCAAACACCATCGGCAACTTGCTTTCAAATTAAATCAGCCCTTCGCGTTCGATGCGTTTCGCCTCGCGTTCGCCCTCTTCCTGCTATTCCTGGCGTTCTTTGCTCTCGTGCATTCCTCTGAACAGCATCGCGATTTGCCGTTTGCGGTGTCGGCGAACGGCCGGCCACAGTGCTCGCATATTTTGACGACATCAACCGAATAGCTCTTTGCGAGCGCAACCCAAAGGCGTGTAGCAGCATCGGGCACGCAAAGGTCGAAAGAGGAGCCGCGACCATAATCGATGACGCCATTAGCCATCTGCGTCGGACTCTGCCGCTTGGGCTCGAGGATTCTCCTCCACCTATAGCCCGCGCAGCGCGAGAACCACTCCGTCATGTCCTGCACCAGATGCGAGGCCAGGGATTCCTCGGTCTTGAGAACGCGCTCGGAAGACTCGTCGAGCCCCCTGAGAGCATCACCAGGCACCCTTGCAACAAAAGACGGACCTGGAAAGTCAGTTTCCCCAACCGTCTCCATAAAGGACAATGTATCGTTCTTGCACCACCTGACATACGAACGCTCGACCATGGCAGTTCCGGGCTCAATCCTTTCATTGATCACCGTCCACTCGCCACCGCGCTTAAGTCCGCCCACGAAACCATCCCTAAACTCATGGTCGCTAGGGATTTGCAGGTTGGTGAGAACCACGTACGCGGTTTTATTTGCCTCAATGTTGCCGAAGCAATACACGCGCCAATAGGGATCCAAAACCCCCAGC
Source organism: uncultured Collinsella sp. (assembly GCA_905207495.1). GTDB lineage: Bacteria > Actinomycetota > Coriobacteriia > Coriobacteriales > Coriobacteriaceae > Collinsella. Next base: position 498 of record CAJLLN010000065.1, on the reverse strand, counting down.
GAAGACGGCGAACCCATCTCGACCGACGAAGCCAGGGAGGAAATCTTCATTGCCCCGACGACCGAAAGCCAAGCATCAAGCGGTTCGTCGATTTCATAGGGACCGACTCTCCCCACAAAGCCAAACAAAGGACCGGTTACGCGCGCCGCGGCAGACACTATGACCCAATCCGAGGGCACTAAAAAGATAGGAGCCCCCGCTCGTGACCGCGGGTCGGGGCTGCGACAATGATGTTGAAGTGCCATAGGCGCAGCCGCGCCGCAACGAGGTTGGGAGGCTCCCATGCCAAAGTATTCTACCGCGTTCGGGATGGACGTCCACCTGAGGTCGACCACCGTCTGCGCCCTCGACGCGGACACCGGCGAGGCCGTGACGAGGAGGTTCCCCGGCAACCCCTGGGGCGAGATCGCCGGGTGGATGGATGGGTTCCCCGGGCCGTCGCTCGCGGCCTACGAGAGCGGCTACCTCGGCTTCGCCCCGCAAAGGGAGCTCGCCGGG
>CAJLLN010000064.1:0-9039 GCA_905207495.1 uncultured Collinsella sp. | reverse complement strand
TTTTGCAGGACGTTGCCGAGGCCTGCGGTCTGCCGCTGAGCTGCATTGCCAATGGCGAGGGCTCCACCGAGAACGCTCCCGACTCCGGCACCACGTCTGGCTCGCGTCAGACGGTCGTGACCGGCGAGGCCGTGCGCGGTGCCGCCTTCCTGCTGCGTGATGCCATGGTTGGCATCGAGGCCGGCAAGTCTGCGCCCGCCGCTCCCGTGAATGCGCATGGCGACGGTGTCAAGATCGAGTACGACGACGGTCGCGCCTATCAGCTGCGCGCACAGGAACTCGTCGCCGGCCAGGGCATGCATCCCCAGGATCCCGCGACCGCCATCAAGGCGCTCGAGGGATGCGAGTTTGGCTACGTGTATCTGGAGCCGACCGACAAGCTGGGCGCCGACGTTCCCAACCCCAAGAGCCACATCTGCTACGGCTTTGCCACGCATGTGGTCATTTTGGATGATGACGGCCGCGTGAGCGAGGTCTATGCCGCGCACGATTCCGGCAAGGTAGTCAACCCCATCTCCATCCAGGGTCAGATCGAAGGCGGCGTGCTCATGGGTATGGGCTATGCGCTTACCGAGGATTGGCCGCTCAAGGACTGCGTACCCCAGGCAAGGTACGGTACGCTCGGGCTGTTCCGTGCGCCCGAGATTCCGAATATCCACGCCATCTACGTGGAGAAGGACGAGCTGTTGCCCGTGGCATACGGCGGCAAGGGCATCGGCGAGATCGCAACGATCCCCACGGCGCCCGCCGTGCAGAATGCCTACCGCGCGTTTGACGGTAAGCTGCGTCCAGATCTGCCCATGGTGGATACGCCCTACAGCCGCGCCCGTCACCGCGGGTAGGGTAGGGCGCGCACGGCCGTTGCTGACGGGCTGTTCGCGCTGAACATCAACTACATACGCTGCACCTTTGGCCCCAGCCCCATCGCGAGCCGGGGCCTTTTGTTTGGAGCGCCTCCGCATGCGGAAACTGTGTCCCGGATTTGGCGCTCAGAATGGGACGTACTTTCCGGAACAGCAGGAAACCGGAAACTGCGTCCCAGTTTGAGCGTCTATTCCGGGATGCAGTTTCCGCTGGGCGCTTCAACCGGAAAGTCTGTCCCGTTCTAGGCCTTGATTCCGGGACACGGTTTCCGCTAGGCATGCCATATGGAAAGCGCACCCCGTTTTGAACACTCAATCTGGGCCCTGGTTTCCGCGGGTGCTGCCAACCGGAAAGTGTGTCCCGCTTTGCCAAGCAGACGGGCATAAGCTCAACAGCTCCTACAGGTCCACCTCGTTGAGCCATGTCGGTAGAGCGGTCTGTCGGATGCCTGCCGTCTGCAGCTTTTTGGCGAGCATTCCTGCCGAGCGGACCTCGTTCATGGTAAAGCGCAGCAGAGGGTGGCCGTAGAGCGATAGGTGCGCCTCGCGCTGTCGTTCGGCAACGAGCGCCTCGGCGGTGGTGCGTCCGGCCAGCATGGTCTGGTCGGTATATTTGATGAGCCCGTCGAGCTCGCCCAGCGTGAGTTCCCGCGCCTGGCGCTCCCAGGCAAAGTCCGTTCGTATGGGCTTGGCCGAATCGAAGGGGTCCGTCAGCTCGTATTGAAGCCAGTCGGGCGCAAAGCCCGTCTCGATCATGACGGCTCGGGCGACCGATTCCCCGCCGCTCTCGGCGCGGGCGTCGGCATATCGAAGCGTGGTGAGAGCCGTACGAATCGCGCGACCATTGCGGGCGGTCGCTCGTTGCTCGACGGCCTCCATCAACTGCTTTCGCGTAAGGCCGAGCTTTGAGATCGCCGAATCGGCAATGGGCATGCCGTCGGCAAAACCAGTTTGCAGCAGGCAATCTGTGGCCGTTTGGATGGGCGGCGTTACCGATATGCCGGCTCTGTGTATTGCTCCGGCCGGCTCAATCTGGTGCCGCTGAATATGCGCGCCCGGGCGAGCCGACGGCTTTGTCGAGCTGCAAACATGCACGATATTCAGGTGTCGCCACGAGACCTCGAGCCCCAGCAGGCAGGCAGCCGAAAACGCGCAGAACGTCCAATCGGGGTGGATGATCGCAAGGGCGCGAATAATCTCGCAATGACGCTGCGCCCGGTTGAGCTCATCCCAGCGTATTTTGCGCGCGAACAATCCCGGCATGGGGGAGACGACCATGTCGCCGATGCGCCGAAGGAGCGCTTTTCGGATCGCCGCGCTCGGGGGAATCAGACAGCTCCCCTCTTGTTCGGCTTGGGTGAGCAGTTGGTCGATGAGTTGGTCATTGCAATGGGTCATGAGCTACCGCCTCCTTTTGGGTAGCAAAAACGTATCAGCCGCAACTTGCCGCCCAACTGACCAAAAGCTGACCAAAATCTAACCATGCAGGTAGATGGCCTGTTTTCGGCGACATTTTTACATCCGAATCGGCGGGCGGTAATCGGCGACCTTGAACGGTAGCGAGTTATGAAGAATGGGTAAGTTTCGGGACGTGTACTTTTTTGAAAAAGAGCATTCTATCTGCTGTTTTGTGTCTCTGGATCGTATATTTGAAGGCATGTGATAAGGGCTGCAGGTCGTCGTCTGTGTCGGCGGAAACTGTGTCCCGGAATTGACGTTCGGAATGGGACGCGCTTTCCGGAACGCCCCTCAACCGGAAACTGCGTCCCAGATTTCGGCCCCAGAGTGGGACGCGCTTTCCCGATGGGCCTCAAATGGAAACTGCATCCCAGAATGAGCGCTCAGAACGGGACACGCTTTCCGGATGGCATGTTTGGCGGAAACTACGGCCCAGTTTTTGGCTCCAGAACGGGATACATTTTCCGGAACGGTCCACGTGCGGCGGTGTATCGCCCTTTTTCGTGCGCCGCTTGTCGAATTACATTATAGCTAGCTATATTATAGGAAGGTATAATATAGCTAGCTATAATGTAAAGGAAGGATGGTCCTATGTTTATCGGAAGAACGGCGGAAATGTCCGAGCTCAATCGACTGTATGGCACGGGCTCCTTTGAAATGCCTGTGATTTACGGCCGCCGTCGCGTAGGTAAAACGCGCCTTATCACAGAGTTCATTCAAGGCAAGAATGCTATTTACTTTCAAGCACGTCGTACCAATGCAGAGGCAAACCTGCACGGCTTTAGCCAGGCGATACTTGCGGGTTCGGTTGGTGCTACAGGCGTGTCGTTTCGTAGCTTTGACGAGGCGTTTGATGCGTTGGCCACCATGGCTCGCACGGAACGTTTGATTGTCGTGATTGACGAGTATCCCTATCTCGCCCAATCGAATCCCGAGATCAGCTCGTTGCTGCAAGACAAGATCGATCACCTGTACAAAGAGACCAGACTCATGCTGATCCTATGCGGCTCGTCTCTTTCGTTTATGGAAGAACAGGTGTTGGGCTACGAGAGTACACTATACGGTAGGCGTACGGCCCAGTTTAAGATCATGCCGCTCGATTTTACGACGACCCTCGGCCTGTGGCAGAGCATGGGTCGCGAAGACGCTGCGGTTTGCTATGGCATGACGGGCGGCATTCCTGCATATATCGAGAAAGTCGATCCTGCCGCACCGCTCAAGGACAACATCAAACTTCTTTTTCTTACTCCTACGGGCTATCTCTTTGAGGAGCCGAGTAACCTGCTATTACAAGAGTGCCGCAATCCCGAGCAATATGATGCGATCGTGCAGGCAATTGCTCAGGGGTGCTCGAAGATCTCGGAGATTGCGAGCTCTACGGGAATCCCTGCGAGCAACGTAAAGAGCTATGTGGATAAGCTGGCGTCGCTTGGGATTGTCGAGCGCGAGCTGCCCCTAAACGAGACGAGCAATAAGCGAGCCGTGTATCTGCTGAGCGACCAGATGTTTAGGTTCTGGTACAAGTTTGTGCCGCAGAACATCGGGCTGATTCAAAACGATATGGCCGAGATGGCGTATAAGCGCATTGAGCCGCACGTATCGGATTACATGGGCACGGTCTTTGAGCTTATATGCAGGCAATACGTGTACGAACTCGCGCGCGCGGGCCAGCTCGATGTGGTTCCGGCGAGTGTCGGGCGCTGGTGGGGGACGGATAATCGCACGCATACGCAGGAAGAAATCGACTTGATTGTTGACGATGGCGAGGGCGCTGCGCTGTTTGCGGAGTGCAAATGGCGCAATGAACCGGTGGGCGAAGACGTGCTGCAAAAGCTCGTGCACCGAAGCGAGCTCTTTAGACGGCAACGAAAAAGCTACGTGATCTTCTCGAAGCGTGGCTTTACGCAGGGATGTCGGGATGCTGCGGATAGTAGGGGAGACGTCAAGCTGATCTCGTTTGCCGAGATGTGCGAGCGGAGATAACCAAGCGCGCTCTGATGTGATGCTCGGAATGGGATGCGCTTTCCTTTTGCAACCCTTGGCGGAAACTACGTCCCGGATTCCCGCTTCAGGATGGGATGCCGTTTCCGATAGAGGCATGGGGCGGAAAGTGCGTCCCAGAATCCGGCGCAACGCCGCTGGAGTAGAGGGGCGAGCTCCGGACTTCGTAACCGAAAATCCATTTGTTAAACCTGGCACCCGTGGGTAGAATAAGGTCGACGGCAGCCCAAGGGTGATAGCTGGGCAGCGCCGTTACTTCGATTAAGGGGTCAATGCCTTAGAGGCGTCGACCCCTCTTTTTCTGCTTCGTACGCTGCTTGAGTGCCTCGGTAAGTCCGATAAGCGCCGTGAGGAGCGAGACCAAAGCGGTCAGGAGCTTCACGAAATCAGTCAGATCGGTCATGGGCATCACCTCCCGTCGCATGGAGGGCGCTGCCCGGCACATGGAACTGCCGTCAACAACTGCAATTCTATCAAAGTACTGCTATAAATACGAATATATGTTCGATAATAACAGTGACATGATTCTCTCAAAGTGTGGCTTTACGCAAGGATGCCGGAAAGCCGTGCTGTGCGATTTCATGTCCGCACGGGTTCCTATCCTTACGGCAATGTAGCCGCCTATGTAACGAGCGGCGGTTGACGGAGAAAGGCCCTGACCGTGCCAGACAAAAAGACGCCGGATATTTCGGCCATCGATACGACGAACTTTGCGCGCCAGATCGTGCTCGACTTTGAGTTTGCGCCGGTGCCAAAGCAGCGCCAGCGCCGCGGACTACGTAACGAGATTATCGAGGTCGGCGCTGTTAAGCTCGATTACCACGGCAACGTGATGGGCGAGTTCTCGCAGTTTGTGCAGACAGAATTTACCGAAGGCGTTGCGTTCCCCGTCCGCGAGCTCACAGGGATATCGGCTGTGGACACTGCGATGGCTGATCCGCTCTATGTGGTGATCAAAAGACTCAGCGATTGGATCGGTCGCTACTCCGCCCAGATAGTTTGCTGGAGCGGGGCGGATCATCGACAGCTTATGACCGAGTGCCAGGCAAAGCACATCGACCTTTCCGCATTTCCTACGGACTGGGCCGACCTGCAGGCGTTTTATACTTCGATCATGGACGTGGGCAGCCACGGGTGCGTCTCTTTGAGTGACGCGGCAACGTGGTTTGGCATCGAGTTCGACGAGTCGACGGGTCACGCCCACAGCGCCTTAGCCGATGCGCGCGTGACCGCCAAGCTGCTCAAGCAGGTGATGGATGGGGACTACCGCGTGAGCCCGCACGTCCAGGAAGTCCGCCAGCGGTGGGGGATGGGCGAGCGAGCCCAGACGCGCCTTTCCAGCAAGTGCCCCGAGCTGGGCGACCTGCTGCTGAGGCTGAAGGCGGAGGGGAGGTAGGCCTTTTGAGAACGCCATTCGGTTTGGCATGGCAGGGCTGTAAGCGCGGCTTCGCACTGCTGTTTGAATCGAAGCGTCAACCAGTATGACGAGCTGTCTGGTCTGTCTGCCTACACCATCGCAATCCCGCGGGCCGCACTCAACAGCTCATACTCCCTTTCGCTCCACTGCCGCAGCTCGGCCGTGCGTACGGCGTCGCGACACAGGTCCAGAAACACCTCAGCTCCCTCGCAGAAGCACTCGCGGGCAAAGTCGCCCGAGCCGCTTGCGACGCACGCGCCGTCGGCAAAGAGCTTCCAGCTAGACGGCTCACGCAAATCGTCTCCGAACAACTTAATCTGTAGCACATGTGGATTGCCAGCAGCGCAGAACTCTTCCTCGAGCTTCTGTACCGTGAAGCGCATCTGGTGGGAGAGGCTGTTCTTGACCATGGCCGAGGCATAGCCGCTCGGCTCGTCCAGAAGATGCATTCGTTTTGGCTTGGCTGCCAGGTTGTGGAAGTTGCGCTCACTGCGCACGGAGAAATTGTCCATACGGACTCCTTTCATCGATGTTGGCAGGGCCACCGTGCCTCTTGGCCGGTTGGCGTCGGGATCGTGGAGCCAACTCTCTACCCCGACTCTGGATAAAACGCGCCCGCTCCTTGCGGGCAAGATGGAGTCTATCAACGTGTACGGACAGAAATCAAGCGCCATCCGCGAAATGACGCGCGGATGGCGTTGGTTTCCCAAGTGATTATTCGGCTTTCATCCGGAAAAGTGTCGAAATCAGCCGTGTAAAAGTACGGAAAAGTGTCGAAATAGGCACCTTAAAACTTCGGAAAAGTGTAGCTGGATGACAAAACAGCACTTAGAAGCCGGTGCTGGATGCGGGATCCTGCGGCCGCCTTCAGCCCTCGCTACTCGTCGTCCCCGTCGTTGGGGTCGCCCTTGAGGGTGTTGATGTCCAGGTACTGGTTGTCGTCCTCTTTTTGCTGCGTTGCCGATTCGGACGCGGTGGGGCCGCGGAACAGCTGGAATCCCTCAAACGCAATGGCGCCGAGCAGGGCAATGACAATGGCGATAAAGGCAACCTTGACTGCCTGCGGAAATTCCGAGAAACGCAGCGCCTTTTCCTCGGCGTAATAATCGGCGAAGCGCTCTTCGCCCGTGCTTTTGGTATACGCCGGTGCGGACGCGGCCTCCGGGTCATATTCCGGTGCAGGCGTGGCAGCGTACGGATCGTTGAGATAATCGCTCGATGCGGTGCCATAATCCTCGGTCTCGATGCGACCGGTGCCAGCATAGCCATCGGAATAATCGGAATATGCCGCACCGCCCTCATAGTCCGCGGCGCTCGTGTTGGCGGCAAAAAGCGGGTTAACTGGAACATCGAGCGCCGGCATGCCGGTAGAGGTCTCATCCAGATCGGTTGCAGCCCAGGAATCGTAGGCAACCTGATGGGCAACGGGCTCATCGAGCCTTGCGACCGGAGGCTTGCGTGCCGCAGGAACAGGCAACTGCTGGGCGCTGTACATAACAGTGCTGTCGGCCGATTTGCCCTGCGTCGCTGCAGCGAGAAATGCCGCCGTCTCGGACGGGTCGCTTGCGGGGCGGGGAGCGGTCGTGGGCGCCGAAGTGGGTGCGGGCGTAGGCACGGGCGTCGAAACAGGCGACTGCGCAGGAGTCGGTGCAGATGCGGGCTTAGGCGCAAGCGCGGGATCGGGGCTTGACGGGCGGGCCCCGCCGCCCATGAGTTCGTCGGCGGTCCACGGGCGATCAACCATCACGTCGTCAAGGCTCAGCGAAAACAGGTCGTCTTCACTCTCATCGAACATGCGGTGCACATGTCCACCAATTGCCGGAATCAATCCGCGACCGGTGCATGATGCCTTGCTCAACGCCATTCTGTTCCATCCTTTCGAAATACTAATGACATCGATTATATGGAACTTCCCAAGCGGCTCGGTCTTGGATTCGTGCTTTCCAGAACTCGCGCCCAAAAGGGGAGGGGCAATCCAGGCGAGTGCCTACTTGTCGCCGGCAGCAGCCTTGGCCTCATTGAGGTAGCTATAGAAGCTGTACTTGGAGATGCCAAAGAACTCGCAGGCGCGCTCGCTCGACTTGGAAATGAGGAAGGCGCCGCGACGGTCGAGGTAGCCAATGGCACGAATGCGCTCGTCTTTGGTCATGAGTGCCGCGGGCTTGCCCACAAACTGCTCGCACTCGTGCAGCAGGTCCTCGAGCAGGTCGCCGATGTTCTTGGTAATGGGCTCGGGCTCGGTATAGCCCGTGCCGCCGGTGCCGGTAAAGGCGTCGAGCGAACGCTCAAAAGCCTTCATAAGCGTAATGTCAAAGTTGATGCCCAAAATGCCGACGGGTTTGCCCTCATCGTTGCGGATAAAGATCGTCGACGATTTGAGCAGCTTACCGTCGGTGGTTTTAGTGAGGTACGGCTCGCGGTCGTGTACATCGGTGGCGCCCTCGTGCATGGACTCAAACACGATATGGCTGGGGCCGTCACCCAGTTTGCGCCCGCTGACGTGGCCGTTTTCGATCACTACGATGGAGTGGTCCACGTCCTCGGTCTCCAGATCGTGGACGACGACTTCGCAGTTGGGGCCAAATTGGAGCGCCAGACCGTGTGCGAGGCGCTTGTAAAACTCAATCTGTGCGGGGGTCATGGGTACCTTCCTAAAAATTAGTTTGGGCTCACTGTGCCATAAACCACACTTGACCGCAAACAAATCCATCAACAAGGCAATTCATGACCGTTCGGCGGTGAAAAAGTACCGATTACGGCAACAAACAATTCGTTAGGTATGCCAATCAAAAAGTGTGATAGAACATTACTAACAAACTTTTTGTTTGGCATCCACATAAAAGTTCAGTCGTGTGAATGGGATCGGGCTGAAACGCGTATGCGGGGGCCGGCAAGAGAGGACTTAAGGAGTTCACCGTATGGCCGATAAGATCCAGTGGGCGGGCAACACGATGCCCAAGAGCGATGACAAGCACTTGGGAATCATGAGCCTCGACCACGTGAAGAAGGCCCGTGCCTTCCACCAGTCGTTCCCTCAATATACCGTCACTCCGCTTGCCCGTCTGGACGGTCAGGCTGCGCGCCTGGGCCTGTCCAACCTGTGCGTTAAGGACGAGAGCTATCGCTTTGGCCTCAACGCCTTTAAGGTTCTGGGCGGCTCGTTTGCCATGGCCAACTACATTGCCGATGAGACCGGCAAGGACGTTGCCGACTGCACCTTCGATTACCTGACTTCCGATCAACTTGCCAAGGATTTTGGCCAGGCCACCTTCTTTACCGCCACCGACGGCAACCATGGCC
>CAJLLN010000063.1:0-9182 GCA_905207495.1 uncultured Collinsella sp. | reverse complement strand
TCAGGGCGTCCAGGCGCGGCGACGCGAGGCTCAAGTCCCTGCTGATCTTCTCGTGCAACAGCCTGGTGAGGTCCTCGGGGCGCTACGGCGAGTACTACCGGGCCTGCAGGGCGCGGGGCATGGGGCACGGGCGGGCGCTCAAGGCCGTCGCGAGGAAGCGGCTCAGGGCGATATACGCCGTGATGCGCGACCGGGTGCCCTACCGGGAGTAGCCCCGACGGTTGACAAAACTATAGGAACACCCAACGACTAGTCTTGAAACAAACCCCCACTCTCGCCCAAAAATAGTTCACTTGGGTTTACTATTGCCCTATAAAAGTAGCAATAGGCTAACAATGGGGGGTAGCATGGCGACAAAGCAAGCCTATGTCCAGGTCAAGGGGCTCAAGAAGCACTACGGCGACGGTGATGCGCGCCTGACGGTGCTCGACGGCATCGACACGTCCATCAACCGCGGCGAGATCTGCGTCATGCTGGGGCCCTCGGGCTCGGGCAAGTCGACGTTTCTCAACCTGATCGGCGGCCTGGAGGATGCCGACGGCGGCTCCATCATGGTGGACGGCTGCGACCTCACGGTGCTCAAACCTACCGACCTGGGCGAGTATCGCCGCCGTGAGCTGGGCTTTGTCTTCCAGTTCTACAACCTGGTGCCCGATCTCACCATCAAGGAAAACATCGAGGTCACGGCGCACCTGTCCAAAAACCCGCTCAATGTCGACGACCTGCTGCGTTCGCTGGGCCTCTACGAGCACCGTAACAAGTTCCCGCGCCAGGTCTCGGGCGGCCAGCAGCAGCGCTGTGCCATCGGCCGTGCGCTCGTCAAAAACCCGGGTCTGCTGCTGTGCGACGAGCCCACCGGTGCGCTCGACTATAAGACGTCCAAGGAAATCTTGCAGCTCATGGAAGACGTCAACCGCGAGTACGGCTGCACCGTCATTATCGTCACCCACAACGCTGCCATCGCCCGCATGGCCAATCGCGTGCTGCGCCTGCGCGACGGGCGCATCGTCGCCGACGAGCTCAACGAGTCGCCCGTCGCGGCCGCCGAACTCGATTGGTAGGCGGCGCCATGACACCTCTCGCAAAACGTCTCCCGCGCGAGCTGCGCCGCAATATCGGCAAGTACCTGGGCATCTTTTTACTTATGTGCGGAAGCATCGCCCTCACCTCGGGCTTTTTGCTCGCGGCCCACTCCATCGGCTGCCTTATCGATGACATGCGCGATGCGTACACGATTGAGGACGGCCGCGTGACCACCTCCTTCGAGGCTACCGACGATCAACTCAAGGCCGCCGAGGATGCAGCCGGTGACGTCGGCGGCGTCACACTCTACAAGAATTTCTCCATTGACGCCATTATCAAAAAGGCGTCCGGCGACGACGGCACCAAGCGCACGCTGCGCACCTATGCGCACCGCACCAAGGTCGATATCGCGTCCTACTGTGAGGGCAAGGAACCCAAGGCGGACGACGAGATAGCAATCGACCGCGTTTTTGCCACCAACAACGACCTCGCCGTGGGCGATAAGGTCGAGCTTGAGGGTTGCACCTACATCATCTGCGGCATCATGACCCAGCCCGATAGCCAGGCATTGTTCCTCAACAATTCGGACTTTACGGTGAACACCATCACGTACGGCGTGGCCGAGGTCAGCGATGCCGGCTTTGCCGCGCTCGAGGACGCTGGCGGCGCACCCGCCTACACCTATTCCTTTACCTTTAACGACCGCGACCTCTCCACCGCGGACCGCATCGATGTGGAGCAGGATATGGTCGAGGCACTGACCGATGCCGATGCGCGCGTGGACGATCTGATCGATGCCGATTCCAACCAGGGCATTGGCTATGCGCGCGACGACGTGGACGGCGACTCCATGATGTGGATGACACTGCTCGACATCATCATCGTGATCATGGCGTTTGTCTTTGTGGTCCTTACCGACGCCACCATCGAGGAGGAGAGCGCCATCATCGGCACGCTGCTCGCCAGCGGTTATCGCCGTCGCGAGATCGTGCTGCACTACCTGGCGCTTCCCGCCATCGTGGGTGTGCTCGCGGCGCTTTTGGGCACTGCACTCGGCGTTGTGTTCTTTACCGAGCCCATGCGCAGCCTCTATTACGGTTCGTACAGCCTGCCGCCCTTCCAGGTGTACTGGAGCTGGGAGATCTTTGTGAAGTGCGCCGTGGTTCCCGCCGCCGCGCTCATCCTCATCACGCTGGTGGGCCTGCTTCGCAAGATGGGCAAGACGCCGTTGCAATTCCTTCGTCACGAGGCGAGCGGCAAATCGGGCACCAAGCGCGGCCTGCAGCTGCCGGAGCGCATGGGTTTTGTTTCCCGCTTCCGCCTGCGCATCTTCCTGCGCAACCTGGGCAACTTCGCCACGCTCTTCGTGGGCATTGCGTTTGCGTCGCTGCTGCTGCTCTTTGGCCTAGCGATTCTGCCCACGATGACGCACTACGCGGACAACCTCGAGACGAGCCTGGCCGCCGAGCACCAGTACACGCTCAAGGCTCCGCTGGAGCTCGAGGGCACTGCCGAGGAACGCGAGCAGTGGTCGGCACTCGAGCGCTTGCAGTCGGTTGACGGCGCGCTGCTTTCCGCCGCCCAGGATGCCGATGACGAGCTTGACGACGCGGCCGATGCGGCGCAGACGGCAGCCGATGTCGCGACCGCATCTCCGTCTGCCGAGAGCCTGACCGCAGCGCAGGACGCGCTCGCCAAGGTCCAGGACAAGAAGGATGCGCTCTACGCACGCCTTGACGATCTTGCCGATGTCCTCGGCTGCAACCGCGACGAGGCTATCGACCTGATTGACAAGGCCTCTAAGATCGACATTGACAACGACGATATCCACCCGGTCAATACGACCGACAACGGCGCGAGCACAATCGCACAGGCCGAGAAATATGCCGTCTACCAGCTGCAATACGACCGCGGCGACGGAAATGGCGAGGAGACGATTTCCATCTACGGCATCTCGCCCGATTCGCGCTATTGGAAAGACCTCAACGTCGGCGACGGCCGCGTCGTCTTTGGCGGCGGTCTGCTCGATAAGTTTGGCTGGAGCGAGGGCCAGAAGGTCACACTCAGCGACAAGTACGAGGGCGAGTATTATTCCCTTGAGTATGCGGGCAAGGACTGTGTCTGGGGCTCCAAGTCGGACATGAATATCTATATGAGTATCGACGACTTTAACGAGCTGTTCGACAACGACGCTGCCTACTTTAACGGCTATGTGAGCGACGAGAAGCTCGACCTCGATGCTCGTTACTTTGCCGGCGACACCACGCCCGACGACATGCGCGCCGTGGGCGACCAGTTCATCGGCATGATGAGCAAAATGATCGGCATGATGGTTGGGCTTGCGGTGTTCATCTTCTTGCTGTTTATGTACCTGCTGACCAAGGCTGTGATCGACCACAGCGCCCGTTCGATCAGCTACATGAAAGTCTTTGGCTATCGCGATGGCGAGATTTCGCATCTGTACATCCGCTCGATCACGCTGTGCGTGGCGGCGTCACTCGTGCTGAGCCTGCCGGTCATTATTGGCTCGCTCACGGCCATCTTCCGTTCGATGCTGCTCGCCTATAACGGCAATATCGAGATCTACGTGCCCGCTTGGTCCATGGCGGCGTGCGTGGGCATTGGCTTTGCGACCTACCTGGTCGTGGCGCTGCTGCACACGCGCTCCATCAAGCGCGTCAGTCTGGCCGAAGCCCTCAAAGTCCAAGAGTAGTCATCGGGGACGTTCTTAAACGACTAGTCATCGGGGACAGTCTTTGCCGATTCGCCGGCTCGCCGGCCGGGCTGGCAAGGACTGTCCCCAGCTGCCGGCAGATAAGGAACGTCCTTAGCTGCCAGGTGGCGAGGCACTCATTTAAGTCTGTCCCCAATGAGTACCCAATGACTGGGTGCCGCGCTTGACATTAACTCTGCTTTAACTGGTACCATCCCCTTATGTCTGTAACGCCATATAGACCGAGGGGATATATCTATGACCGCAGCCGCACCCGCCGCACCCGCTAAGGTGTACTTCACTAACCTGCGCACGCATGCTCGCGAGAGCCAGCTCGACAAGCTCAAGCGCCTCATCCGTCACGCCGGTATCGAGCAGATCGACTTTGAGAACAAGTTCGTCGCCATCAAGATTCACTTTGGCGAGCTGGGCAACCTGAGCTTTTTGCGCCCCAACTACGCCCGCGCCGTCGCGGATGTCGTGAAGGAGCTGGGCGGCAAGCCCTTCCTCACCGACTGCAATACGCTCTATGTGGGTAGCCGCAAAAACGCGCTCGAGCACATCGATACCGCCTACCAGAACGGTTTTACCCCGTATGCCACGGGCTGCCAGATCATCATCGCCGACGGCCTCAAGGGCACCGACGAGGCGCTCGTCCCGGTCGAGGGCGGCGAGTACGTGCGCGAGGCCAAGATCGGTCAGGCTCTCATGGACGCCGATATCGTGATCAGCCTCACCCACTTTAAGGGCCATGAGCAGGCCGGCTTTGGCGGCGCCATGAAGAACCTGGGTATGGGAGGCGGCAGCCGTGCCGGCAAGATGGAGCAGCATGCCGCCGGCAAGCCGAACGTCTCGACCGAGCACTGCGTTGGCTGCCGTGCCTGCGAAAAGATTTGCGCGCACAACGCTGTCTCGTTCGACGGCACCCGCGAGCGCGAGCTTGCCAACGGCAACACCCGCACGGTGCACGTGGCCACCATCGACCACGATCGCTGCGTGGGCTGCGGACGCTGCATTGCGGCATGCAACCAGGACTGCATCAAGCCCGGCTATGACGCCGCGGCCGACGTGCTCAACTGCAAGATCGCCGAGTATACAAAGGCCGTTGTCGACGGCCGCCCGAGCTTCCACATCTCGCTTGCCATGGACATCAGTCCCAACTGCGACTGCCATCCCGAAAACGACACACCTATCGTCAACGATATCGGCATGTTCGCGAGCTTCGACCCGGTCGCCATCGACCAGGCCTGCGCCGATGCCGTCATGGCGTCCGAGCCACTGCCCAACACCGAGCTCACCGATAGCGCGGCCAAGATGGAGCATAACCACGAGCATCTGGAGGGCGAGCAGGCGCACGACCCCTTCTGCATTACGCATCCCGACACCGACTGGCGCGTGTGCATCGCGCATGCCGAGAAGATCGGCTTGGGCACGAGCGAGTACGAGCTCATCGAGGTCAAGTAGCGTCTAGCTATTGGACAAATCAAGCGCTTTTGTAGCGCAGCGTTAGCAAAAGCCGCCCGTGAGCACAGTGCCCACGGGCGGCTTTTCGGAAGTGCTAGGGGGTCAGATAGACCAGTAAACCGTACTAATTGCCAAAAAATACTCGTCGAGGAAGTCGTCGACCGTGTTCCAGTAGAGTTCGGGGTCGACCTGCGCGCTCTTGGCGTGGGTGGCGCCATGGACGGTGAGCTTTTGCTTGACCTTGCTGGCGCACGCGTCGTAGTTTTGGTCGAGCATGCTGTACGGCACAAAGGTGTCTTGGTCACCGTGGATAAACAGCATGGGAACCATCGCGCGCTTGAGCTGTTCCACGCTGCTCGCCTTATGAAAGTCGTAGCCCGCGCGCACGTTGCACACCAAGTTTGCTACATCGAGCAAGGGAAAGCTGGGCAGGCCGAACACGTCCTTGAGCTGCAGAGAAAACTCGTCCCAAACACTCGTATAACCGCAGTCCTCGATAATGCATTTCACGTTTGCGGGCAGAGATTCCCCCGCGACGTTCATGGCGGTCGCCGCGCCCATGGATTCGCCAAAGACCAGGATGCGCGCCTTGGGGTCAGCCTGAACGATTCGCTCGATCCATGCGACGATGTCGAGGCGCTCGGGCCAGCCCATGCCGATATAGTCGCCGCTGGAGCGCTCGTGGGCGCGGGCGGCGGGTGCGAGTACGTTCATGCCGCGGTCGTGGAATCGCTTGACGTATCGGGCCATACCGATGGGCTCGTTGGTATATCCATGCAGGCAGACGGCGTAGTCGTGCGTGCTCTCCGACGCAGCAAAATACCAGGCGGCAAGCTCGGTCCCGTCGTCCGCGGTGAGGTTGCTGCTCTCGCGATTCTCTTTAAACCACGCCCGCGCCTCGGTTTCCTCGGCATCCGGCTGCTCACCTTTTTTGTCGTCTTTGCCATCTTGCATCATCTTCATGGTGTACGGCGCTTGGGGGTTCAGGGCAAAGTCGAACAAGAAGTTGCCGGCAAACCCTAGCAGCGCGACAACGAGCACCAGCGCAACGACGCCGGCTATCTTGAGCTTTCGATGGGAACGTGCGTTTTGAGACATAAGAAGCTTTCCTATAAGATGTTAATACATCAACATTTAATGCAAGCGCATTATGGACGTTCGCCGTTGATGCGTCAACAGGCAAAGAATGGGTAAACAAAGGGTCACGTATGGTGCAAATTTCGCACGTACCTAGACGCTTTGATATAGTGTTGAGAACTCTTTACGTTGGAGGATGTAACCGGCATGTCCGATTCGAGCGACAGTTCTAAGCCGCGACCCAAGACCGCGGCCGTTCCACACTACACGGTGGGTGAGGAGATCATGAACTCCGTCACCCATGGTGTCGGCTGCCTGCTGGGTATCGCGGGCCTGGTGCTCCTGATCGTATTCGCCGCCCTGCGCGGCGGAGGCCCGGCCCACATGGCCGCGGCGATTGTCTATGGCGTCAGCATTATTCTCGAATACCTAGCCTCCACGCTCTACCACGCGATTCAGCCCGCGCGCGCCAAGCGCGTGTTTCGCATCATCGATCACAGCTGCATCTACCTGCTCATAGCCGGCAGCTATACGCCGTTTTGCCTCATCACGCTCGCAAACGACGGCGGCGCTGTGCTGTTCTTTGCCGTATGGGCCATCGCCATCATCGGCATCGCCCTCGAGTGCTTCCTGCGCGAGCGCCAGCCGCATTGGGTAAGCGGCCTGGTCTATCTGCTGATGGGCTGGCTCGTTGTCTTTAAGCTGCCCGAGCTCGTGGCGCTGCTCAACCCCGTGGCACTTGCCCTGCTCGCCGTCGGCGGCGTGTGCTACACCGCGGGCGTGCCGTTCTATATCGCCAAAAACGTGCGCTATCTGCACAGCGTGTTTCACCTGTGGGTACTCGCCGGCAGCATCTTCCAGTTCATGGCGGTGATCCTCTTCGTAATCTAGCGATCGCGCCTGCGCCCGCGGGCCCGTTCGGGCGCCCGCCGGGTGCAACTGCCCTATCCGTCATCAACGTTTTAACCTGACGTCCCGAATCTTGGAGGTTCGAGAAACTCCCGATGGACATAACCATCTCCCTTATCACCACCCTCGTTTTGACCCTCATCAACGGCTACTTCTCTATGTCCGAGATGGCGCTCACCACGGCCAAGCGCGCCGTGTTGGAGCACGAGGCCGAGGAAGGCGACAAGCGCGCCGAGCGTGCCATTAAGCTGGCTGCCGACTCCGACCAGCTGCTCGCCACCATCCAGGTTGCCATTACGCTCGTGGGCTTCGCCTCGTCCGCCGTCGCCTCGACGAGTCTGTCCGACCCGCTCGCCACGTGGCTCATGAGCTTTGGCATCGCGCCGCTCTCCGCCATCGCGCGCGGCCTGGCGCCGGTCATCATCACCGTCGCGGTCGCCTTCGTGTCCATCGTGATCGGCGAGCTCGTCCCCAAGCGCATCGGCCTGGCCAATGCCGAGGGCGTGTCCAAGCAGGTCGTGGGACCGTTGTCGTTTTTCCAAAAGATCGCCCGTCCGCTCGTGTGGCTGACCGGCGCCTGCTCCGATGGCCTGGCCCGCATCCTGCGCATCAAGAGCGCCGACGACCGCCAAAACGTCTCGGAAGAAGAGATCAAGTACATGGTCTCGGAGCAGGATGACCTGCTCGACGAGGAAAAGCGCATGATCCACGAGATCTTCGACCTAGGCGACACCGTTGCCCGCGAGGTCATGGTGCCGCGCGTGGACACCACCATGTGCGAGGACGACGAGACGGTCGCCGACGTGTTGTCCACCATGCGCCAGACCGGCTTCAGCCGCATCCCCGTCTATCACGAGGATCCCGACAACGTCGCCGGCATTGCGCACATCAAGGACCTGATCCAACCCGCGCTCGACGGCAAGGGTGACCAGCCCATCGCCGGCTTTTTGCGCGACGCCACCTTTGTGCCCGACACCAAGGACATCCTGCCGCTACTGTCCGAGATGCAGACCTCGCACGACCAGATCGTGGTGGTCGTGGACGAGTACGGCGGCACGGCCGGCATTATCACCATCGAGGATATCGTCGAGGAGATCGTCGGCGAGATCGAGGACGAGTTCGACCCCGACAACAAGTATCTCACGCGCCTTTCGCGCCGCGAGTGGCTCGTTGATGGGCGTTTTTCGTGCGATGACGCGATTGAGCTTGGCTGGCCGCTCGAGGAAAGCGATGATTATGAGACCATCGCCGGCTGGATTTTGGAGCTTTGCGACTCGGTGCCCGACATCGGAGAGGTATTTGAGGTTGCGGGGTACAAGTTCAAGGTGCAGTCGATGCGTGGCCAGCGCATCTCGCTCATTCGCGTGATCGCTCCGGCCGAAACCGATAAGAAGGATTCCGAGTCTTCGGCAGAGAAGCCGGCGGCGTCGGGTGCGGGTTCCGCGAATCCGCACGACGGCGACGAGTAGGACAAGGAAGAGTAGGGGAGAGTTATGGCAGGCCTGTTCAACATCCTTAAGGTCACCGTCAGCGAGGACAAGATCTGCGCGCATGTGCTGGTGAACCCCGGCATGCCGCTCATGACCTCGGAGGATATCGAGGCCACGGCGCGCGTGTATTACCTGGTGCCGGCGATTGCCAAGCACCTGTGCCTGGGTGATTCCGGTCGCGAGTTCCAGGACTGCATGGGCCAGACCGAGCTTTGCCATCTGCTGGAGCACGTGACGGTCGAGCTCATGAACGAGACCGGGCTTGCCGGCAGCATCTCGTGCGGCCGCACGCGCGTAAGCGAGCACGACGAGCGCGTCTTTGAGGTTGAGCTTTCGTGCCCCGACGACGCGCTGGCCATCGGTGCGCTGTCTTCGGCCACCTTTATGATGGACTGGGCGTACCTGCATGCCGACCAGCCTGCCCCCGACGTGGAAGGCACGGTCGCGGGCCTGCGCAACCTGGTGCTGGGCATGCGCGCCGAGGCCGAGGGCAAGGATCCTCACGA
>CAJLLN010000062.1:0-9386 GCA_905207495.1 uncultured Collinsella sp. | reverse complement strand
TAAGGTCGTGGCCGACCCCTGCCCTGATTGCGGTGGCAGCGGTCGTACTCGCGTAACCTCCGAGCAGACGATTGAGTTTCCTGCCGGCACGCACGATGGCGACGAGGTCCGCATTAGCGGCATGGGTCATGCTGGCACCAACGGTGCCGCGGGCGGCGACCTGGTCGGCCGCGCCCATGTTGAGGCCGAGCGCTTGGAAGGCAAAGCTCGTACCGGTTTTTACCTGATGGGCATCGTGGCACCGTTTTTGGTACTCTCGGCCATCTCGGGCGTGTTCTCGGCCTTTGCCGTGATGTGCTTTATTCCGTTTACCATGGGCCTGTTCATGGTGCTTTCGGACGGTGTGCTTCATCGCAGTCTGCTGTGGTGGAAGCGCGGCGCGATGCAGTTTGCCAACGGTTTTGCCAACGGCTTCATGTTCGCGCTCGTGTCGGTTTGGTTCGCGAGCTGCTCGCAACGGGCCATGCTTTCGCCGTATCAAATGCAATAACATCAAACCCTCTGTTTGCGGTCGGCCCAGCTTGGGTATAGGACGCACTGTGACAATAATGAAAGTCGGAAGGATTCGGTCGTGTCGGAAAATAGGGATTACTACGAGGTACTTGGCGTCGACAAGGATGCCGACGCGCGGACGATTAAGCGCGCGTTTCTAAAGAAGGCCCGTACCGTACACCCGGATGTTTCGGACGACCCCGAGGCCGAGGCCAAGTTCAAGGAACTCAACGAGGCCTATTCCGTTCTTTCCGACGAGCAGAAGCGTGCTAACTACGACCGTTACGGCACCGCCGACGGCCCTGGTGGTTCGGGCTACGTCGATATCAACGATATCTTTGGTGGCATGGGCATGGACGACTTGTTCTCGTCGTTCTTTGGCGGCGGTGCCGGCGGTGGCGCCCGCAGCCGTCGTGAGCGTCGTCGCGGACGTGACATGGCCATCTCGCTTTCGGTGACGCTCGAGGAGGCAGCGCTCGGCTGCAAAAAGACGATCAGCTATGACCGCCTTGCTCCCTGCGAGGATTGCAACGGTACGGGCAAGGCTGACGGTGCGACCGAAAAACAGTGCAGCCGCTGCCACGGCACGGGCTATGTCACCACGGTCCAGCGCTCTTTTTTGGGCCAGGTCCAGTCCTCTTCGCCTTGCCCCGACTGCCACGGCGAGGGCACGCTCATCGATCATCCCTGCGAGACCTGTGACGGCCAGGGCCGCACGCCTTCGCACGAAAAGATCGACATCGATATTCCCGCCGGCGTTTCGACCGGTCGTCAGCTGCGCGTGAGCGGCTTTGGCGAGGCTGGCCTTCGCGGTGAGCCCTCGGGCGACCTGATCGTCAACGTGCGCGTCGCCGACCACGAGCGTTTTAAGCGCAACGGTGACGACCTGTATCTCGTGAGTGATATCTCGATTGCGCAGGCTGCGCTCGGCTGCGAGATCGAGGTCGAGGGCATTATGCCCGATGAGGTCGTCAAGGTGTGCGTCCCCGCTGGCACGCAGTATGGCGACACCGTCAGCGTCAACAACTTCGGCATGCCGCGCATTGGCGGTGGCGGTTCGCGTGGCCGCCTGATCGTGCAACTGCGCGTGGTCGTTCCCACCAATCTTTCCAATAAGCAACGCGAACTGCTCCGTGCTTTTGCCGATGAGATGGGCGATGACGTCGCTTCTGGTAAGAAGTCGGTGACCGACCGTATCAAGAGTGCCCTCGACGATATCCTCGATTAAGGAGCCCGCGTGCTCGCACCCCATATTTCCGTCGTCAACCTCGGCTGCCGCGTTAACCGGGTTGAGTCTGACCGTATCACTGCCGATCTTATGCGTCTGGGCTTTGCTATTGTGGATCCCCAGGATGCCGATCTGATCGTCATTAACACCTGTGCCGTTACGGGCGAGGCCGAGGCCAAGACCCGTAAGGCCGTCCGTCATGCGCTGGCCCATCCTAACGAGCCCTATGTGCTTGTGACCGGTTGCGTGGTCAATTTACATCCCGAGGAGCTGCTGGAGCTTTCGGATCGCGTGATCGCCGAGCCGTCCAAGATCGATGTCGCCGAACGTGTCTGCGAGGTGTTGGGCGTTGAGTCCGATAGCGTTCCCGCCTGCAGCGATGGCGAGGTGGTCGATGCGCTCGGTCGCTCTCGCCTGGGCGTGAAGATTCAGGATGGCTGCAACCATCGCTGCACCTATTGCATTGTGTGGAAGGCACGCGGCCCCGAGCGCTCCGTGCCCGTTGAGTCCGTGCTCGAGCAAGTTCGCGAGGCCCAGGAGGCCGGCGTGCCCGAGGTGGTGCTGACCGGTGTGAACCTGGGCACCTACGATGGCAAGAGCGCGACCGACGAGCATGTCGAAATCGATGAGCTGCTCGAGGCCATCATGGAGTGCACGTCTATCCCGCATGTGCGCATTTCCTCGGTTGAGCCCATGGATATCTCTGAGCGCCTGCTTAAGGTTATGGCGCGCTATCCGCAGCGTATCGCCCCGTTTTGGCCCCTGCCAGTGCAGTCCGGCTGCACGGCGACCCTGCATCGCATGGGCCGTCCCTATAGTGCGGAGGCCTTTGAGGACACGGTGCGTATGATTCGCGCCAATCTGACGCAGGCGTCACTTTCTTGCGACGTTATTGTCGGCTTCCCTGGCGAGACGGACGAGGAGTTCGAGGAGTCGCTGGCGCTGTGCCGCCGTGTGGGTTTCTCGCGTATGCACGTGTTCCGCTACAGCAAGCGTCCCGGTACCCTTGCTGCCGACATGCCCGACCAGGTTCCGCCCGAGCGCAGCCGCCGTATGCGGGCCGCCGCACAGGAGCTCGCTATTGCCGACGCTCGCCGTCGCGTGGGCACGGTCGAGCGTGCCGTGCTCGAGTATGGCGACAACCTGACGCTCGGCTCGTTCCATCATGCCCGTCTTGACGATACCTGTGGACTTACAGCCCCGTGCCTGCTCGATGTTGCTATCATCGGAGTCGATGATTCCGGCTTGGTCCATGCACGCAGGGAGGTTCATGGAAGCCTCGAAGATTAGACTTACCGTTCCCGAGGGGATTGATCCCTCGCGCGTTTTGGGCGCCGGCGACGGCGTCCTTCGTGCGCTCGAGAGCTTGGTTCGCGCCCATGTGGTCGCCCGTGGCGATAGCATCTCCGTGAGCGGCGACCCGGACGAGGTCGAACTCGTGGCGCGCTTTTTCGAGCACGCTTTTCGCGAGGCGGCCGCCGGGCGCACGCTGTCTGCCGACGATGTCTCTCGCTGCCTGGCCGTCTTGCGCGACGGTGAGCACGAGGCTACGTCGCTTCGCGATGACGTGCTGCTTTCGTATCGCGGCCGCGTCATTCGCCCCAAGACGCTCGGGCAAAAGCGCTATGTGGATGCCATCCGCTCGCATACCATCACGTTTGGCTTGGGTCCTGCCGGTACCGGTAAGACCTATCTGGCCATGGCGCTCGCCGTTGCCGCGCTCAAGCGTCACGAGGTGGGCCGTCTGATCTTGACGCGTCCGGTTGTCGAGGCGGGGGAGAATCTGGGCTTTTTGCCCGGCACCCTCGAGGAAAAGATCGATCCCTACATGCGTCCGCTTTACGACGCCCTTTTTGACATGATGGATCGCGAGCGCACCGATGAGCTTATGGAGCGCGGCGTGATCGAGATCGCCCCGCTTGCCTACATGCGCGGCCGCACGCTGAGTGATGCCTTCGTGGTGCTCGACGAGGCGCAAAATACCACGCCCGAGCAGATGAAGATGTTCCTGACGCGCCTGGGCTTCAACTCCAAGTTCGTGATTACCGGCGACCTGAGTCAGCGCGACCTGGTTGGTCGTCGCGGCGGTCTTGCCGACGTCGAGCAGATTTTGGGCCGTGTCGACGATGTCGCATTTTCGCACCTCGAGCGTGCCGACGTGGTGCGCCATGCCTTGGTGGGACGTATCGTCGAGGCATACGATACTTATGATGATGTGCGCGAGAAACGCGCACGTGACCGAAAGGAGTCCCGTTGAGTGTATTGATCAGCAACGATGCCGAGCTCGATACGCTGCTCGACGCGCAGGAGGTGGAGCACATCTGCGAGGTTGTGCTTGCCGCCGAGAGCGTTGAGCGTGAAGTCGAGATTTCCCTTTCGTATGTCGACGAGGACGAGATGCACGAGCTCAACCACGAGTGGCGCGGCATCGACCGCACTACCGATGTGCTCTCGTTTGAATGCGACTCGGCCTTTGACGGTGACATTCCCGCCGATGAGACGCTCGAGCTCGGCGATATCATCTTGGCCCCGGAGGTCATTGCCCGTCAGGCCCCCGGTTTTGGCAATAGCCCCGCTGACGAGTGCCGTCTGATGCTCGTTCACGGCATGCTGCACCTGCTGGGCTATGACCATATCGAGGACGACGAGGCCGAGGTCATGGAGGCCCGCGAGGACGCCATCCTGCGCGATCTGGCGCTCGAGCGCGGCGAGGACCCCAAGCTAGTCCATGTCGGCCCCATCACCAACCACGCCCACGACTAGGAGCCGTCTATGATTCCCGGATCTAACAAGGACCATCCGTCCTTCTTAAAGTCGTTTTCCTACGCCATGGAGGGCTTCGTCACCGCAGTAAAGACCGAGCGCAACATTAAGGTCATGCTCGTTGCGGGCGTGTGTACCGTCATTGCCGGCTGCATCGTGGGGCTCGACATTGCCGAGTGGGCCACGATTATCATCTGCTGTGGCTTGGTGATTCATGGCGAGCTGTGTAACACCGCCATGGAGGCCATCGTCGACCTGGCGACCCAGGAGCTCCATCCGCTGGCCAAGCGTGCGAAGGACATTGCCGCCGCCTCTGTATACGTTCTTTCCATCACCGCCGCGATTGTGGGCTTGCTGGTATTTGCCCACGCGCTCGGCTTTATTTAGAAAGGGATTCCCATGTCCGACAATATGCAGCCTACCGATGAGATTTTGGACGACGAGTCCCTGGACGCGGTGGATACCGAGGAGCTCGAGGATGTCGAGGAGTTCGACCCGTTTGAGGGCATGAGCGACGAGGAGCTCGACGCCCTGTGCGACGAGGACGATAGCCTCGCGGGCTTTGGCGACGTTGAGCCCGGTTTCCGCAGCGGCTTCGTGGCCCTGGTCGGTCGCCCCAATGCCGGTAAGTCCACGCTGCTCAACGCCTGCTATGGCAAAAAGGTTGCCATCACCTCGCCGGTGGCCCAGACGACCCGCCGCCGCATGCGCGCCGTGGTCAATCGTCCCGGTTACCAACTGGTCTTTGTCGATACCCCGGGTATTCACAAACCCAAGGATGGTTTGGGATCCGAGCTCAACAAGAGTGCGCTGTTCGAGCTGAACGATGTCGATGTCGTCGCGTTTTTGATTGATGCCACCAAGCCGATCGGCAGGGGAGACGCCTGGGTTGCCGAGCGCGTCAAGAATGCCCGTTCCAAGAAGGTTCTGGTGCTCACCAAGGCCGATGAAGCCGACCCCGCACAGGTCATGGAGCAGCTTAAGGCCGCCCACGAGCTCATGGAATATGACGACGAGATCGTGACGTCGTCGGTTAAGAACTTCAACGTCGATGCGTTTATCGAGACCGTCGCTCACTTTTTGCCCGAGGGTCCGCGTTGGTTCCCCGAGGACATGGGTACCGACGCTTCCGACGAGACCCTCGTTGCCGAGTTTGTGCGCGAGAAGGTCTTGCGCCGCACCCGTGATGAGATTCCGCACTCCGTTGGCGTGATTTGCGATGCGCTCGAGCAGACTAAGAAGGTGCTGCGCGTGCACGCCACCATTTACGTCGAGCGCGAGGGCCAGAAGGGCATCATCATCGGCAAGGGCGGCGAGATGATCAAGCATATCGGCATCGACGCCCGTCGCGATCTTGAGCGTATCTTTGGCACGCAGGTCTTTTTGGAGCTGGACGTGAAGGTCAAGGCCGGCTGGCGCGACGACGAGGCCCAGATTCGCCGTTTTGGCTACAACGCCGAGGATTAAGGGCGAGCGGCGCGCATGGCAGGCTCCCGGACTTATCGCACCAAGGTGCTCGTCCTCGACAAGACGAAGCTCAAAGAGACGGACCTGATCCTGACGATGCTTGACGAGCGGGGTCGGCAGGTTCGTGCCGTGGCAAAGGGTGCGCGTAAGCCCGGCGGGCGGTTGGCGGCGCGCTGCGAGCTGTTCTGTACCGTCGATATGCTGCTCGCGCATGGACGGTCGCTCGACGTGGTTTCCCAGGCCGAGCTTATGGAGGCGCCACTCGGCGCTGCGCCCGATTACGAGACGACCTGCGCCGCAAGCGCAATCGCCGAGGTCGCGCGCGTGTGCTCGTTCGAGGATGCCGAGGACCCGTTTACCTTTGCCATCACGCAGCGAGCGCTTGCCCTGGTGGGCAGCGGACTCGACACGGCGCATATGGATCTACTCGTGGCGGCATATGTCTTTAAGCTGTTGTCGCACGTTGGCTACCGACCCGATTTTTCGGCCTGTGTGCTGTGCGGAGACCCCATGTTGTCGTATTTTTCGCCCCAGGCGGGCGGTCTCATGTGCGGGTCGTGCGCCTCGAGCGTTCCGGGTGCCGAGCTGGTGTCGACCGGTGAGGTCGCGTGGCTGCGCGCCCTCATGTCCATGACCTTCGATGCACTCATGGCCGAGAGGATCGACCCCCATACCGCAGCCTTTTTGCTGGGGCTTTCGCATGTGTGGGCTGCGACGCACACCGATCAGCGCCTCCGTGCGATGGAATTCATGTTGGGTCGGTGATGATGCGCAGGCGCGGGCTGCTTGTGGTAACATACCGACCTGTTGGTACCTCGACCTTGGTTGCTCGCTCCACCGGCGGCTTCCCAGTCCGAGGCGAATCGAGTCGCCCGTGGGCGACGTAAAACGAAAGGTGAAACAATGACTGTTTCCAAAGAGCGCAAGGCGGAGCTGACTGCCCAGTTCGGTAACACCCCGGTCGACACTGGCAACCCCAAGGTTCAGGTCGCCATCCTGACCGAGCGCATCAAGGAGCTGACCGAGCACATGAAGTCCCACCAGAAGGACTTCCACACCCGTCGTGGCCTGCTCATGCTCGTCGGCCGTCGTCGTCGTCTTCTCTCCTACATCAAGAAGAACGACATCGTCGAGTACCGTGAGCTCATCAAGGCTCTGGGCATCCGCGACAACATCCAGTAAGGATTTGTACATGCTAAGAGCGTCCTGCGCAGCGGGGCGCTCTTTTTGTGTAAGGGCGTGAACAATCACGCTCTGAAGCGTGGCGGGGGCAGGGGGCTCGCGTCACATGAGAAGCCCGCAGGCAAGGGGTCTGCGGGGTAAAGGAGAACAATGACACTCGTATCCAAGACCTTTGAGCTGTACGGCAAGACCTACACCTTTGAGTCGGGCGAGCTTGCCAAGCAGGCCACCGGCGCGTGCCTGGTCAAGCAGGGCGACACCACGATGCTCGATACCGTGGTCGTTTCCAAGGAGCGCAAGAACTACGACTTCTTCCCGCTGACCGTCGACTTCAACGAGAAGATGTACGCCGCCGGCCGCATCCCGGGTGGCTACCTCAAGCGTGAGGGCCGTCCCAGCGAGAAGGCCACGCTCACCGCGCGCATGATCGACCGTCCGATTCGCCCGAGCTTCCCGGACGGCTTCCGCAACGAGGTGCACATCGTCGCCACCTCGCTCGTCGCCGACCAGGTCAACCCCTTCGACGTCATCAACGTCATGGGTGCCTCTCTGGCCATGAAGCTCGGCGGCGTGCCCTTCGAGGGCCCGCTTGCCTGCGTGCGCATCGGCCGTAACGTGGAGACCGGCGAGTTTATCGTCAACCCCACCTACGAGGAGCGCGAGAACTCCGATCTGGACCTGGAGCTGGGCGGCTCTGCTGACTTCATCTCGATGGTCGAGGCCGGCGCCGAGGAGATCTCCGAGGACGACATGCTTGCCGCCATGAAGTTTGGCCAGGAGGCCCTTGCTGCTTTCTGCCAGGCTCAGGATGAGTTCGTCGCCGAGTGGGAGCAGGTCAATGGCCCCATCGTCAAGAAGGAGTATCCGCTCGACCAGCCCGTCGAGGAGGTCCAGGAGCGCATCTTCGCCCACTACGACGAGATGGCTGCCGCCCTTCGCGACGCCGACAAGCTCTCCCGTATCGGTAAGGTCGAGGCTCTGAAGGAGTCCATCCGTGCCGAGTTCACCGAGGAGGAGCAGGCCGCTTGGGAGCGCGAGATCCCCGTGGCGCTCAAGAAGCTCGAGAAGAAGGCCATGCGCACCATGGTCGTCGAGACCGGCGAGCGCGTCGACGGCCGTGCCGCCGACGAGATCCGTCCCATCATGGTGAAGGACAACTACCTGCCGCTCGTTCACGGCTCCGGCCTGTTCCAGCGCGGTCAGACCCAGGTGCTCTCCGTCCTGTCGCTCGGCATGCTCAACGAGGGCCAGCGTCTGGATACCATCGAGCCCACCGAGGGCAAGCGCTACATGCACCACTACAACTTCCCGCCGTTCTGCACCGGCGAGACCGGCCGCATGGGTAGCCCCAAGCGCCGCGAGATAGGTCACGGCAACCTGGCTGAGCGCGCTCTGCTTCCGGTGCTTCCCGACGAGAACGAGTTCCCCTACGCCATCCGCGTGGTCTCCGAGGTCATGGAGTCCAACGGCTCCTCTTCGATGGCTTCGACCTGCGGCTCCACGCTCGCCCTTATGGACGGCGGCGTGCCCATTAAGCGCCCGGTCTCCGGTATCGCCATGGGCCTGATCCAGGAGGAGGGCAAGACCGTGGTCCTGTCCGACATCCAGGGTCTCGAGGACTTCCTGGGCGACATGGACTTTAAGGTCACCGGCACCACCGAGGGCATCACCGCCCTGCAGATGGACAACAAGGCCACTGGCCTCACCTTCGACATCCTGGCCCGCGCCTTGCAGCAGGCCAAGGAGGGTCGCGCCTTCATTCTGCAGAAGATGCTCGATGTGATCCCCGAGCCGCGCCACACCACGCGCAGCACCGCTCCGCGTATCGTCTCCATCCAGGTTCCGACCGACAAGATTCGCGACGTCATCGGTTCCGGCGGTAAGGTCATCCGCGGTATCCAGGACGAGACCGGCGCTTCGGTTGACATCCAGGAGGACGGCACCGTCTTTGTCGGCGGCACCGGCGAGTCCGTGGACCAGGCTGTCGAGCGCATCAAGCTCATCATCAAGGTTCCCGAGCCGGGCGAGGAGTACACCGGTCGCGTGGTCTCCATCCAGCCCTTCGGCGCCTTCGTCAACCTGCTGCCCGGCAAGGACGGCCTGCTGCATATCTCCCGCGTCGCCAAGGGCCGCGTGGAGAAGGTCGAGGATGTCCTCAACGTGGGCGACGAGGTCAAGGTCGTCGTCATCGAGGTCGACGATCGCGGCAAGATCTCGCTCGATCGTCTGGACAAGCCCGAGGCCCCGGCTCGTG
>CAJLLN010000061.1:0-9646 GCA_905207495.1 uncultured Collinsella sp. | reverse complement strand
GCGCGGAGCTCTTCCAACTCGGCGCGCTCCTCGTCGGACAATGGTTGGGACTCAAGCTCGGCCATGGTGCAGCCCTTTCTTTCAAAAAAAGCCGCCGACACAATGTCAGCGGCTTATCAAATCCAAGGGTGGAGACGAAGGGAGTCGAACCCTCGGCCTCTGCCATGCGACGGCAGCGCTCTCCCAACTGAGCTACGTCCCCAGGACAAGTCGATATTTTACCTACGGCTCGCCAACTGTCAACGCCCAATAACCAGTCTTTTTGGGACGCGGCTATTTTGGCAACTTTTCGAACAGGCGATCCTCTCGATGATTTTTTAATCCCCGTCCCAGAAAAATCATCGACGAACGCACTACTTTGCGCTGGTAAGAACACCGGTGGTGTCGAAGGCCGGGGTGAAGCTCTCGTCTACCGCGCCGCCCTCTTGCCAGAACATCGTCGTAAAGCCCAGGTCGTCGGCATGGTCGAGCACCTGCTCGTACTCCTCGCGCGTCACGGCGCGTGCCAGGTCGCCGCCCTGCTCGCGCATGAGCGCATTGGGCGTGTACTGGTTCATAACCGAGATCGGCACGTCGCCCACCGTCTGCCACACCAGGTCCAGCACGCGACACGAATCGTCTGCATGCCCCGGAAGCACCAGGTGACGCACGATCATGCCACGCTTCATAAGCCCGTCCTCGTCCACCAACTCTCCCCCGCGGCGCTCGATCTCGCGCGCCATCTGGGCCAGACCCGACACGGCCACACGCGGGTAATCCTTTATATGGGAGAGCGACTGCGCAAGCCCGGCATCGGCATATTTAAAGTCGGTGAGCCACACATCGACCAGGTCGCCCAGCGCCGCCACGGCACTCGCGCGCTCGTAACCACTCGTGTTGTAGACGATTGGGATAACCAGTCCGCGCGCCCGCGCCGCGGCAATCGCGGCAGGCAACAGGTGCGCATAGTGCGTCGCCGTCACCAAATTGATGTTGTTGGCACCCTGGTCCTGCAGTTCCAGCATAATCTCGACCAGGCGCTCAGGCGAAATCTCAAGGCCAAAATTGCCGGTCGAGATCTCGTGGTTCTGGCAGTAGATACATTTGAGCGAGCAGCCGCTAAAGAAGATCGTGCCCGAACCGGCCTCGCCCGAGATAGGCGGCTCCTCCCACATATGAAGCGCGGCGCGGGCCACCTTGAGCGTGTCGTTAGCACCGCAGACGCCGTGCGCGCCCTCATCGCGCGCCGCACCGCAACGGCGCGGACACAAATGGCAGGCGGGCGAAAAAAGTTCGGTCAACGACGTCGGCATAAAACCATGCTCCAAAACAACGATTCAGCAGCTCAAACGTAAAGGGATCAACCCCACAGACGGCTCGAGCCCAAGGCGCCGTAATCGTCCGACACGATTTTTGTAATGTCAAGACTGGAATCGATAAAGTGCCGCTTTATGATGTAGGTATTCCGCCCCCCGCGGAGCAACTGGGTGAACCGTCGCGTTTATTTAGGGAGCCCACACAGTCGTACCTAGTACAGGTATCCTTCGTTGTTAAGGACGCTGGAACAGTCGATGAGGGCACCCACCTGTTTTAGGTGGGTTCATTTTCGTAACGTGGGGGGTGGTTTTCTTTTGCCGAAAATCACCATTACAGTCCATATGGATCCCCGCCGGCATCCCGACAAGCCATCGACAACATCCCAATATCTGGTAAGCGCGTGATTATCGCTGCGTGCAATTCCATGTACCCCCCTTGGTCGAGTATTATGGTTCGGCTATGCCCTTTGCGCATGGCGTTCTTCTGACCTTTTCCTTCGACGCTTGGCGGTTTTTAGATTCATGGCTTCATCCCCGAGCTACATACCGTACCTATGCGTGGCAGCGGCGGCCTTTATCACGACCTTCCTCGCGGTGCCCCTGGTCAAGCGCTTGGCAATTAAGCTCGATGCCGTCGACTATCCTTCTAAGCGCCGCATCAACACCAAGCCCATCCCGCGTTTGGGCGGAACGGCGGTGTTTTTGGGCCTGGTCGTCGCCTGCACTGTGCAAATCCTAGGCACCTGGTACCTGGGTTGGCCGCCCGTTTTGGTGCCCCACCCCCGTCTGCACATCAGCTACCCCATGCTGGCGCTCTCCTTTACCGTCATCTTTGCGACCGGCGCTATCGACGACGTCTTCCAGCTCACGCCCAAGCAAAAGCTGGCCGGACAAGTCCTCGCCGCGCTTATCGCCTGTATCGGCGGCCTAAAAATCGGCGTCATCGTCAACCCGTTTGCCCCCGGCGAGATCATGCTCGGATGGCTCGCCTACCCCATCACCGTAATCTATCTGGTGGCATTCACCAACATCATTAACCTCATCGACGGCCTCGACGGCTTGGCCACGGGCATCTGCGGCATCGCGTCGTTCACCATGTTTTCGATGGCCGTTCTCTCGGGCCGCATCGACGCCGCCGCGCTCTCCATTGCGCTCTTTGGCGCCTGTCTGGCCTTTTTGCGCTACAACTTCAACCCCGCAAGCATCTTCTTGGGCGACTCGGGGTCGCTGCTTCTGGGCTTTGCGCTGGGCTCCATCTCGCTGCTCAACGTGAGCCGCACCGCCGCACTCACCTCGCTTATCATCCCGCTCATCGTTGCCGGCGTGCCCATCATCGACACGTTTAGCGCCATTGTGCGCCGCAAGCGCGCCCACATTAGCATCGGGCAGGCCGACAAGGGCCACATCCACCACCGCCTGATCCAAGAAGGCTACAACCAAAAACAGGCCGTGCTGCTCATCTATGCCTGGTGCATCATGCTTTCGGCCGGCGCCGCCGCGATTAACCAGGTCGAGGTGCCCATGCGTGTGCTCATCTTTACCGTGCTCGCCATTGGCTCGGCTGCCTTCGCCAAGCACCTGCACCTGTTTGAACCCGTGCTGCGCCACCATTACAACAAGCGCACGCACGAGGACGAGCTGGTCACCCCCGACGACCCCGCTTTTAAGCAGGAGGAGCAGGCAGCCGAGGAGCGCAAAGAAGAGCGCCACCACAAGCTCTAGGGCAAGCTGCCAAGGATGTGCCAAGGCACCGTTGGCCAAGCGCGGCCGCGCCGCGCCCATCGCACAAGCCACCCCTCTCCCGCCCCTCGCCTACTTACGCCCCGCCCCTCCAATAAACGCGTTATCATCTTGACCCATGAACATACGTTAGGAGCAATCATGCCAAACGAGAACAGCTACGAAGTCGCGCTGCAAAAGAGCAACGCCATTCGCGAGGGCTTGGCCAATACGCCCGAGAAGTTCACCATGCTCACCGGTGATCGCCCCACCGGCCGTCTGCACCTGGGCCACTACTTTGGCACCCTCAAGGGCCGCGTTGAGCTGCAGAACATGGGCGCCAAGACCAACGTGCTCATCGCCGACTACCAGGTCATCACCGACCGCGACACGACCGAGCACATCCAGGACAACGTGTACAACATGGTCATGGACTACCTTGCCTGCGGTATCGACCCCAACAAGACCATGATCTACGCGCACTCCGCCGTGCCCGCCGCCAACCAGCTCATGCTGCCGTTCCTGTCGCTGGTGTCCGAGGCCGAGCTGGCGCGCAACCCCACGGTAAAGGCCGAGATGGAGGCCTCGGGCCACGAGCTCACCGGCCTTCTGCTCACCTACCCGGTGCACCAGGCCTGCGACATCCTGTTCTGCAAGGGCAATGTGGTGCCCGTCGGCCGCGACCAGCTGCCGCACATCGAGCTCACCCGTACCATCGCCCGCCGCTTTAACAACCGCTACGGCAAGGTGTTCCCCGAGGTCGACGCACTGCTGTCCGAGACCCCGCTGCTGCCGGGCCTGGACGGTCGCAAGATGAGCAAGAGCTACGGCAACGCCATCAATATTTCGATGACCGCCGAGGAGACGGCCAAACGCATCAAGAAGAGCCAGACCGACTCCGAGCGCATGATCACATTCGATCCCGAGAACCGCCCCGGCGTGTCTGGCCTGCTTTCGACAGCCGCCATCTGCACCGGTCGCTCCGAGGTCGAGATTGCCGAGGAGATCGGTATGGGCGGCTCCGGCCAGCTCAAGAAGTACGTGACCGAGGCCGTCAACGAGTACTTCGCACCGATCCGCGAGCGTCGCCAGCGCTACGAGAACGATTTGGACTATGTGAAGGACGTCCTGCATGAGGGCAACCGTCGCGCCAACGAGATCGCCGAGCAGACCCTGGCAGAGGTTCAGGACGCCATGGGCATGGTGTACTAGACCGATCTGCTGGCTTGAGTTTTCGATTGCTTTAGGGCGGGCGCTACGGCGTCCGCCTTTTTTGGTGCCCGACCTGTTCGGCTCCGCCCATCGCACTCCCCCGACAAACAGGAACAGGCCCGCTGGCAGTTAGTTGCCAGCGGGCCTGTTCCCGAAGTACACCGTTGAATCGCACAGAGGGGAGGAATGCGAATCAAACTCAACAGGGCAGGCTTTTTCATCGCCTATTGCCTGCTCCGTTGCTGAATCCAATATAGTTCACCGTGGTTTACTTTCTAGCATCAATATGCGCCACCATACCTTCTCCATAAGTTAGCTCCGGTAAACCTGCAACGGAAAACCACCACAAAGGGGACAGGCATCTTTGTGGTGGTTTTGGCCACGGCAGAGCCGCTAGAGTCCGGCAGGCCAGCGACAGGCGGCCAAGTCAACGTGCATGTCGTCCTTAAACGCCACACCCTCCCCTAGCAAAAGCTCACGTTGAGCATCGGGGCCGCCAAAGGCAAAGCCCTCACAGATACGGCCGTCGGCAAACACCACGCGATGGCAGGGAATCTCGCCGGGGCGCGGATTGCTGTGCAGCGCGTAGCCCGCGTACCGCGCACTCCGCGGACGACCGGCGAGCAGCGCCACCTGACCGTAGGTGGCGACCATCCCCTCGGGAATCTGCTCGACCACCTCGTACACCCGTTCAAAAAAGCCCTCAGACGCCATTGCTCGCTCCCTTCCACCCGGAAAAGCATAAACCACCACAAAGGAGCCTGTCCCCTTTGTGGTGGTTTATGGCAGATTGGTTAATTGGCGGGCTGGAAGAAGGCTACGGCGACGGCGCCGGGGCCTACGTGGGTGCCGATGGTGGCGCCGATGGTGTGAACGGGCAACTCACCCTCGGTGTGGCCGGCCCAAAGTGCCGCGCTGTCCTCGATATACTTCTTGAGCACCGCATCCGAAAGGCCCGTATAGCCGAGCGCCAGCGGCATGGAAAAGTCGATGCCGCCCGCTTTTTCGACCTTTTGGTTCAGCAGGTTGCGGCCGTTCTTGGAACCGCGCGCCTTGCCCAGTTGCACGATCAGACCGTCCTCGAAAGCCACCACGGGCTTTACGTTGAGCAGCGTGCCCACGGCGCCGGCCGCAGCAGACAGACGACCGCCGCGCACCAAGTACTCCAGCGTCTCGAGCAGGCCGATAACCACCACGCGGTCGCGCACAGCCTCGACCGCCGCCGCGATCTGGGCCACACTACGGCCCTCGTCCACCAAGCGCAGCGCATACTCGACCAGGACGCGCTCACCCAGGGTGACGTTATTGCTATCCACCACGTACACGTCGCCGCCCGGCGCCTCGGCAAGTGCGGTGCGGGCACTTTGGTTGGTTCCCGAAAGCTTAGCGCCCACGGTAATAATCACGGCTTCGTCGCCGGCCTCACGTGCTTCGGCAATCGCCTGCGAAAAGACGTACGGGTTGACCTGACCGGTCTTGGGCAGCTCGTCGCGCTCGACCAGCATCTCGTAAAAGCGCTGGTGATCGATGTCGACGCCATCCATGTACACATCGGTGCCAAAGGTGACGGATAGCGGCAAAACGGCCAGTGCTGGGTGCTCGACCGGCGACATATCGCTTGCGGAATCGGTAATAATGCGGACGGACATAGCGAATCCTTTCTTGCGCAGGTCCCGCGCAGGGAATTTTGACAGCAAGGCCCCGGCACGGTATACGCGCTCAAACAGGACTATGCAGTTGTTAATTGGAAGCAAAAGCCTTGGCGGCTCTACATCTCGCGCAGGGTGTTGAGAATCGTGCGCAGCGACGCATACATCTGCTCGCGCTGCTCCACACCCATAGCCTTACCGGTGGTATCGAGCACCTCGCAAATGATGCGGTCCGCCTCGCTCATGCTCTCGCCGCCCAGAGCGGTCAGGCGCACCGGAGCACGATACTTAACGGCGGCATCGCCCGAATCATCGACCTCGACGTAGCCACCCTCCTCCAGATGCGCGAGCGTACGCGAGACGGCGGCGCGGGTCACGCCTGCCATGCGAGCCAGGTCGGCGCCAGTCAGGCCGTCCTTGCTGCGCTCAAGATAGTACAGGCACATAACGTCGGAGCCCTTGAGGCCCAGCCTTGCGCCCTCGGATGTCTTAATGCGCTGAATCTCCTTGTAGAGCCCGCTGATCAGTCCGACAAAGTCCTCGAAACGTGTCTCGTCGTTCTGTTGCATGGGAGACGACCGCCTTTCGCTTGCATAATGCTAACGGGTAAACATCTTAACCGTACCCAGCGGCCGCCAGCCCTGCACGCCTCATTTGTTAACTCATCAACATAAAAACCACCACAAAGGGGACAGGCACCATTGTGGTGGTTTTGACCGTCGAGTTTGATCCGCAGACTTCGCTACAGCTCCACGCAAGGATTGTCGCGGGTCACAAGCGTCTTAACGACAACCGTCGCTCCCAGATAGCGCTCGAGCAGCTCGGCTAAGCGATCGATCGCGGCCTGGCAATCCCCCATCCGTTCGGGCTCAACACATTCAATCGCCAAAAACGCGTCGGCCGAATTATCGGACAGCGCCGTGCGAACGCCGTCGCGCCAGTTCCAGCAGCGGCACACAGCGCCCGCATCGTCGATGTAGGCGAGCTCGCCGGGCAGCGTCGGATCGTCCGCCTCCTCGCCAAGCGGCAAGAACGCATCGCCACCGTCGGTCACCTTCAAGCGAAGGTCTCCCTCGATCGCATGCAGATCCTCGCCCCCCACGGGCAGCGCGTAGGTCAGCGACACCGTGTTGTAAATATCCACCGCGGGCGTAATGTGGCCCACCGGCTTGCCTTTGAGCACGCGTTTGAGCAAGTTCTCGATCGAGCAGCGCGCGCCTTTCTTGGTCTTGAACAGACGATAGGCCTCGCGCCATGCCTTGACCGGTGCGTTCTCGCTGATAGTGTCGCTGGTCAGATGACGCTCCGCATCGATATTGGCGCGGTCGAGCAACGCCGCAATCGCATCCACGTCCTCTTGAGGAATCTGAGCCGTGGGCTTCATGCCCTCCACGACCACAACACCGACCGCTGCCTGCGGAAACAGCTCCCAGAATGAATCCTCGGCAATAAAGCTCTTCATACGCTCTCCCTTCATTATGCGCGCCCGAGTGAGGGCGCCTAAACAAAAAGCGCCCTCACGACGGCCACCTTCAAAGTCCTACGGTGCCGTCACAAGAACGCTTGCGCTGTCCCCATCCGGAGAAGGGGACGATATGTCAGGCGTATTGTAACCCGAGTCATCCACGCGAGCAAAACCACCATAAAGGTGCCTGTCCCCTTTGTGGTGGTTTTTGGTCTGAGGCGACGCTAGTGGCGGAGTCCCAGCAGGCCACGGCCGCGATGACGGGCCTCGGCGGGCACTTGGGCGTGCGGGCCGGCGGCCTTTACGGACTCGGGCAGGTGCGAGTACTTCTTCTCGAAGTTCTCCTCGAACATCACCGCCAGGTTGTGCGCGGCCTCGTCATAGCGCGCGGTGCTCTGCCAGTATTGGCGCGGCACCAGGATGCCATCGGGCACGCCGTGGCACGTCGTGGGAATGTCGACGTTAAAGATGTCGTCGTGCAAGAACTCGCTGTCCTCGATGGTACCGTCGAGGGCGCGGGCCACCAGGGCGCGCGTGTAGGCAAGCTCGATGCGATGGCCCACACCATAACCGCCGCCAATCCAGCCGGTGTTGACCAGGTACACGCGCGTACGACCGTCGGCGATACGCTCGCCGAGCATCTTGGCATAGACCATGGGGTCGAGCGGCATAAACGGCTCGCCAAACAGCGAGGAGAACGTGGGCGTGGGCTCGGTGACGCCGACCTCGGTGCCGGGAATCTTAGCCGTAAAGCCCGTCACAAAGTGGTACATGGCGGCATCGGCCGTCAGACGTGAGATGGGTGGCAGCACGCCAAAAGCGTCGCAAGTCAGGAACAGCACGACACTCGGAGTGGTGCCCATGCCCTTAGTCCACGCGTTAGGAATGTGCTCCACGGGATAGGCCACGCGCGTGTTGTGCGTGATCGAGATGTCGTCGTAGTTGGGCTTGCGGTTCTCGTCGAGCACCACATTTTCGCAAATGGCGCCAAAACGGACGGCGTTGAAGATCTCGGGCTCGCGGAAGGCGTCCAGGCCCTCGCATTTTGCGTAGCAGCCACCCTCGATGTTGAAGATACCCATGTCGGACCAACCGTGCTCGTCGTCGCCGATCAGCAGGCGCGTGGGATTGGCCGAAAGCGTGGTCTTGCCGGTGCCGGACAGGCCAAAGAACACGGCGGTCTCGTGCGTGACGGGATCCATGCTGGCCGAGCAGTGCATGGGCAGCACGTCGTCCTCGACGGGCAGCAGATAGTTCATGACGCTAAAGATCGACTTTTTAATCTCGCCGGAGTAGCCGGTGCCGGCGACCAGAATCACGCGTTCCTGGAAGTTGATGACCACCGCGGCGCTGGAGTTGAGGCCCTTGATGGCGGGGTCGCACTGGTAACCGGGCGCTGCGAGCACGCAGAAGTCGGGCTCGCCGGTGCGCGCGATTTCGCGAGCGAGCGGGCGGGCGAGCATCTGCTTAATAAAAAGTGCCTGGCTGGCACGCTCGCAGGCAACGAGCAGTCGACGCGTGTGGTTGCGGTCGGCACCTGCCATGCCGCGGGTGACGAACACGTCGCGCTCGTTGAGATAGTCGACGATGCCGGCCTTGATGGCCTCATAGCTCTCGACGGACAGCGGGCGGTTGACCGCGCCCCAGGCAATCTTGTCGTGAACATCGGGGGTGTCAACGATAAAGCGGTCATTGGGGGAACGGCCGGTACGCTCCCCCGTCTCGATCACCAGCGCGCCGTTGGATGCCATGCGGCCTTCTTCGCGGCGGATAGCGTGCTCGACGAGCTCCGCGGCGGGCAGATCGACCAGCAGACGGGGTTGATTCTCGGCGGGATCTTCGACCAGCGTAATACCAAAATTGGACAGAACTTCTGCAGGGGTAACACCAGGCATGGGGCCTCCTTTAAAAACGCGGCACGTGGACGCGGCGCGCACTTTACTCACGTAAAGCCCGTTGTACCCGATATGCAAAAACGTTTTTGCGGCAAGGGCGGCAAGCCCGCCCAACGGTCAAAAATCGCAGGCAAGCGGCCCAGTCATTGGGGACGTTCTTAAACGACTAGTCATTGGGGACACTCTTGAACAGGCAACATTCAAGGAGTGTCCCCGGATGCCGGCACTTAGGGACGTTCCCAAAGTGCCTGCACATAAGGAACGTCCCTAAGTGCCGACTACCGAATGGCGCCGCCGAAATTATCGAACAACCTGTTCAAAAACACGAGCGGACACCGCGGTGTCTATACTAGAGCGCAGCAATAGAAAGGACCCCGCTTTGAGCATCACGCCCCTCGATAGCATTCGCCG
>CAJLLN010000060.1:0-9686 GCA_905207495.1 uncultured Collinsella sp. | reverse complement strand
GTGCCTGCGCGCCGAGCTGGGCGCGGTCGTGGCCGACAAGACCGTGCTCAAGATGATGCGCGAGATGGGCATCCGGTGCGGGATACGCCGCTCGGGCTCCCGCCGCCGGTACAGCTCCTACAGGGGGCCCGTGGGGAGCACGTTCGAGAACGTCATCGCGAGGGACTTCGGCGCCGAGGGGCCGTGGCAGAAGCTCGGCACCGACGTCACCGAGTTCAAGGTCGCCGGCGCCAAGGCCTACTGGGCCCCGGTGCTCGACTTCTGCACGAAGGAGATCGTGGCGAGCGACATATCGACCTCGCCGGACCTCGCCCAGCAGCACAGGATGCTCGACCGGCTCCTCGAGGCCCTGCCCGACGGGGCGGCGCCGACCATGCACTCGGACATGGGCTGGCAGTACCAGCACGAGTCCTACACCTCCAGGCTGGAGGGGGCGGGCATCACCCAGAGCATGTCGCGCAAGGGGAACTGCATCGACAACGCCGCCACCGAGCAGCTCTTCGGCCACGTGAAGGACGAGTTCTACCGCGGCAGGGAGTGGGGCAGCTTCGGGGACTTCAAGCGCGACCTGGAAGAGTACATAGCCCATTGGAACACGCGGCGCAGGCAGGTAAGATTGAAGGGCCTGACGCCGGAGGAGTTCCGGAACCAGGCCCTTGCGGCGTAGTCGCTATTTATTCAGTCCAAGTTTCGGGGCGCAGTTCACAGGCACCTTTGTGGTGGTTTTGACGCAATGGCTTAGCCGCGGTCCCAAAACGTCTCGATCTGTAACAGTTAGAACCCATTTTCCGGTCTATCTGTTACAGATCGAGACATTCGAATCCCCCTCAATGGAAAATCTCAACCTGTAACAGTAACTCGACAAAATCGGTCCCAGATGTTACAGATTGAGACAAAAGGACGGCGCTGTTCGGAAGTATCTCAATCTGTAACACCTAGCCCACTTTTAACGGTCCAGTTGTTACAGATTTAGACAAACCGGTAGACAACAAAAGCGGCAACGCCCGTAATGGACGTTGCCGCTTTTCTATTGAGAAAACTACTCGGTTTTCGTTACTAACCACCACAATGGGGACAGGCACCTTCGTGGTAGTTTTGGCCTTAGCCTGCCCCTGCTGTTAGACCGTGATGACGTTGTCCATTGCCCGGTACTTTGCGGGAACCTCGCCCGCGGTAATGATTATTGCGTCGCGAAAATCCGCGAACTTGACGGGCGCCACCATGCCAAATTTACTGGCATCCGAGATTACGAAGCGCTTGGCCGTATGGCGCATCGAGATGCGCTTTACTGGCGCCTCCTCGATATCTGGCGCCGTGAAGCCCTGCTCGGCAGCAATGCCGTTAGAACCCCAAAAGCCACAGTTGAAGTTGTAGTGGTCTAGGGTTGCCAAGGCATCGGGGCCAACGAGCGCCTCGGTCTCGGGCTTGAGCTCGCCACCCAACACCACGGTGCGCATGCCGCGCAAAGCAAGGTGCTGAGCATGGAGCACGGAGTCGGTCACGTAGGTGACACCTTCAAGGTGTGGAAGATGCTCGATGAGCTTGAGCGTCGTCGAGCCCGAGTCGATGTATACAAAGCTCTCGGGCTCCACAAGCGCCGCCGCACGGGCGCAGATACGCTCCTTGTCGTCGTTATGGAGGTCGCTGCGCTCATTGAGCGTTAGGTCGCGCGTCACGTGCGCGCGTTCAAGACTCGTCGCTCCGCCGTGGACCTTGGCGATGCGGTGCGCTCGATCGAGCGTCTGCAGGTCGCGCCGAATGGTAGACGCCGTCACGCCCAGGGTATCGGCAAGCTCTGGCACAGTAACCGAGCCAGCCTGCTGCACCATCGACACAATCGCGTTGAGCCTATCTTCCGCAAGCATCGCTTACTCCTCCTCGGGGTACACGACTCCCCAGTCGGCGCGGAGCTTGGTCATAAGCTCCATAACATCATAAGCATAATCCAGCAGCTCACGCTTGGAGTCGTCGCCGGCAACCGCCTTCTCGAGGTCGGCCATCTCGTAGCACAGGGCATAAGCCTCGGTGCCGGCGTGGACCTCCTCGCGGTGGCCGTCCGCAGTCCACACAATGGTCGCGTGATCGGCACGCGGATACTCGTTGACCTCGATATAGCACTTGTCAAAGCTGATGACCGAGCGCTTGGGCTGCTTGGAGTGAAGCGTAAGACTCACAACACCCAGCTGCTGCTCGGCATTACGGCAGACGATGCCGCCCGCAACGTCAACGCCGGTCTCACAGGTGTTGCCCAGCGAAACGACCTCAGCGGGCTGGCTTGCCATAAAGAGGCGCATAACGGACAGGGCATAGACGCCAATGTCGAGCATGGCACCGCCAGCAAGGTTGCGATTGTAGAAACGGTTGGTCAGGTCGCCGTACTCCTTGTAGCTGCCAAAGTTGAGCTGAGCGAGGTTCATGCGACCAAACTCGCCGGCATCCATGCGGCGGCGCAGCTCATGATACAAGGGCATGTGGAGCACCGTAGTGGCGTCCATGAGGACCACGTTATGCTCGTCGGCAATGGCACGTGCCTCATCGAGCTCGGCGGAATTGAGGGTAATGGCCTTTTCGCAGAGAACGTGTTTGCCAGCTGCCAGAGCGGCGCGCAGATAGGTGATATGCGTGTTATGAGGCGTGGTGATATAGATTGCATCGATGTCCGGATCGGCATAGAGGTCCTCAACGGTTTCATAGACCTTCTCGATGCCATACTGCTCGGCAAAAGCTTGAGCCTTGGGCAGCGTGCGGTTAGCAACGCCCGCAAGCTTGCAGCCGGCAAGAGCAAGAGACTGGGCCATCTGGTTGGCGATAACGCCACAACCGATCACGGCCCAGCGGAGCTCGGGAGCCGTAAAGATATCATCGGGGAATGGCTTGTCCTGAACCGAAGCGAACGCTGCCTTTGCGGCTGCCGCAGCGTCAAGCGGAGCCTGCTTGGAATCTGCCATATGTGCCTCCTGCGTCGTGAATAGTCTTTCATCTCTGACAGCTCTATATTCGCACAAATGCGCGTGTATGTGCGTGCTTCTGCGTGTATTACTGCTAAATAGTCAAAACTCAGCAGCAAACGACGCATATACACACATGCTCACGCAAGCCTACGCACGCAACCACGCACAGTTGCGCATAACCTGATCCTTGGGGACGGAGGGAAACGGATCATTTGAGGCGTCGCGCCAGCCAGCAGTTGCCCTTTTAACCGTTGCCTCACCGAGTCCGCAACAACGCACAAGCTGACCGACTGTCACGCCAGCCTTTCGTGCACGCAACCACTCATTTAAGTCTGTCCCCAATGAGTACTGCAACGGCACTTATTTAAGTCTGTCCCCAATGAGTGGGGATAGAAAAAGGCCCGGGTGCCGTGGCATCCGGGCCTTTGCTAGCAACTTGATGTTGCGGGCAGCTTAGAACTTGTGGCCGCACTTCTTGCAGACGCGCAGCTTGTTCTTGCCGTCCTTCTCGTGACCGACGCGGGTAACCTTACCGCACTCGGGGCAAACGAGATTGACGTTGGAGGCGTCGATGGGAGCCTCCTGCGAAACGATGCCGCCCTGCTGGTTGGCAGCGTTGGGCTTGACGGCCTTCTTAACGACCGAAACGCCCTCGACAACGACCTTGTTCTCGGCGGGGAGAGCACGCAGGACAACGCCCTGCTTGCCGCGATCCTTACCAGAGAGAACCTGGACCTTATCGCCCTTCTTGATATACATATATCTCCCCTAACTACAGGGTCTCGGGAGCGAGCGAGACGATCTTCATGTACTTCTTGTCACGAAGCTCGCGAGCGACGGGCCCGAAGATACGGGTGCCGACGGGCGAACCATCGTTGTTGATGACAACGCAGGCGTTCTCATCAAAGCGAATGTAGGAGCCATCCTTGCGGCGGATCTCCTTAACGGTGCGAACGACGACGCAACGGACAACGTCCTTCTTCTTGACGTTGGCGCCAGGGGTAGCCTCCTGGACAGCACCGATGAACACATCGCCGATGCCTGCATAACGACGCTTGGAACCGCCAAGCACCTTGATGCAGCGAATCTTGCGAGCGCCGGAGTTGTCGGCGACGTTCAGCATGGTTTGCATCTGAATCATGGTAGATGTTCCTCCGAACTAAGAACCGAAGAGAGGTGCGCAGCCTTTATGCGGCTCGTGGTATGCAAGCCAGGCATACGCACATCTTCGGAAACGTACAAGTCGTAAGAGCGACTGCTTATTTAGCGCGCTCGACGACCTCGATGAGGCGCCAACGCTTCATCTTGGACATAGGACGGGTCTCCATAACGCGGACGGTATCGCCCACGCCAGCCGTGCACTCCTCGTCGTGAGCGTGCAGCTTCTTGGAGCTGGTCATCATCTTGCCGTACTTGGGGTGACGCTTGCGCTCGGTGATGGTGACAACGATGGTCTTGGCACCGGAGACGGAGGTAACGACACCCGTACGGACCTTACGCGAGTTACGCGAATCAGTCATGTTCTCTCCTTAGGTCCTACT
The DNA here is from genome assembly GCA_905207495.1 of uncultured Collinsella sp. Lineage (GTDB taxonomy): Bacteria > Actinomycetota > Coriobacteriia > Coriobacteriales > Coriobacteriaceae > Collinsella. The sequence continues at coordinate 5,194 of CAJLLN010000060.1, read as the reverse complement.
CGGCGACAGCGGACTTCTCCGCTGCGATCTCGCGGGCGCGCTGCTCCGTGAGGACGCGAGCGATGTCCTTCTTCACGGTGTTGACGCGAGCGGTGTTGTCCAGCTGGCTGGTGGCCATCTGGAAACGAAGGTTAAAGAGCTCGGCGCGCATTTCCTTCAGCTTCTCAACGAGCTGAGCGTCCGAGAGCTCACGAATCTCTGCGGGCTTCATTAGTTCTCCTCCTTGGCGGCGGCGGCGTCCTCAGCAGCCCACTTGGCCTCGAGAGCGGCCTCCTCAGCCATCTCCTTCTCGATGCGCTGCTCAGCGTTCTTGGCAGCAACAATCTTGGTCTTGATGGGGAGCTTGTGCTGCGCAAGACGCAGAGCCTCGCGAGCGACCTCCTCGGGAACACCCTTGACCTCGAACATGATGCGGCCGGGCTTGACGACGGCCACCCACTCCTCGGGATTACCCTTACCAGAACCCATGCGAGTCTCGGCGGGCTTCTTGGTGATGGGCTTATCGGGGAAGATCGTGATGTAGACACGACCGCCACGCTTCATGTAGCGGGTCATGGCAATACGAGCGGCCTCGATCTGACGGTTGGTGATCCAATGGGCCTCGAGAGCCTGGATACCAAACTCGCCGAAATGCAGCTCGGTATTACCCTTGGCCTGGCCCTTCATGGAGCCACGCTGCACCTTGCGGTGAAGAATACGCTTAGGGGCAAGCACTACTGACCCCTCCTCTCGGAGTTACGACGACGAGGACGGGAAGAGCCCTCGAGTGCAGGGTTGGGAACAGGCTGGCCCGGGAGCTTCTCGCCCAGGTAGATCCAGACCTTCACGCCGCAAGCGCCCATGGTGGTGCTGGCGACAGCCGTGCCGTAGTCGATCTTGGCACGGAGGGTGTGCAGAGGCACGCGACCCTCGCGGTACCACTCACGACGGCCCATCTCGGCACCGCCGAGACGACCGGAGCACTGGATACGGATGCCCTTAGCGCCGGCCTTGCGGGCGGACTGGACAGCCTTGCGCATAGCGCGACGGAAGGCAACGCGGCCCTCGAGCTGCTCGGCGATAGACTGAGCAACGAGGTTGGCGTCGAGCTCGGGGCGCTTGATCTCGACAACGTCGACGGAGAGCTGGCCCTTGGAAACGCCAGCGACCTTCTCGAGCTCGGTACGGAGGGTATCGATCTCGGCACCCTTCTTACCGATGACAACGCCGGGGCGAGCAGTGAGGATGATGACCTTCACCTTGTCGCCAGCGCGCTCGATCTCGACGCGGGAGACAGCTGCGCGGGAAAGACGCTTCTCGAGGTACTTGCGGATCTCGAGATCGTTACCGAGGGTCTTAGCGTAATCCTTCTCTGCGAACCAGCGGGAGCGCCAGTTCTCGGTGATGCCAAGACGGAAGCCGGTGGGGTAGACTTTCTGACCCATACAGCTTTACGCCTCCTTTCGAGGAGCAACGACGACGGTGATGTGGGAAGTACGCTTCAGAATGCGAGAAGCGGAACCCTTGGCGCGGGGACGGATGCGCTTAAGCGTCGGACCCTCGTCAACATAGGCAGCGGCGACAACCAGGTTGTCGGCACGCAGACCGTTGTTGTTCTCGGCGTTCGCAACGGCGGAACGGAGAACCTTCTCGACATCCACGGCGACGGCGCGGTCGCAGAAGTGGAGGATGTCGAAGGCCTGAGCGACAGGCTTGCGGCGGATCAGATCGACCACCAGGCGGGCCTTGCTGGGGGAAACACGCACGTACTTAGCGACGGCGCGAACCTCGGTGGCCTCAGTTTCAATAGACTTAGTTGCCATTTACGGTTAACCCCCTATTTGGCCTTGTGGCCACGGAACGTACGAGTCGGCGCGAACTCGCCGAGCTTGTGACCAACCATGGACTCGGTAACATACACGGGCACATGCTTGCGGCCGTCGTGGACGGCGATGGTGTGACCAACCATCTCGGGGAAGATGGTGGACGCGCGGGACCAGGTCTTCACGACGTCCTTCTTGCCAGCCTCGTTCATCGCGGTGATACGCGAGAGAAGGCGAGTCTCCACGAACGGGCCCTTTTTGAGACTTCTGCTCATAAGTGCTTTCTCCTAAAACTCGGTATCCGAAATTACTTCTTACGGCGACGAATGATGTGCTGGTTCGAGACCTTCTTCTTCTTGCGCGTACGAAGGCCCTTCGTCGGCTTACCCCAGGGGGTAACGGAGGGACGACCAGAGGTGTGGTTCTTGCCCTCGCCACCGCCGTGCGGGTGGTCGACAGGGTTCATGACGGTACCGCGGACGGTCGGGCGCACGTTCATGTGACGCTTACGGCCGGCCTTGCCGATGACGATGTTGGAGTGATCGGCGTTGCCGACCTCACCGACGGTGGCGCGGCAGGTAACGAGGATGCGGCGCATCTCGGAGGAAGGCATACGGACGATAGCGTACTTGCCCTCCTTACCCATCAGCTGGCAGGAGTTACCGGCGGAACGGGCGATAGCGGCGCCCTTGCCCGGCTGGAACTCGACGGCGTGGATGAGCGTACCGACGGGGATGTCGGCGAGGGGCAGAGCGTTGCCCGGCTTGATGTCGGCGTCAGAACCGGACATGATGGTCTGACCGACCTCGAGGCCCTTGGGGGCCAGGATGTAGCGCTTCTCACCGTCAGCGTAGTGCAGCAGAGCGATGCGAGCGGAACGGTTCGGATCGTACTCGATCGTGGCAACCTTGGCGGGCACGCCGTCCTTGTTGCGCTTGAAGTCGATCACGCGGTAACGACGCTTCACGCCGCCGCCCTGGTGGCGGGTGGTGATGCGGCCGTTGTTGTTACGACCGGCCTTCTTGGGCAGGGGCTCGAGAAGAGACTTCTCGGGCTTGGTGCAGGTGATCTCGGAGAAATCGGAGATCGTCTGCCAACGCCTACCAGCGGAGGTCGGCTTAAGGTGCTTTACAGCCATTACAATCCCTTTCAATAGGAATCCGTTAGCCATCGCAGACAGGGATTCGAGGTTCTGCCTCGGGTGCGATGACACCGGACGTATACACGGTTCCGGGCGTGTCCATTTTATACGCCCAAAACCTTGAGCTCTCGCCTCCCCTATTTGGGAGGCATGAGCTCACTCAACAGCAGCGAGTCTTAGGCCTGGTTGCCAAAGACCTCGATGGTGTCGCCCTCGGCCAGCGTGACGATGGCCTTCTTCCAAGAACGGGTCTTGCCGGCGACATAGCGCACGCGCTTGGTCTTGGGCTTGACCGTCAGGGTGTTCACGCGAACGACCTTGACGCCGAAGATCTCCTCGACAGCGTCCTTGATCTGATACTTGTTAGCATCCTTGGCGACCTCGAACGTGTACTTGTTCTGCTCCATACCGGAGAAGGAACGCTCGGACACGATCGGACGGATGATGATCTCGTGGGCGGTCATTTATGCAAGCACCTCCCCGAAGTGAGCGGCGATGTCGGCGGGCATCAGCACGGCGTTGTTGTTGACGAGATCGTAGGTGTTGGCCTCGTCGGCAGTGATGATGAACGTCTTGGGAATGTTGCGGAACGACAGGTAGGCGTTGACGTCCTCATCGCGAACGATGATGGTCAGACGCTTGCCCTCAAGGCCGAGAGCCTTGAGCATGGCGACGGCAGCCTTGGTGGAAGGCTTCTCGAAGCCGTAGTCGTCGACGAGCACGAGCTCGCCATCGGCCAGCTTGGCGGACAGCGCGGAGCGCATAGCCAGCTTGACCTCCTTGTTGTTCATACGCTTAGCGTAGGAACGGGGCTTGGGGGCGAAGACAACGCCACCGTGACGCCACTGGGCAGCACGGATGGAACCCTGGCGGGCACGGCCGGTGCCCTTCTGACGCCAAGGCTTCTTGCCGCCACCGGAAACCTCAGAGCGGCCCTTAGCGGACTGGGTGCCCTGACGCCAAGAGGCCATCTGGCACTTGACGATGTGGTGCATAACGTGGATGTTCGGCTCGATGCCGTACACCTCAGCGGCGAGCTCGGCCTCGGCGACCTTCTTGCCCTCGCTGTTCTTTACTTCAAACTTTGCCATTTAAGTGTTCTCCTTGGTATGACGCTGGGCTAAATGGGCTGGGCCCTTAGGCCATACGGATGGCGACGAGACCATTCTTGGCACCCGGGACAGCGCCCTTGACCAAGATGAGGTTCTGCTCGGCATCGATGCGGACAACGGAAAGGTTCTTGACGGTAACGCGCTCGTTACCCATGTGACCGGCCATCTTGACGCCCTTGAGGACGCGCGCAGGATAGGCGCACTGACCGATAGAACCGGGGTGACGCTGGAAGTGAGAACCATGCGTCATAGGACCGCGGCGCTGACCCCAGCGCTTGATGCGACCCTGGAAGCCCTTACCCTTGGAGGTACCGATGACGTCGACCTTCTCGACATCAGCGAAATCAGCGACGGTGACAACCTCGCCGACCTTGTGCTCCTCGCCGTTCTCGACGCGGACCTCACGAAGGAAGCGAACAGGCTCGACGCCAGCCTTGGCGAAGTGACCAGCCATGGGCTTGTTCACGTTCTTGGCCTTGATGTCGCCGAAACCAATCTGGACGGCGTCATAGCCGTCGGTTGCCTGAGTTTTAACCTGCGAGACAGCGCAGGGGCCAGCCTGGATGACCGTGACGGGAACGACGTTGTCGTCCTCGTCCCAAACCTGGGTCATGCCAATCTTGCGGCCGAGAATCATGCTGATCAAGATATGATCCCAACTCTCGCGTGGTCTTGGGACAATGCGTACACCACCGAGCGTACGCCCCTAGAGGACCACTACTTACACGACGTGCTCCCCAGCCTTGTATTGCGTCCGGACTACCTGACAACCCTATTAAGCAGGCATTTTGTCCAGCCAGAATACTCCCCTGGTTTCACACAGCTGTTTAGTATACACGGCTACGGGCGTATCCATCGAGATTCATATTTCACTCACATTGTTTACGCAGGTAAAGTGCGTGGCACGTTCCCAGTGTGCGGCGGAGGGGGCGGGCCTGAGACCTATTAAGGTTGTCGCGAGTTCCGCACGAACAGGAGAGCACTTAATGTGCTCTCCGTCGTGAGCAGGACTGTAGAGCAGCAAACTTAACCCCTGTCCCGGAAACCGGCGGGCAACTCCTCCCTTGTACTCTATCAAGGTAAAGTGTATGATTCTGGACGTTACACGACTCACTTTACTTAACTAAAGTGCCATCAAG
>CAJLLN010000059.1:0-9715 GCA_905207495.1 uncultured Collinsella sp. | reverse complement strand
TTACCGAGAAAATAATGACTGAGTTTTCGGATTTGAATCTATGCCCAATTAACAATCGTCAGGGAATTGTAATTGATGGTGAAGGTTCAAAGGTTATTGGCAAAGACTAATTTAAAATTCCAGTTTGCTGCACTCGTTCCTAGCAGGGTTTGGGGCAGGCACGCCCCAACAAGAAGCCGTCCCAAAGGGGCAAGAATGGGGACAGCGGACGATTTCTTGGACCGTTACGCGGCCCTTCCCAGCGCGGAGCGGAACTCGGCCGGCGTGCGGCCACCGAGCGCATCGCTGCGCCTCTCCGTATTGTATCGGCCGATCCAGCCCCCGAGCTCCTCGATGAAGCGGGCGGGGGTCCAGTCCGACCAGTCCCTGCCGTGCCAGAACTCCTTCTTGAGCAGGCCGAAGAAGCCCTCCATCGCCGCGTTGTCCGGGCCGCAGCCCTTGGCGGACTGGATTGGCTACACTGATGTGGACGGTTCCGGGAGGGGCGCAAGAGACGGGAGGGCCGTGTACGCGTTCCTGCGCGAGGGCCGCGGGGAGGGGCTACCTGGGTACGGCGCCTGTCAACTCGGTCGACGTCTTTGATGACCGGGTCGTACTCAATATCAAATTCACGGATGATGCCAAAACGGTCACCCGTGAGAAAGTGTTGGGTTCGAGTGCTGTGGGCAATGTTCCAACATGCTGGGATCAAACTCGCTTGCCGGGATCACACGGTAGCCGTGGCGCAGGAGCAGGTCGACGAAAACACCGTTGCCCACGGTGAGCGTACCGCTGAACGTTCCGTCGTAGATGCGACCTACGCCACACGAGGGGCTGCGGTCCTGCAGGATGCACGCGGCGATCTCTTCCGGACCGCCCGCTTGCTCGCACATATCGAGCGCACGTTGAGCGCCTAGGCGAAACTCGCGATCGACCGAGATGCCCTCGCAGGTATGGACCTCGCCGTCCACGATCTCGGACGGCTTGCGCGGTGTGGGCAGGCCGCCAAAGACCTCAGGGCACACCAAGAGGACCTCGGTCCCCGTACGTTCGCAAGCCTCGACCAACGCGCGGTGGTAGTTGTCGAGCCCGTTATACTTGCAGCTCTCGCCCATCAAGCAGGCACTTACCACGATCTTCATATACAACTCTCCCCACGCAAAACGCCCCATTTGAGATAAACACTCAAATGGGGCGATTGACACTGCGCAACCAGTATTACTGCTGCTTTGGCATCAGCGGATTCTCGCGCGTGAGGAGATTCATGAACTCCTCGCCCGTGATCGTCTCCTTCTTGTACAGATAACGAGCCAGCTCGTGGAGCTTGAACTTGTTCTCCTTCAGGATCTGCAGGGCGCGGTCGTGCGCATCCTCGATCAGCTTGGCGACAATCGCGTCCACGCGCTCGGCCGTACCGGGGGCGCAGGTGAGCGACGTGTCCTGGTTAAGGTACGCATTCTGAACGGTACCGAGTGCCATCATGCCAAACTCATCAGACATACCAAAGCGCGTCACCATGTTACGGGCGAGCTTGGTGGCCTGCTCGATATCGTTGGCGGCGCCGGTCGTCATCTCACCAAAGATGAGCTCCTCGGCTGCACGGCCACCGCAATAGACGGCGAGCTTGTCCAGGACCTCCTGGCGCGTGGTCAGGAAGCGCTCATCCTCCTCGACCTGCATGGTGTAGCCCAGAGCACCGCTCGTGCGCGGCACGATGGTGATCTTCGTGACCGGTGCAGAGCCCTTCTGGCGGGCGGCAACGATGGCATGGCCGATCTCGTGGTAAGAAACAACCTGCTTCTCGTGGTCGGACAGCACCGTGGACTTACGCTGCTGGCCAGCGATGACGACCTCCACCGACTCCTCAAAATCGTCCTGCGTAGCGCGCTTGCGGCCCTCACGGACGGCACGCAGGGCGCCCTCGTTGATGATATTGGCCAGGTCAGCGCCCGAGGCACCGGGCGTGGCGCGGGCAATCGCGGTCAGGTCGATCGGCGGCTGCGTCTTCACGCTCTTGGCATGCAGCTCGAGGATGTTCTTGCGGCCGGTCAGATCGGGCAGCTCAACGGGGATGCGGCGGTCAAAACGACCGGGGCGCAGCAGGGCCGGATCGAGGCTGTCGGGACGGTTGGTGGCAGCGAGGACAACGATACCCTTGTGGTTATCGAAGCCATCCATCTCGGTCAGCAACTGGTTGAGCGTCTGCTCGCGCTCGTCGTTGCCGCTAAAGCCGCCGCCGTCACGCTTTTTGCCGATGGTATCGATCTCGTCGATAAACACAATGCACGGGGCCTTTTCCTTGGCCTGCTTAAACAGGTCGCGCACCTTGGCGGCGCCACGGCCGACGAACATCTCGACGAACTCAGAACCCGAAATGCTAAAGAACGGAACACCAGCCTCGCCGGCAACAGCCTTGGCTAGCAGGGTCTTACCGGTACCCGGAGGGCCAACAAGGAGAGCACCGCGCGGCAGCTTGGCGCCAATCTCCTCGTAGCGCTGGGGCTTCTCCAGAAAGTCGACGACCTCCTTGAGGGACTCCTTGGCCTCTTCCTGGCCGGCGACATCCTTAAAGGTCACGCCCACGTCCTTGGAGGCGATCACGCGCGCGCCGGACTTGCCCAGTCCACCGCCGCCAAAGCCACCGCCGCCAAAGTTCATCGAAGGACCGTCATCACCCATGGCCTTCTTCATGCGGCGGTTGAGCCACCAGCCGATCAGGAAGAAAATCGCCATGGGAAGGATGAGCGTAAGCAGGTAGTAGGTCATCAAACCCGAGTTTTTATCGGGAACGACCGACTCCAGCGAAGCGCCAGACTCAAGCACGCGATCGGTAAAGCCCGCATCGTTCGGCACACCGGTCGTCTTATAGGCGATGTTCTCGTCCTCGCCCTTCTTGGTGTAATAAATCGAGTAATCGTCCGTGTTGTACTCAACCTTGTCGACACTCTTCTTATCGAGCGCTTTGACAAACGTCGAGTAATCGGTCTTCGTAATCTGCTGCGTGTGACCGATGTTAGGGAACAGAACGGTCGAGAGCACGAGGTAGACGACGAAGGCGATGAGCACGTAGAGGATCATATTCCGTCTACGCTTGTTGTCATCCATCTCCATCTGCTTGAACTCCATCTACTGGGGTTAATAATGCTTTCTAGAATACCCAACCCGAGCGGTGATAAACCGACGCCGGGCACGAAAAGACAGAGATGGCATCACTGGAAGTCGGCAAGGTTCAAATCTATACGGGCGACGGCAAGGGCAAGACGACGGCTGCGCTGGGGCTCGCGCTGCGTGCCACGGGCTATGGACTTAACGTGCTCATGCTTCAGTTTGCCAAGAAGCTGCACTGCGCCGAACATGATGCAGCACCTCGTTTAGGGCTATGCATCGTACAAGCCGACCGCGACACATCCGAGGCTTGCGCCGCGCAGATCATGGAGCTCGCATGCGAGCAGATATCACAGGTCGACGTTCTGATTTTGGATGAACTCGGCGAGGCCATGCGCCGCGGCTTCGTGACGCGCGAGGATGTCGAAGCGCTGATCGCGATAAAGCCCGCCACCACGGAGCTCGTGCTCACCGGCCGGGGCTTGCTGCCCCTCGCGAACCTCGCCGACCTTGTCACCGAAATGCGCCCCATCAAACACTACTTCGACGAAGGACTCCTAGCCCGCCAAGGCATCGAATACTAGCCATTGGGGACGTCCCGAATGGCTAGGCGGTGGCGCGGCCTAGCCAGTTGCCACTGTGGTGGTAGATGGTGAACATCGTGGCCGTGATGAGCCAGGTTACGGGGTAAACCAACAGCAGGTGCTCAAGAGACGGATCGAACGGCATAATCGCAAACACCCAGATCACCCTCAAGACAACGGTGCCAAAGATGGTGAGCATCATAGGCTGCAAGCTCACGCCAGCGCCGCGAATGGAGCCCGACGCGTTCTCGATAATCGAGAAGATCGCGTAGAACGGCGCGATGAAATGAAGAATCGTCGTGGTGTACGCCGAAATCGAAGCATCGTCGACAAACAAACGCGACAGAGGACCCGAGAACACCAGGAGTACGGCAGACAGGCCACCAATGAGCATAAACGACAGCACGAGCGACGTATGGTAGCCCTTGCGCATGCGCTCATAGTTGCGCGCGCCAAAGTTCTGTGCCGAGAACGTGGTGATCGACACGCCGAGCGCCTCGGTAACCATCCAGACAATGCCATCTAAGCGGCCCGAAAGACCCCACGCCGTGGTGACATCGGCACCAAACGAGTTGACTGACACCTGAATCAAAACGTTGGAAATCGAATACGCAGCAGACTGAAAGCCAAGCGGCAGACCACACGAGATCATGCTCTTACAAATGCCAGGATCAATGCCGAGTTTGGACAGCGAAAGCCGCCACGCACCCGGTGCGTGCATCATGCGAATCACGATCATCGTGGCGTTGGAGCAAATGGTCAGCGCCACCGCGATGCCGCAGCCCAGCGCCTCCATATGAAGCACGGCAACAAAGATGACATCCAGCACCGCATTAACAAGGCAGCCGGAAGCGATGATCACAGCAGGCCCGCGCGTGTCGCCCACGGCGCGCAGCAGTGCCGTTCCCATATTGAGCAGCAGCGCCGCAACCATGGCGGCAAAATAGCAACGAGCATAGGCCACGCCCTCGGCCAAAAGTTCATGCGGAGTGTTCATAAGTACCAGCATGGGCTCAACGAACACTATGCCAAGAATCGAGAAAACGATACCGCCCACCAGCGCGAGCGTCATGGCCGTATGGACCGAACGGCTCAGTCGCTCATCATCGTGCTGACCAAAATACTGACCGGTAATGACCGCGCAGCCGGCGCCGACGCCAACGCAAAAGCCAATGCAGAGCTCGGTGAGCACCATCGTAGCTTGAATGCCACCTAGCGCGAGCTTGCCGCCAAACTGACCGACGATATAGGTACCGATAAGCGTGTAGGCCTGCTGAAAAAACGAACTAAAAAAGATGGGAACGCACAGCGAAAGCAGCTGCTGCCAAATAACACCCTGCGTTACATCGATAGCCGTAGATTTCTTAGCCACACGCCCTCCCCAAAAGCGTACGTCAACCGACAAAACAGTAATTAAAGACCTAAGCTAATAGCAGCTTAGCACCGACCGACGTCGACCGAAACACCCCGAGTCAGAGCCCGGTGCAAACTATCTGCCTAGTGATACAGCCCCGGCTGGTAGTGATACTCGTTGCTCACGTGCGGGCACAGCTGCCAAAAGGCGACGGCGCTCGCCGCGGCAACGTTGAGTGAATCGACCCCGTGCGCCATCGGAATGCGCACGGCCCGGTCGCAGCCCGCGATGGTCTTGGCGCCCAAGCCGGCACCCTCGGTGCCCATAAAGATCGCCAGGCGATCAACCTCCTGCAGCGCAGGATCGTCCAGCGAAACGGAGTCGTCCGTCAGCGCCATCGCAGCGCACGAAAAACCGGCTTCGTGCAGTGCCGCCAGGCCATCGTGCGGCCACACACGAGCCTCGCTGCCAATACGCGTCCACGGCACCTGAAACACCGTGCCCATGCTCACGCGGGCCGAGCGACGGTACAGCGGGTCGCAGCACGTCGGACTGACCAAAATACCGTCGACATTGAGCGCGGCGGCCGAGCGGAAAATCGCACCCACGTTCGTGTGGTCGACAATACCCTCGAGCACGCACACGCGCACCGGGCGCTCCCCCGCCGCCTCGACGACGCCACCCAAGAACTCATCAACCGGAATCTGCCGCGGGCGACGAAACGCCGCGAGCGCACCGCGCGTCACGTTAAAGCCCGTCAGCTGCTCCATGAGTTCCATGGAAGCCACGAACACAGGAACCGGACCTGCGCCCTCGCGCACAACCAGGCGCTCAAACAGCGGCATCATCTGGTCGAGCCAGCGTTCGCCCAAAAGAAAGCTCACCGGCTCGTATCCGGCACGCACCGCGCGCTCAATAACCTTGGCACTCTCGGCGATAAAGATGCCCTTTTGCGGCTCTAGCACGCAGCGCAGCTCACGCTCGGTCAGTCGCACGTAGGCATCGAGCCGCTCGTCCTCGAGCGAATCAATTCGCAGAACCTCAACGGCATCAGTCATAGCAGCCAGACCGCACCCTTCTTTACAGCACATCTATACCAAACGAGGCGACGCTAAGCGCCGCCCCATACATTCAATCAACCCGATGATACCGTTCACGCCAGGCGATTTACGCATCAACGCGACGATACGTCACGAACTCATAATCGAGGCCTTCGTCGCCCTCGCCCGCGGCAATCGTGGCAACCCCTTCGCGCCGCGCAACTTCCCACGCGGGATCGGCGTCCAAGTCGGGAAAGTACGTGTCCACGGCATGGGTGCAATGGTTGTGCGTGACCTCGGCCTCGGCGCAATACGGCAAAAACTGCCGATACACCTCGCCGCCACCGATCACCCAGGCAACGGGCTCATCGGCAACCGCGGCGAGCGCCTCGTCGATGCTATGCACCACGTCGACGCCCTCGACAGCAAAATCCTCGTCGCGGGTAAGCACGATATTGCGACGGTTCTTGAGTGGACGCCCACCGGGAAAACTCAGCAGCGTCTTGCGTCCCATGATGACCGGGCAGCCCTTGGTGCAGGCCACAAAATGGCGCATATCGGCGCGATTGGACACCACCATGTCGCCCTCGCACCCAATGCCCCAATCGTCACACACGGCGACGATAGCAGATAGCTTACACGTCATGAGCACCACCTACACCGCAATGGGAATGTTCTTGACCTGCGGGCCGTGCTCATAGCCCTCGACGATCAGGTCATCGGTCGTAAACGCATAGAAGTCATGCACATCGGGGTTGAGCGTTACCTTGGGTGCCGCAAACTGCGGACGCTCGATAAGCTCGCGGACGATATCGACATGACGATCATAGATATGGGCGTCGGCGATCACGTGCAGCAGCTCACCGGGAATCATATCGACCGACTGCGCGACCATCATCAGCAAAATGGCGTACTGGCACACGTTCCAGTTGTTCGCGGCCAAAATGTCCTGGCTGCGCTGGTTGAGAATCATGTTGAGCGTCGGCTTGTCGTCCTGAGGACGCTGCGTCACGTTATAGGTCACGCTATAGGCGCACGGATAAAGGTGCATCTCGGACAGATCGCTAAACACGTACGTATTGGTCATAATGCGGCGACTATACGGCGTGTGCTTAAGGTCGTACAGCACACGGTCCATCTGGTCGAAGTCGCCCTCGGCGTAATGGCTCTTCTGACCAATCTGATAGCCGTAGGCTTTACCGATGGAACCGGTCTCATCGGCCCACTCATCCCAGATATGGCTGTTGAGATCATGCACGTTATTGGACTTCTTTTGATAGATCCACAGAATCTCGTCCATGGCAGACTTAAGCGCCGTACGACGCAGGGTGAGCGCGGGGAACTCCTCGCGCAGATCATAGCGCGCCGTGACACCAAAGTTTTTAATGGTATAGGCAGGGGTGCCGTCCTCCCACACCGGACGGACCTTTTGGCCCTCGGTGGTGGTGCCATGATCCAAGATATCGCGGCACATGGTTACAAACTGCTGATCAGCTTTGCTCATTGACCCTCCTGTCAGTCGCCTATAAGCGAGATTTATTGTAGCCCAGGCGCGCGAGTGTCGAATTGGACACTTAGTCCGGCACACGCAATGCACGGCAGCGCGGCTCCGCAAGCGGCAACGAGGCATCTTAGCCTTTTTCTGACATATGCCAGAAATGCCTTGCGCCCAACGACTAACGCGTTATCCTATTGTTGACATATGTCAGATAAGGAGTGTGCATGGCAGGAAGACGCGAAAAACTGCGCCGCGTCGGGATCATCCCCGAATACCGCGGCTTCACCCCCGATGGCCTGGCCAGCGGTGATGCCATCGACATGACCGTCGACGAGCTTGAGGTGCTGCGCCTGTGCGACCTGGAAGGTCTCAACCAAGAGGCAGTCGCCCAGCAGATTGGCATCGCCCGTGCAACGGTGGCGGCCATTTGCAGCCGCGCGCATCGCAAGGTGGCCGATGCGCTGGTCAACGGACGAGCGCTCGTCATCGAGGGCGGCAATATCGCGTACTCCCCCATCGCCTCGACGACGGCCGCATGGCCAGCAAAGGAGGTCGGCACCATGAGGGTGGCAACGACGTACGACAACGGCAACATCTTTATGCACTTTGGCCGCAGCGAGCAGTTCAAGATCTACGACATCCAGGATGGCAAGGTGCTCAACGAGCAGGTCGTAGGCACCGGCGGCACCGGCCACGGCGCCTTGGCGGGCCTGCTCGCCAACGGTGGCGTTGACACGCTCATTTGCGGCGGTATTGGCGGCGGCGCTATCAACGCGCTTGCCCAAGCCGGCATCACGGTCTATGCGGGCGCCCAGGGCAGCTGCGATGCCTGCGTCGAGGCCCTCATTGCCGGCACGCTCGCACAGAACGGCGAGGCCACCTGCGACTGCCATGGACATGATCACGAGCACATCCACGAGCATGGCGAGTCCTGCGGCTGCCACGGTCACCACGACCATGACGGGCACGAAGGCTGCGGCTGCCACTAGCGGCAAGCACCTCGTCGAGAACGCGCTTCCACGCGTGCGACAACCAGCGAACAAACGGCGAAGGCCGCCTGGAATACCATCCAGGCGGCCTTCGCCATACACGACTCAACTAGTCGTTACTTCTTGTTGCGCATCTGCGCTTCCATCTGGCGCAGCAGGTCCATATCGGACTTGGGGCCGCCCGTTCCCAGGCCGCCCATGCCGCCCAGCCCCATGGCATCCAGACCGGGAATATTGGGCATGCGCATCTTTTTGCCCTTCTTGCCCTTCTTACCCTTCTTGCCCTTCTTGCCGCCGGCCTGCGCCTGATTGGCCATCGTGCGCATGCGGCCCATCATCTTGTTCATCTCGCCCCACTGCTTCATAAGGCTATTGACCTCGGTGGGGGTCACGCCGGCGCCCTTGGCAATGCGGGCACGGCGCTGACCGTTGATGATGGAGGGGCGAAGGCGCTCCTCCTTGGTCATCGACATGATGATGGCCTCGTTCTTGTCGAAGATGCCCTCGTCCAAATTGCCGCCCATCTGGTTAAGCGCACGCTGGCCACCGGGGAGCATGCCCAGAATGCCCTTCATGCCGCCCATCTTCTTGACGGCTTTCATCTGGTCGAGCATGTCGTTCATGGTGAAGCCCTCGCGCAGCATGCGCTCGGCGGCCTCGAGCTGCTCGGCATCGGCGGCCTCCTGGGCCTTCTCGATAATGCCGACAACATCACCCATGCCCAAGATGCGCTTGGCCATACGGTCGGGATAGAACGGCTCCAGCGAATCGGGCTTCTCGCCCATGCTCACAAACTTGATGGGCTTGCCGGTCACCTGGCGCACGGAAAGCGCGCCGCCGCCACGGGCATCGCCGTCGAGCTTGGAGATGATCACACCGTCAAAGTCGGTGCGCTCGGCGAAGGTCGAGACGACGTTGACGATATCCTGGCCGGTCATGGCATCGACGACCATCAGCACCTGATCGGGCTTGACGGCCTTCTTGATGTCCACGGCCTCCTGCATCATCTGCTCGTCGATCTGCAGGCGACCGGCGGTATCGACGATGACCACGTCGCGCAGGTGGTCGACGGCCTCCTGGATGGCGCCCTTGGCGATGTCGACCGGATGCGCACCGTCACCGCGGAAGACCGGCACGCCGATCTCGCCACCGAGCGTGGCCAGCTG
>CAJLLN010000058.1:0-9823 GCA_905207495.1 uncultured Collinsella sp. | reverse complement strand
GGGCCTCCTCGGCCCCCGGGTCGCTGCCAAAGGCCTGCAGGGCCAGCAGGGCGCGCTCAAAACCGACAGCGAAGCCGACGCCTGCCGTGGGCTTGCCACCCTCGAGCTCGACCAAGCCGTCATAGCGACCGCCGCCACCGATGGAGCCGACACCGGCGCCGGGAGCCTCGACCTCAAAGACAGTACGGGTGTAGTAGTCCAGGCCACGCACCAAGGTGGGATCCTCAACATACTCGATACCCGCCGCATCCAAATAGCGCTTGACCTGCTCGTAGTGCTCGCGGCACTCGTCGCACAGGTTGTCGCCCATCAGCGGGGCCTCGGCCATGATCTCGCGGCAATGGTCGTTCTTGCAGTCGAAGGCGCGCAGCGGGTTGAGCTCGGCGCGCTCGCGGCACTCATCGCACATCTCGTCGGCGTGATCGAGGATAAACTGCTTGACCTGCTCGCGGTATGCCGGACGGCATTGGGCATCGCCCATCGAGTTAATAAGCAGGCGAAGCTTGGACAGATCGAAGCCCAGGCGCTTGTAGAACTCCATGAGCATGATGATGCACTCGGCGTCGGCAGCCGGATCGGGAGCGCCGAGCCACTCGATGCCCACCTGGTGGAACTGGCGCAGACGACCCTTCTGGGGACGCTCGCCACGGAACATGGCCTCGGCATAATAGGCCTTAAACGGCGTGGAGCCCTGGGGCACCAGGTTGTTCTCCACGACGGCGCGCACCACGCCGGCCGTGCCCTCGGGACGAAGGGCCAGGCGCTGCTTGGGCTTAAGCTTAGTGTCGGTGCCTTCGGTAAAGACGCGCTCCAGGTTGGCGCCGCTAAACACGCGGAACATCTCCTTGCGCACGACGTCGGTCGACTGGCCGATACCGTGGACAAACACGTCCACCTGCTCGATCGCGGGCGTCTCGATGGGCTTAAAACCAAACGGCTCGAACACGCCGGCCGCAATCTGCTGCATCTTTTGCCAGGCGCGCATCTCGGCGCCGATAAGGTCGCGGGTTCCCTCCGCCTTCTGTGCCTGCATGGGCAAACACCTTTCTTTTGTATCGCGTCATAGGTAACGGTCATTATACGGCACAAAGCAGCAACGCGGCGGCGCGTCTGACCGAACGAGGGTATGGGGACTCGTTCGGCCAGATGCGCCGCCGCGGTTTGCGATCCGTTTTCCTCCGTCCCCTTCGGATCACGCGACCCCTTGGGGACGGAGGAAAACGGATCATTTCGTAGGCCCGTGGCCGCCTTGGAAACCGAATGATGGTACGAGCATCCATTCGGCCTCCAAGGCGGCCACGGATAGAACGGGGCGAACAGAAAAGAGCGACGGACGTCTACTCCCCCGCCACGCTCGCGCGCAGCTTGGCGGCGATGGGCTCGGATGCCAGCAGGAACACGAGCATAACCACGGAGCACGCCAGGCACACGATCCAGGTGCTCGCAAAGGAGCCCGAGACGGCAAAGAGCACGTAGACCTGCCACAGCTCACCGACAAAGCTCATGCCAGCAAGCACCGCCGAGGTAGCGATAACGGTGAGCGAGCCCAATACGCGGCCACTCACCTTATCGGCAACATGACCGATAACGAGCGAACCCACGACACTCACCACGGTGGAGATGGCATTGGAGACGTTGTACTGCGCAAGGGAAATACCCAGGTCGCTGACGATCAGCGGCTGGAACAGGCTCATGCAATTGACAAAAATCGTGTAACACGTGGCCATGATCACGAAGCCGGAGGCCACCACGAGCCAGCCGGGGAAGAACTTACGCTGCTGGGGCATACTGCTCCTTTTAGACAAACGAATAGCCTGCGCCGGGCGCCGGTAGTGCCCAAGATTGCCTTGAAAGACAAGGGCATAGGCCTTGCGGCCATGCCCGCAGGCTTGAAAGGCAAGGTTGGGTGCTACCGGTGGTCGGCGATATAGCCCAAAGCGACGGCGGTATAGGCCGCGGCACCGAGCGGCAGCTCGGCATCGCTAAAGCGTGCCTTGGGATGGTGCTGGGCAAAGTGTTCGTCCGTGTCGGTTACGGCCGCGCCCACGGTAAAGTACGCACTCGGAATCTCGCTCGAGATAAGCGCGAAGTCCTCACTCGCCATGGCATGGAAAAGCGGCAAGAAAGCCGCCTTGGGCAGCACTGCGCCCACGTAGCCAAGCGACGCCTGAGTCATATCGCTGTCGAGTACAAGCGGCGGAACATCCGAAAGTGTCTCGACGGTCGCCGGCGTACGATAGGTCGTGGCAACGCCGTTAACGACCTCCGCGATGCGGGTCTTTAGGTGAGCCATGAGCTCAACATCAAAGCCGCGCAGCGTTCCCTCGAGCACGCAGGTGTCGGGGATGACGTTGGCCGCTTGGCCACCGGCAAACTTACCCACGGTCAGTGCGACCTCCTTGGCCGCCGGCACTTCGCGAGCAATGAGCTCCTGAAGCGCCAGGTGCACATGGACGCCGGCCGTGATGGGGTCGATGCAGATCTCGGGGCTCGAGCCATGTCCGCCCTTGCCCTGCAGCGTGATGCGGAAACCGTACACGCCCGAAAGCGCCGGGCTCCCATAGAGCACCAGGCCGAGCGGCGATTGGCTGTTAACATGCATGGCAAAAGCCGCCTGAGGACGCGGGTTCTCGAGCAAGCCGTCGGCGATGGCAGCGCGTGCCCCCTCAAAGGTCTCCTCGCCCGGCTGGAACAGCAGTTTGACGGTAGCGTTGGCGTCGACAAGCTCGGCCTCGCGGGCCTTGAGCAGGCGCGCCGCACCAAGCAGCGCCGTCGCGTGCATATCGTGACCGCAAGCATGCATGCAGCCGTTCGTAGAGGCGAAAGGCTCGCCCGACTCTTCGGCAACGGGCAGGGCATCCATGTCGCCACGCAGCATAATGACCGTTCCGGCCTGTTCGTCCGTGCAGACGCCATTGCCCTGGGCCGCGGTGGCACCGGCACCGATCAGGCCAACGACGCAGGAACCGTCGACGAGCGTGGTATGGGGGATGTCCATCTCGTCCAGACGTGCCTGGATATAGGCAGACGTCTGCGGAAGATTGTTACCCAGCTCGGGCATCTGGTGTAGATCGTGTCGCCATGCAGCGAGCTCGTCTGCAAAAGCCTGAGCTTCTGCGACAAGACCGTCACCGATAGCGGCCTGCGCCGCCGCGGTGGCCTGGGGCGCTGGTTGCGGTTGAAAATCGGACAGAGCTGATGCCATAGAAGCCCTCCAGTAACGTTTTTGCAGCACGCACTTTGATATCGTAAAGTGCAAGGTACAACTGTAAGGGCATGACATAAAAAATGCCGCCCTGGGAGGGCGGCGCAACAAGTTGTTTACAATTGCGGGTGTGATTTTCGGCGCAAGAAATCGAAATGCGTCTCGCTCAAGATAATCGAAAGAAAGATGAGCGCGAAGCCGGCGAGCAGGCGCGAGGTGAGCGCCTCCCCCATCAGCAGCACCGAGAACAGCACGCCCGAAGGCGACTCCATCGAAAGGAGCAGTGAGCCCGTCGAGGCCGAGACATGCGCCAGGCCGACGTTTTGGATGAGCAGAGCCGCGCATGTGCAGCCCACCGAGAGAAACGCCATCACACTGATAAAGCTCGGCGTCCAAACGGACAGCGGCGCTTGGGTCTCGAATAGCAGCGACGAGATCAGGCTCAGCACGCCGTTGCCCACAAACATCCAAAACGTGATGACGTTGATGTCCATCTTGCGGCCATACTTGGCGGTCACCGCCATCTGGATGGCAAAGAAGACCGCACCGCCCAGTGTGATGACATCGCCGACATTGAACTCGACGCTATCGAGCGCCACCAGACCAATGCCCGCCAGGCACAGCAACGCGGCGCCCAAGTTGTAACGGGTAAGCTTTTCGCCGCTTAGAACGTAGCTCGCAAACGGAACCAAGATGCAGTACGTGCCCGTCAAAAATGCACTCTTGCCTGCCGTGGTCTGTGCCAGGCCGATCGTCTGCAAACCGTAGGCACCCCACATGAGCGCGCCCATGCCAAGTCCAACAATCAGGTTTCGAGCGTTGAAATGGGCAACAATGCGCTCGTGGAAGATGGCAAGCATGACCAACGACGCCGGAAGAAAACGAATGTAGAGCAGCTCGAACACCGGAATGGTATCGAGCGCATCCTTCATGGTGGTGAAGGAATAGCCCCAGATGACCGCCACCGAAAGCAGCAAGACCTTCCAGAACAGCGGCGAGCGCGCACCGGCACCGCGAGAGGCACCGCCGGCACCTAGGTCTTCGCGGGCTACAGGGCTATCGGGCATATTCTCGATTTCGTTGGCAGCGTATTGGGCCATGGAACATCCTCACACTCAATCTGGGCGTGGTGTCCGCACGCGTATGGCTGCGTGCCGCCTCATGGTCAAATAAAAACGGGGCGCACCGGACCCCCGGCACGCCCCGCTACTGTAGCAACAACCAGCGTTGCATCGCAATCCAGCCCACTAAAGTACCGACTTGGATAACCTCGATGTTCCGACGGCGTTTACGTTGCTGTATTAAATCAATTTGGTTGATTCCAGTTTTTCGATGATCCAGTCGTTGGCTTTGATGACCGGACGGCGGAAGACGACGCCCAGGGCCAGCGACGGAATCAGATAGCTCGCCAGAATGCCCAGCTCAACCCAGTACTCCATATGGTAGGCGCCAGCCATGGCGGCATGCATAGCGTTGATGCCATGGGTAAACGGCAGGAACGGATATATCGCCTGGAACACGGGGCCGGTCATCTCGATGGGGAACGTACCGCCCGAACCGCCGACCTGCATGACCAGCAACACTACGGCCAAAGCCTTGCCGATATCGCCAAACGATACCGTAAGCGTGTAGACGATATTGGAGAACACGAGACTCGCGACCCAGCCCGCCAGCACAAACTGCAGCGGGTTGTCGCACTGAATGCCAAAGAACAGGATGTCGCCCGCACACACGAGCGTTGCCTGCAGCAGGGCCAGACCGCCAAAGAACAGGTAGCGGCCCAGGTAGATCTCGTGTAAGCGCACGGGGATGAGCTCGTTGATAAGCTCATCGTCGACCGAGACCTTCATCATAGCTGCCAGTACGATCGAGCCGACCCATAGCGACAGAATCGTGTAGAACGGCGCCATGGCCGAACCGTAGTTGCGAATCGGATAGACCGGCTTGCGGTCGAGCGCGACGGGGCCGGAAAGCGACACGGCCAGACCCTCGGGATCATTGCCGATCATCGTCTTGATCGTAGCGAGGTCATCCGACATCAAGGCGCCGTCGAGCTCGTCCTTAAACGCGCTGATCTTGTCCGACGCCTCGCCCAGCTGATCAGAAGCCTTGTTGACCAGCTTTGCAGCCTTGGAGAGGCCCTTTGCCAGCGAACCGGATGCGTCGGTCAGGCCGCCTACGGCGCTATCCAGGTCGCCCGAGATGCCATCAAGCGAGTCCAGAATGCCCGAAACCGTCTTCTTGAGCTCCTTGGCCTTAACCGAGAACGTGGAATCGTAATCGGATTTGGCACCCGCGATGCCGGCCTTGGCATCAGCGATGGCCTGATCGACCTCGGCACGCGAGTTGTTGACCTCGGCCATGCTATCGGAGAGAGACTTCGCGGTAGCCGCCAGATCCTTGGCATTGTTGCGGTACTCAACGGCGATTCTGCCCAGCGACGTCGCGGCGGACTTGAGGCCGTCCTTCAAATTCTCATCGCTCACCTGGTCGGCAAGGCTGCGGAGCTGATCGGCCATCGCATCGATATCCTTGGCGCGCGCATTGAGGGCCGCAGCGGCATCGTTGAGTTGGGACACCGTAAGGTCGACATGCTGGTTTGCGGTGTCGAACGCCTTCGCGAGCTCGGCAGACACATTGTCGAACGAACCCGCACTTCCATCGATTGCGGCATCGATGGCATCGTTTGCCGCCTTAAGCGCTTCTTTGGAATCATCGATGCCGCTTTTGGCATGTTCCATGAGCTGCTTTGTCGACTCATCGACGGCACCGGTCTGCTTGAGCATGCCGCTCGCCGACGTCAGCGAATCGGACGTGGAGCTCAAAATGCCCGCCAGCGACGAAGCATTTGCCTGAACGTCTCGCAGGTCCTCAATCGAATCGCCAAGCGTCGAGGACAGGTTGGCGATAAAGTTACCCACCTGGTCGGTGCTCATGTAATCGAGCAGGCTGGACACCGTCTTAAGACCGATGCTCGTAATGGTCTCGGTAAAAGTTTTGTTAACCTGGCTCTGGACGGCGCTCGAACCCTTCTCGGTCACGATCTGCGCAATGGCGTTGGCCTTCTGGTTCTCGTAAAACTCGATATCGGCGTGTTTCACGTCGGTCGAGAAAAGCGTCATCATGTCAGCGCTAAACGTTTTGGGGATAACGACGGCAGCATAGTACGCGCCCGACTTAACGCCCTCGATAGCCTTTTCGCGATTGTTGAGCACAACCCAATCGAAGCTCTCGTTGCCGCGTAGGGTGGCGGTCACGTTTTCGCCCACGTTAACCTCGACGGGGATCAAATCGCTCTCGTAACCCTCATCGGTGTTGACCACGGCGATCTTAAGATTGCCGGTGTTGCCGTACGGATCCCAGCTGCCGGCGATGTTAAACCACGCGTACAGACACGGTACGATAATGAGGCCCATCACGACAACCAAGCCGATTACGGAGCGAGACACGTTTTGGACATCGCGCTTAAACAGATGCAGGATGTTCTTCATTTATGCCTCACCTCCTTTGGAGTGCTTGCCAAGCGCGGTGGTATCTCCATCATTTGTGGCTGTGCTGTCGCTGCCCTGAGATTTATGGTGCGAGCCGATATGCGGCAAGCGGCCCGTGGACTGATCGCCGCCCTTGGCACCACGCTCGCTGGCGTTGAGGCCAAACATGTGGCGGGCGGCAGGAATGGCGGCCGTGTGTTCGCGCATCTCGCGACGCAGGTCCTCATCCGAAAGCGCCGAGATGCGCATCTGGGTATTGAGGCTCGCTCGGATATATTCGATATTGATAAGCCAGCCGCAGATGGCAATAACCGAGATGATCCAAATGACAAGCAGGATGATCTTGCCGTTATTGTCGATATCGAGAACCGTCGACAGGACAAAGAGCAGGACCTGAACGCCCACCACGGCGGCAAAACCGCCCTTGATGTAGTACGGGTAGCGATGTTCAAAGGCGACCGCATGATCGAGCAGTTCGCGACGGTACGAATCGGAATCGAGCATGACGCGCATGGCCGTGCGCAGCGAGTAGCGCTGGCGCGGCAGGTCGTTGGACTCGCAAATCATCATACCGGTCGTGGAGAGCTGTTTATCAAAGAGCAGGTTAAGGTTGAGCAGCAGCGGACGCAGCTGCAGGCCGATAAAGAGCGCCACGATCAAGAACACGCCCAGAATGCACAGGTTAAACAGGTAGTTGAACGAATACATGCCGCCGACCGTCTCGCGCAGCAGATTGATGCCGTAGGTAAAGGGCAGCAGCGGGTGCAGCCACTGGAAGAAGCCGGGCATCATCTCGATGGGGTACATGCCCGACGAACCCGGGATCTGCACGATGACGAGAATGACGCCGATAGCCTTGCCGATATGCTTAAACGTGGTGGACAGCGCATAGATGATATTGACGTAGGTGAACGAAATGGCGATGCCGCCCAGCACGAACAGCAGCGGGCTGACGCACTGCACGCCAATCACCAGATCGCCTACCGTAACGATGATGGCCTGCAACGCGCCCAGGATCACCATGAGCAACCAGCGGCCAAAGTAGCCTTGGCGCGCCGTAAAGCTGCCGATGCCTTCGCGGTCGACCTCGAGCTTGTAGATGGCGATAAGCACGTAGCCGCCCACCCAAAGCGCCAGGTTGGTATAGAACGGGGCAATGCCCGAGCCGAAGCTCTTAACCGGATAGATCGACTTGGACGCGAGCTCAACCGGAGATGCCATGAAGTCTGCGACGTCATTGACGTCGACGCCCATCAGGTCGGCCAGCTCGCCCATGGACTCGGAGGTCTGTAGCGCCGCGATGTCGTTGGCGGCGGTTGCGAGCTTGTCCTGGACCTTGGCAAGCGAGGAATCGGTCTGGGACAGCGTGGTCTTGGCCTGGCCGAGCGTAGCGTTAAGCTGCGAAAGCGTACCGCGCGCGCTTGCAATCGTGGGCGTGAGGCCAGATACGATACCCGTCAAATCACCCGAGACGGCGGCAAAGGAATCAAGCGCGCTCGAGGCCTTCGGCAGCGCGTTTTGACCCAGGTCCGTCTGGGCCTGGCCAAGGTTGGTCGCGCCGGTCTGAATTGCGTTATTGATAGCGTCGCTGGCACCCGAGACAGCCGCGGCGTCATTCGCCATGGCGCTCGACTGCGCGGACAGACCGTCCTTGATGCTCTGCAACTTCTCGTTCTGCTCACGGAGCGTATTGATGGTCGATACAATGCGCGCGTCAATTTCCTCGGAACCTGTCGACGTGTCATTGGCGAGAATCTCCAAGTGCCCGATAACGGCCTTATTGTGGTCGATCGTCGCTTGGAGAGACTCGAGCGAGTTGTCGATACGGGTGGTCGTAGATGTGACCGTGCCCGTCAGCTTGCCGATGGCAGCGTTCGCGAAGGCCGACGTCTTGGTGAGCGCAAGGCTGCCTTCCGAGAGCGCCTTGGAGAGCGAGGCGATAGAGTTGCCCGCCGTGGTGCGAGCTTCACCCAGCAGGTCGTTGCCCTGAGAGATCGCTTGCGTCAGTGACGGCGCCTGACCCTGCATGCCGGCAAGTGCCGCATCAGCCGAGGCGATAGCGCCACTCGTCTTATCGATGGCGGCATTCATGTCGCCAATCGAATCGCGCACCTCGCCCAAGGTATCGGATGCCTCGGAGACAGAACTTGCCAACGAATCCTGAGTCTGGGTTGCCTTGTCCTTTAAATCGACTCCGGCATCCTTGGCAATGCTGGCAACGGTCTCGCCCACCGTGGAGACAAATTCCGAGTTGATCTGCTCCTCGATGGTGCTTGCACCGGTGTCGGTAACCTTGGGCGCAATAGCGCTCTTCTTCTCATTGACGTAGTACGTAAGCTTGGGCTGATGGTAGTTACCGTCGAGCATCGAAACCAGGTTATCCGAGAAGTTCTTGGGGATTACGATGGCCGCATAGTACTCACCGCTCTCGACGCCCTCCTTGGCATCGGACGCCGAATCGACGAAGGTCCAGCCCAGCTGATCGTTCTCCTTGAGCTGATCGACAACCTGGTCGCCCGCGTTGAGCTCGCCCACCAAGTCGTTTTGGGTGCCCCGATCGTTGTTGGCGATGGCAATCTTGATACCCTGGGTGTTTCCGTACGGATCCCAGTTGGCCACGATGTTGTACCAGGCATACAGCGAGGGAATAACGCACACGCCAAGGGTAACCACCAAGGCGACGGGATTCACGAGCAATCGCTTGATGTCACGCTTAAAGATCGCAAAGGATACCTTTGCGTTGGATAGTTTGCTGCCGAGACTCACGCTTGGACCATCCATCCTGTCGTTAAATCGAATCGTACTATCGACAACCATTGTACGTAGGCGCTTTAGCGTCTCAGAGCACAATGGTATTGAGTTTTGCGGGTAGCAATATACTACGAAGACAAATTAACGTACAGTTGTACAGTATCCTAAATTTCAGCAGGTCACAAAACCACAACCCGCACAAATTAGCAATCCGAGCAGTCATTGGGGACGTCCTTAAACGACCAGTCAAACAAGAACGCCCCCAATGACTAGTTTGGACCACGGTAACGTCGATGTTTTAGCAATGCCAGCGAGCGGGCGCCAGAGCGAACAAATTGGCATGAAAAGAGGACGGCATAGACCTTCTGGTCATGCC
>CAJLLN010000057.1:0-9922 GCA_905207495.1 uncultured Collinsella sp. | reverse complement strand
CCCCCGCCGCTGTCGCCACTGAGGCAACGACCGCCAGTGACCTCAACGGCAAGCGCGTGCTCGTGCTCTGCCAGGGTGGCGGAACCTCAGGCCTGCTCGCCAACGCGCTGGCCAAGGCCGCCAAGGAGCGCTGTATCAATCTTGAGACCGCTGCCGAGGCCTATGGCAACCACGTGGACATGCTCCCCGACTTTGACCTGGTCGTCCTGGCCCCGCAGGCCGCCAGCTACCTGGCCGACCTGCAGAAAGACTGCGAGCGCGTGGGCAACAAGTGCGTCGCCTGCCGTGGCAAGCAGTACATCGAGCTCTCCCAGAACGGCGACAAGTCTCTCGCCTTCGTAAGCGAGCAACTCTCGAAGTAAGTAACGCCCAGGGCCAGCCGACCATCCACAGCCGGCTGGCCCTTCGATCTAGACGATTGGATCATCATGTCCGTTAACCCCGCTAGCGTCACCAACCCGCCTGCGCAGTTTCCCGAGGACTTTGTCTTTGGCGGCGCCACCGCTGCCTACCAGGTAGAGGGCGAGACCCGCACTCACGGTAAGGGCAAGGTTGCCTGGGACGACTTCCTGGAGGCCCAGGGGCGCTTCTCCCCCGATCCCGCTTCGGACTTCTACAACCAGTACCCCGTCGATTTGGAGCTGTGCGAGGAGTTTGGCATCAACGGCATTCGCCTCTCCATCGCCTGGAGCCGCATCTTCCCCAACGGCACCGGCGAAATCAACCCCGAGGGCGTCCAGTTCTACCACGATCTCTTCGCCGAGTGCCATAAGCACCATGTTGAGCCGTTTGTCACGCTGCATCACTTTGACACGCCGCTTCCCCTCTTTGAGAAGGGCGACTTCCTCAACCGCGAGACCATCGACGCCTTTGTGGACTTTGCCACCTTCTGCTTTAAGGAGTACGCCGACCAGGTGACCTACTGGTTCACCTTTAACGAGATCTGGGCCGACGCCTCCAACACCTACATCGAGGGCACCTTCCCCGGTGGCGTCAAGGCGCATCTGGCCGAGGCCTTCCAGTGCGAGCACAACATGATGCTCGCCCACGCCAAGGCCGTGCTGGCCTTCCACAACGGCGGTTTTAAGGGCAAGATCGGCGTCATCCAGTCGCTGGAGTTTAAGTACCCGCTCAACGAGAACGACCCCGCCGACATCAAAGCCGCCAACAACGAGCACGTGCTGCAGAACCAGTTCTTGCTCGACGCCACCTTCCGCGGCGACTACGCGCCCGACACCCTCGAGTGCGCCAACCGCTTGGCTGCCGTCTCGGGCGGCACCATCGAGATCCTAGACGAGGATCTGGAAATCATGCGCGAGGCCGCGCTCTACAACGACTACCTGGGCGTTAACAACTACCAGTGCCGCTTCTTGAAGGCTTACGACGGCGAAAACGACCTGCACCACAACGGTACGGGCGAGAAGGGCACTGGCCGCTGGCGCGTTAAGGGCATTGGCGAGCATGTGAACAAGCCCGGCGTCCCCACCACCGACTGGGACTGGATCATCTATCCCGAGGGCCTGTTCGATCTGCTCGTCTACATTAAGCAGCGCTACCCCAACTACAAGCAGATCTTCATCACCGAGAACGGCATGGGCTACAAGGACCCCTACAAGGACGGTTTTGTGGACGACCAGCCGCGCATCGACTACATCGAGCAGCACCTGCGCTGGTTGCTCAAGGCCATGGAGGTGGGCGTCAACGTGGGCGGCTACTTCCTGTGGAGCCTGCAGGATCAGTTCTCCTGGACCAATGGCTACAACAAGCGTTACGGCTTCTTCTACGTTGACTTTGAAACCCAGAAGCGCACGCCCAAGGCAAGCGCATACTGGTATAAGCACGTGGCGCAGACCCGTCGTCTGGACTAGTGACTGGCGGGGTTGCCCGCTCACATAACCTGTCCCCATTTCTCAGCCGGGGGCGGCACGTCACACGGCGCGCCGCCCCCGGTCTTTTGTTTTTGTTCGGCCTGGGGGCCGTTTGTCTCGATCTGTAACATCTAGCCGAGTTTTTTGGTCCTAGCTGTTACAGATTGAGACGAACAGGATTGCTCTTTCCGAAGAATCTAAATCTGTAACACGTAGCCCGCTTTTGACCGTCTACCTGTTACAAATCGAGACAAACGGAGTAGGACCTAACCCCGTATGTCCCTAACAGTCGAGCGTTCGACCAGCGTACTCGGCACATGAATCGCCTCGATAGACGAGCTCTCTCCAATCGCCGCCTCAAACGCAAGCTTACCGACACCGCGCAAATCAAATCGCAGCGTCGTCAGCCGATTGTGAGGAACAAGTCCCTCGAGCGCGTCGTCGATACCAACCACGCTCACGTCGTCGGGCACGGACAGGCCCGCGTTCTCGAGCGCGGCGATAACGCCCAGCGCCATCTGGTCATTTGCCGCAAGCACGGCAGTCGGCGCCTGCGACCCGCCGGCAAGCACCTCGGCCGCAATCCGCTCGCCCATGGCGTACCCACTGTCCGCACTCCAATCGCCACGCAGCATCGGAGCGGCATCGACATGAGCACGACCCAGCGTATCGCGCCAACCGGCCTCACGAAAACGCGAGGAAATCGAGTTTTCCGGACCCGCCACAAACCGCATATTCGAGTGACCATGTTCCAGCAGATAATTGGTCAACAGCTCGCACGAACCATACTGGTCGGAGTCAATCGTCGTGCAGCGCGGATGCGCATACATGGACAGGATGACCGTTCGCACTCCCGGCTGGGGAACAAACTCCTCAAAATCGGGAGCCATGCGGTTCATGTTGAGAATCATGCCGTCGACGGGTCGCTCGACCATGCGGCGCGAGGCATCGGCAAGTGTATAGGGCTTGTCGCCGCCCATCTCGATCATAGTGACGGCAAAATCGTGCTCGCGCGCCGCTTGCATGATACCCTCGAGCGTCGCCAGGTTACCGACACGTGTGATGTTGTACATGCACAGGCCAATAGAACGATACGACCCGCCGCGCAACGCCGCTCCAGCAAAATTGGGACGAAAGCCCAGCTCTTCCATGGCGGCCAGCACACGCTTGCGCGTCTTTTCCGTCACGTTGGGCATACCGTTGACCACGCGAGACACAGTCTGGCGGCTCACGCCAGCGAGCGCCGCAACCTCTGCCGCGCTCGCCGAATGACCATTCCTTGTCTGCTGAGCCATGCCTTCCACGCTAACCTGCTTCCCAACTATTCCCCGCGCCCATGGCGCATCGTACATACATCGATAACGTGCTCATGATACCCGAGCCATATACCACAACATGAAAACTTCTGTCAATCAAAACCGCTTACCGAACAAATACAACCGTTCGCGGCTGTTTGAAGTTGTTTTGTTTCTATACATCCCAGCCGGATGTTAACGTGCTCATTGTCAAATGTTCACGTGCTCATTTTGGTTCTAATCATTTTAAGATAGTGTTTATCGGGCTTTTTCACCGCTGAACGCTAACCAGGGAGCCTCCTGAGCGCAAACGCACAATATCGAACAGCGAGACGAGAGGGTGTATGCATATGTCTTTGCTAAACCGCGTACAGCAGCTGCCGAAGGGCTTTGTTTGGGGCGCCGCAACCGCCGCGTACCAAACGGAAGGTTCCACGAAGGTGGCAGGCAAGGGTAAGACCATGTGGGACGATTACCTTGTCGCCCAGGGTCGCTTTTTGCCCGACCCGGCCAGTGATTTCTACAACCGCTACGAGGAGGATATCCGCCTTTCTGCCGAGCATGGACTCAACGCCATCCGTGTGTCCATCGCCTGGACCCGCATCTTCCCCAACGGCGACGATGCCGAGCCCCTCGCCGAGGGCGTTAAGCACTACCACGAGCTGTTCGCCTGCTGCAAAAAGTATGGCGTCGAGCCCTATGTGTCCCTGCATCACTTTGACTCCCCCGCCGCCCTGTTCAACCAGGGCGACTGGCTCAACCGCAAGACCGTCGACGCCTATGTGCGCTATGCCGAGTTCTGCTTCCGCGAGTTCCGCGAGGTCAAGAATTGGTTCACCATCAACGAGCTCATCAGCCTCTCGCACTCCCAATACATCCAAGGCAACTTCCCGCCCAACCATCACTTTGATGTGACGAGCGGCATCCAGAGCCAGCACAACGAGCTCGTTGCCCACGCCCGCGCCGTCAACCTGTATAAGGATCTTGACGAGACCGAGCACCTGGGCGGACGCATTGGCATGGTCAACGTCCTGACGCCGGCATATCCTGCCACAGACTCGCCCGCCGACCAGCACGCCGCCGACCTGTACAACGCCTTCTACACCGACTTCATCATGGACGGCGCCTTCCTGGGTCACTACTCCGCGCGCACCCTCTCACTCATCAACGAGATTCTGCGTGCCAACAACGCCACGCTTACGGTTGAGGACAGCGACATGGAGGAGCTCGCCAAGGCGGCGCCCCGCAACGATATGTTCGGCCTCAACTACTATCAGTCGGCGTTTATCGCCGCCTACGATGGCGAGTCCACCAACAGCTTTAACGGCACCGGAGACAAGGGCACCTCGTGCTTTAAGTTTAAGGGCGTCGGGCAGCAGGTCGATATGCCGGGTATCCCCACCACCGACTGGGATTGGCTCATCTACCCGCAAGGCCTCTACGACACGCTCAAGCACATCAGCGCCACCTATCCCAACCTCCCCGTCATCTATATCACCGAAAACGGCCTGGGCCACAAGGACCCCGAGCCCGACGCAAACGGCATCGTCGCCGATCCCGAGCGCATCGACTTTGTCGACCAGCACATGGAGAAGGTGCTCCGGGCGCGCGCCGAGGGCGTCGACGTCCAGGGCTACTTTATCTGGAGCCTGCAGGACCAGTTCTCGTGGGCCAACGGCTATAACAAGCGCTACGGCCTGTTCTACATCGACTTCGACACGCAAAAACGCTACATCAAGCAGTCGGCACTCTGGTACAAGGAGCTCGCCGACACTATGGCGGACGCGCAGTAGCGCATCGCCTCGCTTTCCCCCGAGAGGGGAGCGGCCCTATGCGATACAAACCCAGCCGCTCCCCTCTCTCCCCCTGGGACCGACCCCGCCTGCACCCGGGCTTTTAGCAAGCGGGAGACCATATAGGTTTTCAACGTCCATGCCATTAAGATTTCATGCAAAGAGGAGCGTGAACTATGGAATCGATCGTTAAGTTCTTGGAGAAAGGTCAGCCGTACTTCGACAAGGTCTCTAAGAACATCTACCTTCAGGCCATTAAAGACGGCTTTTTGGCAGCAATGCCCATCATCCTGTCTTCTTCTGTCTTCCTGCTTATTTCGACCCTGCCGGGCGTTGTCGCCACGGTCGGCGGCTTTACGCTGCCCGACTGGTGGAACGTCGACGTCGTGAACTTCTGCAACAAGGTTTACAACTTCACGATGGGCGTCGTGGGCATCATGGTCGCCGGCACCACCGCAAGCGCGCTGACCGGCTCCAAGAACCGCCGCATGCCTGCCGGCAAGGCCATCAACGCCACGAGCACCATGGTCGCCGCCATGTGCGCTATGCTCATCTTGGCCGTTACCCAGACGAGTGCCAAGATCGACGGCGCCGATGTCTCGGTGTTCTTTACCGACAACATGGGCACCAAGGGCCTACTGAGCTCCTTTGTCGCCGCATTTGCCACGGTCAACATCTATGCCTTCTGCATTAAGCGAGACATCACCATCAAGCTGCCCAAAGAAGTCCCCGGCGCCATCGCCCAGAACTTCCGCGACATCTTCGCCTTCAGCTTCTCCATCCTGTTTGTCGCCGTCATCGACGTTATCTGCCGCACCTGCTTGGCCGTCCCGTTTGCCAACGTCATCTCCACGCTGGTGAGCCCGCTGTTCGCCGCTGCCGATTCCTACGCCGGCCTCGCCCTCATCTGGTTCATGATCCCGCTGTTCTGGTTCATGGGCATCCACGGCCCCTCGGTCGTTAAGCCTGCCCTCAACGCCGCGCTGTTTGGCAACATCACCACCAACCTCGCCACGCTGCAGGCCGGCGGTCACCCCGCCCTCGCCCTGACCGAGAACTTCGGTAACTACATCGGCGAACTCGGCGGCACCGGCGCCACGTTCATTGTCCCGATCATCTTCCTGCTCTTTATGCGCTCCAAGCAGCTCAAGGCCGTCGGCAAAGCCTCTGTCGTACCCGTGATGTTCGCCGTCAACGAACCGCTGCTGTTCGCCGCGCCCATCATCCTCAACCCGTACTTCCTGATCCCGTTCCTGTTTGCCCCCGTGGCCAACGTCCTCATTGGTAAGTTCTTCATCGACTTTTTGGGCATGAACGGCTTTATCTATGCCATGCCGTGGGCACTCCCCGGACCGATCGGCACCTTCATCGACACCAACTTCCAGCCGATCTCTCTGGTCCTGGTTGTCGTCCTGCTGGTCGTTGACTTCTTAATCTACTACCCGTTCTGCAAGGCCTACGACAACGTCCTGTGCAAGCAGGAGGCCGAGACCCTGGCCGAAGAAGAGGCCGAGGAGACCAAGGCCGTCAAGACCGCTGCCGCCCCCGCCGTTGAGGCTCCTGTTGTCGAGACCGCTTCTGCCACTGAGGCCTCCGCAGCTCCGTCCGCCCTTAAGGGCAAGGATCTGAGGGTTCTGGTTCTGTGCGCTGGCGCCGGCACCTCTGCACTGCTCGCCAACGCGCTTAAGGAAGGCGCCAACGAGCTGGGCATCGACAT
This sequence comes from uncultured Collinsella sp., assembly GCA_905207495.1. Lineage (GTDB taxonomy): Bacteria > Actinomycetota > Coriobacteriia > Coriobacteriales > Coriobacteriaceae > Collinsella. The sequence continues at coordinate 3,249 of CAJLLN010000057.1, read as the reverse complement.
TACCGCCAACGCCGGTGCCTACGGCAGCCACTACGCCATCATGGACCAGTACAACGTCATCGTCCTGGCTCCGCAGGTTCGCACCTATTACAACGAGATGAAGGCCGACACCGACCGCCTGGGCATCACGCTGCTGTCGCCCAAGGGCAAACAGTACATCGACCTCACTAAGGATCCCAAGGGTGCCGTCGCCTGGATCGAGGAAAACCTCGAGGCATAAAACGCTGACGCCACCTGCCGCTCGCAGAAAAAAAATGGCCCGTGCATCGATGCGTGATGCGCGGGCCATTTTGTTTAGACCGCACCCGTCCTCCTGTTCATCTTAATCTGTAACATCTAGCCGAGTTTTTGGGTCCCAGCTGTTACAGATCGAGGTGAACGCACAGGCCAAGCCAAAAATCTCAATCTGTAACATGTAGACCGCTTTTGACCGCTTAGATGTTACAGATCGAGACAAACAGATGGGTCAATCCAATCAATCTAGATCTGTAACACCTGGCTGGTCATTTCACTCCTAACTGTTACAGATCGAGACAAAGATGATGGCTGGGTAGACAAAATCTCAATCTATAACACCTAGTCGAGTTTTCGGGTCCCACCTGTTACAGATTTAGACGAGCAGGCCGAGCACGTCTACGCCCGCAGATCCCTTACGCTGGAACGCTCGACCAACACGCCCGAGACGAGCGTACGACTTCTGGAGCTCGGGGCTTCCAGACCTGCGACGACCTCGTTAAGCGCACGGATGCCCAGTTCGCGGTGGCGAAACTTCACCGACGTCAGAATCGAGTTGGGAATCGTCTTGTAGAGCTCATCGTCGAAGCCGATCACGGACACGTCGTCGGGCACATTGAGCCCTTTGTCACGTAGAGCCATCATCACGCCGTTTGCCATGCAGTCGTTAGCAGCGAGGACCGCCGTGCAATCGGGCTTATCGGCAAGCACAAGGCCCGCGGCATAGCCACTATCCGCATTCCAATCGCCTTGCAGAGGCTCGGGCGGCTCAATGCCACGTGCCTCGAGTGCCGCTCGCCAACCTTTCATACGGCACTGGCTCGACAGTGACTCTTTCTTACCAGAGACGAAGTACACGTTCTTGTGCCCGTGGTTCAAGAAGTACTCGCACGCCATGCGCGCGCCGCCCTCTTGGTCGTCACTGACGGTAGAGCAGGTAGGATGTTCCATCGGTGTGATAATCACCGTCTTGAGGTCTTTCGGCGCCTCAAAGGTATCAAAGTCATCGACCATCTGGCGCAGGTTGAAAATCATGCCGTCGACGGGGAGCTGCGACATCCTGCGCGCCGCATCGGCAAGGGTCATCTTCTCCGCTGCGCACTTCTTAATCATCGTGAGCGCAAAGCCGCGTTCTTCGGCGGCATCGGCGATACCATCAATCATGTCCACGGCACCGCCCGACAAGTGGAACATCACCACGCCGATGCACCCGTAACGGCCCAACTTAAGTGAACGCGCGGCAAAGTTGGCTCGAAACCCGAGCGCCTCCATTGCGGAATGGACCTTATCGCGTGTCGACTCTCGCACGCTATCGGGCTCGTTAATCACGCGCGAAACCGTCTTGAGAGAAACACCAGCGGCAACTGCCACATCATTCATTGAGACATTTTTCTTGTCCATCGTTGCCACTGCTTCTCCACTCGGTTCTCTATCGCTTGCTTTTTGCGTTCTAGCATACACTACCTGCCTGACTGATAAATCAACCGTTTACCGGACAATATCGACCGCTCACCCGTATATCCTTGTTGCTCTTCCAAAAATGTCTTACGTTGTCATTAACGAAATGACAACGTTGTCATTTCGCAATGCCTTCCTTAAGCAGGAAGGTTTCCGGGCAGTCCTGACCATCCATCGACGACCAGTTCCATCCACATGCATCGCGCATCAAGTAGCAAAGAAGCTCTATGGACGCCATCGTAAAGATGCTCGAAAAGCATCAACCGTTCTTTGAGAAGATCTCAAGGAACATCTACCTCCAGGCCATTAAGGACGGATTCCTTGGGTGCATGCCCATCGTCCTCACCTCTTCGATCTTTCTGCTGATCGCCACCCTTCCTGGCGTAGTTGGCATCACGCTGCCCCAGCCGCTCATCGACTGGTGCAACAAGCTGTACAACTTCACCATGGGCGTCATGGGCATCATGGTTGCCGGCACCACTGCCAAGAACTTCACGGCGTCCATGAACCGTCGCATGCCCGCCGGCAAGGTGCTCAACGACGGCTCCACCATGGTGGCCGCCCAGTGCAGCATGCTGCTGCTCGCTGTTACGCAGTTCACCACCAAGTTCAACGGCTCCGAACTTTCGGTCTTCGATTGCACCAGCATGGGCACGCGCGGTCTGTTCTCCGCCTATATCGCAGCGTTCATTACCGTGTGGGTCTATAAATTCTGCGTCTCGCGCGATCTGACCATTAAGCTGCCCAAGGAGGTCCCGGGCGCCATCGCTCAGAACTTCCGCGACATCATCCCCTTCGGTGGCGCTGTCATCATTTGCGGCATCATCGATGTTGTCGTGCGCAACCTCATGGGCGTTCCGTTCTCCGAGCTGCTCATCAAGCTGCTCTCCCCGCTCTTCACTGCAGCAGAGACCTACCCCGGACTCATCCTTATTCAGGCAGCCACCGCGTTCTTCTGGTTCATCGGCGTCCACGGCCCCTCGATCGTCCAGCCGGGCATCGACCCCATCCGTCTTGCCAACCAGGCCGAGAACCTGCAGGTTCTGCTGGCCGGTGGTCACCCCGCCCACTCCCTCACCTTTAACATGTCGCTCGTGGGTGAGTTCGGCGGCACCGGCGCCACGTTCATCGTGCCGCTTCTGCTGATTCTCTTTATGAAGTCCAAGCAGCTCAAAGCCGTCGGTAAGGCCTCGATTGTTCCTGTTGCCTTTGCTGTCAACGAGCCGCTGCTCTTTGGCGCGCCGATGATCCTTAACCCCTACATGCTCATCCCCTTTGTTGCCGCCGGCTGCGTCAACGTGAGCGTTGCCAAGTTCTTTATCGATAACGTGGGCATGAACGGCTTCTCCTTCGTGGTGCCTTGGGCCACCCCCGCCCCCATCGGCATCTTCATCACCACGAACTTCCAGCTTATCGCTCTGGTATTTGTCGCGATCATCATCTTGCTGGACGCCATCATCTCCCTGCCGTTCTTGAAGGCATACGATAAGTTGCTCTGTGACCAGGAGGCCGAGCGCGCCGCCGAGCTGGGTCTCGAGTCCAATGGTGCCGCTACCA
>CAJLLN010000056.1:0-10023 GCA_905207495.1 uncultured Collinsella sp. | reverse complement strand
AAGGCAAGGCATAGACCTTCTGGTCATGCCTTGCCTTTTGAATGACAAATTGTCGTTCTGGACGGCGCGTAGCGTCGACCGGTTCCGCGGTTTGGTAAAACCGCGGAACAAAAAGTCGCCCCCTCCCGCGCACGGAACGGAAGGGGGCTAAAGGTAGGAGTCTACCGGTGGGTTTACCCCGCCGGACAGACGATGACCAGGTGATCCTCTACAGGATCGTCAAGGTTTCCGTGGGGTACCCGTTGGGTACTTAGATCAACACGCAGGCGACGGTCAGGATGATGGCGCAGACGACAGAGAGCGCGACGATGAGCTTAAGGGCAAACTTGAGCCAGGTCGTCCACTCGATCTTGGCCAGGGCGAGACCGCCCATGATGGCGCCGGAGGTCGGGGTGAACAGGTTCACGACACCGATGGCGGCGGAGAAGATCATGACCATGACCTCAGGCGAGAAGCCGAGCTTAACAGCCAACGGTCCCATGATGGGCATGGAGACGGTGGCCATACCGGAGGTCGAGGGGATCAGGAAGGACAGGCCGAAGTAGACCAGGAAGCTCATGGGAGCGAAGATCACGCCGGACAGGCCAGCCAGAGCATTGGCGGCAGCGTCGAGGACGAAGACGTCGAGGCCGGTGTTAGCCATGAGGACGGAGATACCACGGGCGAGGGCGATGACGAGAACAACGGACATCATGTCGGCAGCGCCGGTGATGAAGGTGTTAACGATCTGCTTCTCGGACAGGCCACCGATGATACCGATCAGGACGGCCATAAGGAAGAACCAGGTGGAAGCCTCGTCGAAGTACCACTGGCCAATGGGCAGGCCGGTGATCAGGGCAGACCAGCCCTGGACGACGGCGTTACCGTCGGCGTCGTAGACAGCGCCAGCGTCGAAGAAGTTAGCGACGCCCTCGTTGAGGTCGGCCAGCGGAATGAAGCCGACGATCATGACGACGAAGGTGAAGGCGAAGGCAATCAGAACACCCTTCTGACGACCGGTGAGCTTGACCTCCTTGTGGACCTCGGAAGCAGCCTTGCCGTGAGCTTCTTCGGCGTCCTTGAGCTCCTGCATCGACAGGATGGTGGAACCCTTGTCAGCCTTGACCTTCTTGGCGTAGCTCATCACGAAGAAGATGGACATAGCAGTGGTAACAATCCACAGGACGGCACCGAGGCCGATGATGATGGACTGGTTGACCTCAATGCCAACGCCGGTCAGAGCGTCGACGGCAGCGCCGACGGCGAACGGGTTAACCGTGGAGCCCAGGCAGCCGCAGCCAGCGCCGAGCAGGACGGTAGCGGCACCGACCATGGGGTCGAAGCCAGCGGCCATCATGGTAGCGGCGAGCAGGGCGTAGAAGGGAACGGTCTCCTCGCACATACCATAAGTGGTACCACCGAGGGAGAAGATGAGCATCAGCACGGGAACGAGCATGATCTCGTTGCCCTTAAGCTTCTGCACCAGGACGGCGATGCCGTTGTCCAGAGCGCCGGTCTCGGTCATCATGCCAAGGAAGCCGCCCAGAATCATAACGAAGAGGCAGACGGGCAGAGCGTCAGCGAAGCCCTTAATCGGGGCGGTGCAGAAATCGCTCAGGCGGGCTGCGGTAACCGCGCCGCCGGACGTGCCGGAGACGATAACGGTAATCACTGCAACAATTGCCAGCAGAGCTAGAAGAATGGTGAACGATGAAGGCATACCGCGCTTTTTCTTAGCGGTCTCAGTCATGGTTCTCATCCCCCCTTCATAAATCATTTAACTTTCTCGCGCGAAGCGGATTTTCCGTGCCGTGCCCACCGCCCGACGCAAGATATTTACCAGACAAAACCGCTCGGGGTGAGCAGCAATACACCCCGAGCGAGATGCTAGATGCTCTTACTTGAGCGTGGCGTACATGACAGCCTTGATGGTGTGCATGCGGTTCTCGGCCTCGTCGAAGACCTTGGAAGCGGGGCTCTCGAAGACCTCGTCGGTGACCTCCTGCTCGGTGATGCCGAACTGCTCGCACTTCTCGGCGCCAATCGTGGTGTTGGTGTCGTGGAAGCTGGGCAGGCAGTGCAGGAAGATGGCACCCGGGTTGGCCATAGCCATGACCTCGGAGGTAACACGATACGGGGTAAGCTGAGCGATGCGCTCGGCCCAGACCTCATCGGGCTCGCCCATGGAGACCCACACGTCGGTGTAGATAACGTCGGCACCGGTGACGCCGTCCTTGACGTCGGTGGTCAGCTTGATGGTGCAGCCGTTAGCCTCGGCGATGGGCTTGCAGGCCTCGATGACGTCGTCAGCGGGCATGCACTCCTCGGGGCCGCAGGCCACGAAGTTCATGCCGAGCTTGGAGCAGACAACCATGAGGGAGCGAGCAACGTTGTTCTTGCAGTCGCCCATGAAGACGAGGGTCTTGCCCTTGATGTCGTAGTTGAAGTTCTCCTGGACGGTCAGGATGTCGGCGAGCATCTGGGTGGGATGCCACTCAGTGGTCAGGCCGTTCCACACGGGCACGCCGGACTTAGCAGCGAGCTCCTCGACGTCATCCTGGGCAAAGCCACGGAACTCGATGCCGTCATACATGCGGCCGAGAACACGGGCGGTGTCCTCGATGGACTCCTTCTTGCCCATCTGCGACGAACCCGGATCGAGGTAGGTGACGCCCATGCCCAGATCCATGCCGCCGACCTCGAAGGCGCAGCGGGTACGAGTAGAGGTCTTCTGGAAGAGCAGAACGATGTTCTTGCCCTCGAGATAGCGGTGCGGAACGCCAGCGCGCTTCATATCCTTGAAGTTCTTGGAGAGCTTGAGCAGGTACTCGATCTCCTCGGTGGTGAGGTCGAGAAGCTTGAGGAAGCTACGGCCGGAGAGGTTAACACCCATGGTTTGATTCCTTTCGAAGAAATGAATTACGTAAGTATTAGTGGTGCCCGTTTAACGGGCGAAGCCGGTGCGGTTGTAGGGGGACCGCACCGGAAACGGAAAGACTTAGAGGTCCTCGCGCCAGAAGGGCATGCTCATGCAGCGCGGGCCGCCGCGGCCGCGGGAGAGCTCGGCGGAGGGCACGACGAGAAGGTCCAGGCCCTCCTTGTACAGCACGTCGTTGGTGACGGTGTTGCGGGCGTAGACGCAGATCTTGCCGGGCTCGACGCACAGGGTGTTGGAGCCGTCGTTCCACTGCTCGCGGGAGGCCGCGATCGGGTCGCCGCCGCCGCAGGGGATCAGCTTGACCTGGTCGACGCCGGTGGCGTCCTCCAGGACGTGCTCGAGGGTGTCCTCGATCAGGCGGATGTTCACGTCGCCCGGGTTCTTGCCGGCGGTCAGCTCGTAGACGCGCAGGGTGCCCATGATGGCGGGGTGGATCGTGAACTTATCGACGTCGATCTGGGTGAAGACCGTGTCGAGGTGCATGAAGGCGCGCGAGACCGGGATGTCGAAGGCCAGGATGCGCTCGACCTTGGAGTCGGAGTTCCAGAAGATGTTCTGGGCCATGACGTCGATCGCGGCGGCCTGGGTGCGCTGGGAGATGCCGACGGCGAGGGTCTTCTCGTTGATGTTCAGCACGTCGCCGCCCTCGGTGTGGAACTGGCAGTCGCGGCGGAAGTACAGCGAGACGTCCTTGTAGTCGGGGTGGTACTTGAAGATGTACTTGCCGTACAGGGTCTCGCGGTTGCGGGTGACCGAGTACATGCGGTTGAGGTTGACGCCCTCGCCGATGACCGCGAACGGGTCGCGGGTGAAGTAGAGGTTGGGCATCGGGTCGATGATCAGGTCGGACTCGGACTCGGAGTTGACCAGGGAGTCGAGGGTCGTGGACGCCGTGAGGGGCATGTCGATCTCGGACTTGGTCATGCCGGCCATGGTCTTCTTGACGAACTCGAGGTTGTCCTCGATGGAGTCCAGCTTCTCGCGGACGATCTGCGGCATGTGCTGGCCGCGGATGCCGGCCTCGGCGATGTACTGGTCGGTGAACTCGGCGCGGGCGCCGGGGACCTGGTCGAACACCTCGGCGACGAGGTTCTCGAGATAGAGGACCTCCACGCCCTGGTCCCTCAGGATCTGGGCGAAGGTGTCGTGCTCCTGCTGCGCGACCTCCAGGAACGGGACGTCGTCGAACAGGAGTCGCTCGAGCTCGTCGGGCGGCAGGTTGAGGAGCTCGTCGCCGGGACGGTGCAGGCAGACCTTCCTGAGCTTGCCGATCTCGGAAGGCACGTGCAGACCTTTCGTCATGGCCTCCTACCTTTCTTTCGGGCCCTTGTCAGGGCCGATTCGTTAGCGCCCCTCCGTGTGAGGCGTTATTGCTGACGACATATTTATATCCAAAATCAGCTCATACTTCCACCTTGCCCCCGAACGGTTTTTTATAGGGGGTGAACGGCATACACATATACTTCACGCATGGCACACTTCATCTTAATAAAGCGTATTTACGTGCTTAAACGCGTTTTCAATCCTGAAATCAAATGGAACTAAACTTTGCTAAACCATCCTTAAATTGCATATTTCCAATAAAGCTATGAATAGAATTAGCGGTTCACACCGCGTCTCAACCATTTTCATTTTTATTCAGAAAAAAGTTTATTCTATTCATTTCTGATAAATAAATTACCGTTTACCAGACGCTTGATACCGTTCACCGGAAACTCAGTATAAGGCCCAGCGGATACCGACTCGCTTTACGGCTCCATTTGTAACAACTTGACTTCTCGGTATAGAAAAATGGACCCGCTTCCCCTAGGGAAACGGGTCCATTTTCGATTATCTTCGGCCAATTTAGATAAGGCCCTCGAAGATCATCGGAATCCTAGCGATCAAACTCCGCCAGCGCCTCGCCCAAAAGCCTCAGGCCCTCACGCAGAACGTCCTCGCTCGCGCAGTAGCCCAGGCGTGCGCCACAGGGAAGCTCAAAGCGGCTGCCGGGTACCAGCAGCACTCCCCTCTCGGACAGCAGGCGCTTGCAGAACTCCTCGTCGTCCTCGGGAATATCCAGCTGGATAAACGAGGTGGACACGCCCTGCGGGGCCGTCCAGGAAACGCGATGCTGCGTATCGATCCAAGCCTGCGCGATATCGCGGTTGCCAAACACGATCTTGCGATTGCGCTCGAGGATCTTGTCCTTGTGCTCAAGCACATAGGTCGCCAGGGCATCGTTGAACACGCCGCCGCAGATCATGGTGTAATCGCGATAGGTACGGATGCGGTTGGACACCTCTTCGTCTGCCACGACCCAGCCCACGCGGGCCGCAGGCGTCGAATAGGTCTTCGACAACGAGTTGGTGACAACGGCCCTCTCGTACACGTCGACCATCGACATAAAGGACTCAGTGTTTTCGAGCGGCAGATACACCTCGTCGCACAGCACGTAGGCGCCCACCGAACGGGCGATCTCGGCAATCTGGCCGAGCATATCGGCATCGAGTACCGTACCGATGGGGTTCGATGCGTTGTTGATGCAGATGAGCTTGGTGGTGGGGCGAACCAGGCGCTTGAGCTGTTCGATATCGGGCTTCCAGCCGAGCTCCTCGCGAAGCTCCCAATACTCGACCTCGGCGCCCAGCGTGCGCGGAATCTCGTAGAGCGGCGCGTAGGTGGGCCACTCGGCGATAACATGGTCGCCGGGCTCGACCACAGCCATGATGGCGTTGAGGTTAGCGCCCGTGCAGCCATTGGTCTGCAGAATGTGATCGGGATTGACCTCCCGACGATACAGCTTGGCAACCTCGGCCTTAAACTCCGGCGAGCCCTCGATCCAGCCGTAGTTCATCTTCTCGCGGTCCAGGCGCTCGTAGAACGTGGCGCCGTCCTGTTCATCGAGCGCGCGCAGCTCGCCCATGGTGAGCGACGAGATCGTCGACTGGGCGATGTCCCACGTGGCGCTCTTCTCCCAAACGTTGAGCCATTCCTCAACGCCAATCGTCTTGATGTCCATGGCCAAGCTCCTTACAAAAGCAGTCATCCAATCGTGTTGACGTTCCTCATACAAGATTGGGGCGGTGCGAAAACCCGCACCGCCCCAATGGGAGACATCTAATGGCAGCTAGATGTATGTATTATGACCTGTACGGGTCCTTGAAGACCTTAGAGGTCCTCGCGCCAGAAGGGCATGCTCATGCAGCGCGGGCCGCCGCGGCCGCGGGAGAGCTCGGCGGAGGGCACGACGAGAAGGTCCAGGCCCTCCTTGTACAGCACGTCGTTGGTGACGGTGTTGCGGGCGTAGACGCAGATCTTGCCGGGCTCGACGCACAGGGTGTTGGAGCCGTCGTTCCACTGCTCGCGGGAGGCCGCGATCGGGTCGCCGCCGCCGCAGGGGATCAGCTTGACCTGGTCGACGCCGGTGGCGTCCTCCAGGACGTGCTCGAGGGTGTCCTCGATCAGGCGGATGTTCACGTCGCCCGGGTTCTTGCCGGCGGTCAGCTCGTAGACGCGCAGGGTGCCCATGATGGCGGGGTGGATCGTGAACTTATCGACGTCGATCTGGGTGAAGACCGTGTCGAGGTGCATGAAGGCGCGCGAGACCGGGATGTCGAAGGCCAGGATGCGCTCGACCTTGGAGTCGGAGTTCCAGAAGATGTTCTGGGCCATGACGTCGATCGCGGCGGCCTGGGTGCGCTGGGAGATGCCGACGGCGAGGGTCTTCTCGTTGATGTTCAGCACGTCGCCGCCCTCGGTGTGGAACTGGCAGTCGCGGCGGAAGTACAGCGAGACGTCCTTGTAGTCGGGGTGGTACTTGAAGATGTACTTGCCGTACAGGGTCTCGCGGTTGCGGGTGACCGAGTACATGCGGTTGAGGTTGACGCCCTCGCCGATGACCGCGAACGGGTCGCGGGTGAAGTAGAGGTTGGGCATCGGGTCGATGATCAGGTCGGACTCGGACTCGGAGTTGACCAGGGAGTCGAGGGTCGTGGACGCCGTGAGGGGCATGTCGATCTCGGACTTGGTCATGCCGGCCATGGTCTTCTTGACGAACTCGAGGTTGTCCTCGATGGAGTCCAGCTTCTCGCGGACGATCTGCGGCATGTGCTGGCCGCGGATGCCGGCCTCGGCGATGTACTGGTCGGTGAACTCGGCGCGGGCGCCGGGGACCTGGTCGAACACCTCGGCGACGAGGTTCTCGAGATAGAGGACCTCCACGCCCTGGTCCCTCAGGATCTGGGCGAAGGTGTCGTGCTCCTGCTGCGCGACCTCCAGGAACGGGACGTCGTCGAACAGGAGTCGCTCGAGCTCGTCGGGCGGCAGGTTGAGGAGCTCGTCGCCGGGACGGTGCAGGCAGACCTTCCTGAGCTTGCCGATCTCGGAAGGCACGTGCAGACCTTTCGTCATGGCCTCCTACCTTTCTTTCGGGCCTTTCGGCCGAATCTCTCAGCGCCCTTCCATAGCGGACGCTGCTTGCTGACAGCTCTAGTTATATCCAAATTCCACCCGCAATTCCACCTCGCCCCCGAACGGTCAACAAAGTGCGATGAACGGTATATCGCATGAGATTCCCCCATAATGTACTTCGGCGTTCTAAAGTAACTTTTCTAAGGTAAACGCTCTTTTTTCCTAAAAACTATTTGCAATTGCATCTCTAAACTTTTGATTCAGAATTGCATAGCTAAATCGGTTTTATGTATATAAATGATGTTTGTTTACGTTTCCGCCTGCATTCAATGATATTCAGCTATCCATCATTCTTATTCACACTTACGTACCAGTTGAGTGAGGATATAGACCGCTTGCAGACGAGCAGGGCGTCAGTCCTATGACTTGTCAGCGTAAGAAGTAGGTAAAGATACCGTTCGCACAATACGTCCGTGCCACAAGTCGACTAAATTGAGACAATAGTGAATAGGGTTAGGCTACCGTCCCCTGCGGGGACTGAACGGACAGATGCATATGCCGAGCAAAATCGAAAAAAAGCAAGCCGCCGCAAAGCTGCGCAAACCGCCTCGCGACTTCTCGTACACGCAGAACCGAGAGCTCAGCTGGCTACGCTTTGACAACCGTGTGCTTGACGAAGCCTTCGATGAGACCGTTCCGCTGTTCGAGCGTCTAAAGTTCGTGTCGATTTTCGAGTCTAACCTCGACGAGTTTCTCATGGTGCGCGTGGGCGGCCTGTCCGATCTGGCAGAGCTCAAAAAGCAACCTGTCGACAACAAGAGCAATATGACCGCCTCCGAACAGGTCGATGCTGTCATGGCCGAAATGCCCGGGCTCCTTACCCGTTGGGAGTCCATCTTTAAGAGCATCGAGGGCAAGCTCGACACCTTGGGCGTTCACCGCGCCCGCATCGATTCGCTTACGCCCGAGGAGCGCACCTTTGTAACCCGCTACTTCCAGGCCTACGTGTCGCCGGTCATCTCGCCGCTGGTCATCGATCCTCGCCACCCCTTCCCCAACCTACGCAATGGCGCGCTCTATCTGGCCTGTGGTCTGGACGGCGCCACCGACGAGGAGAGCCTGCTGGGCCTTATCGAGATTCCCGCCTCGATGAACCGCGTGGTCGAGATCCCCTCGCCCACCGGCACCTACTCCTACATCTTGCTCGAGGACGTCATCCTCGCCTGCCTGGACAGCTGCTTTGGCTCCTATAAGCCGCTGGATCGTGCGCTGATCCGCGTCACCCGCAACGCCGACATCGATCCGGACGGCGAGGGCGTCGAAGAGGAAGAGGACTACCGCCAGCACATGAAGCGCATCCTCAAGAAGCGCCTGCGTCTGCAGCCGGTAGTGCTCGCGGTCTCGGGGTCGCTCGAGAAGGCAACGCTCAAGACCATCCGCAAGGCGCTCGAGCTTTCGCGCCGCTCTGTCTTTACCTGCGATATCCCGCTCGACCTGGGCTACGTCTTTGGCATTGAGGGCAAGATTCCCGAGCACCTGCGCAACGAGCTGCTCTTTACGCCGTTTAGGCCGCAGCCCAATCCCACCATCGACATGACCCGCTCCATCCGCGAGCAGGTGCTGCAGCACGACAAGCTGCTCTTTTATCCCTACGAGGCCATGAACCCCTTCCTGGATCTGGTGCACGAGGCCGCCTACGACCCCGAGTGCATCTCGCTGCGCATCACGCTCTACCGCGTGGCCAAGCAGAGCCGCCTGTGCGAGTCGCTGATCGATGCTGCCGAGAACGGCAAAGAGGTCACGGTGCTCATGGAACTTCGTGCCCGCTTTGACGAGCAGAACAACATCGAGTGGGCCGAGCGCCTGGAAGAGGCCGGCTGCACCGTCATCTATGGTTCCGAGGGCTTTAAATGCCACTCAAAGATCTGCCAGCTCACCTATCGCGAGGGCATGGCGCTAACGCGCCTCACGCTTTTGGGCACCGGCAACTTTAACGAGAAGACGGCCAAACTCTACAGCGACTTTATGCTCATGACAGCCCATCCCGGCATCGGCGAGGACGCCAACCTGTTCTTCCGCAATCTGTCGCTGGGCAACCTGCGCGGCGACTACCGCTTCCTGGGTGTGGCGCCCGTCGGACTGAAACCGCTCATCATGCGCGGGCTTGACCGCGAGATCCAGCGCGCCCTTGCCGGCGAGCCCGCCCGCGTGTTCTTTAAGCTCAACTCGCTGACCGACCGCGAGGTTATCGACAAGATCGCCGAGGCATCGTGTGCCGGCGTGCGCGTAGACATGATCATCCGCGGCATCTCGTGCCTCAAGCCCGGTGTTCCGGGCAAGACCGAGAACGTGCATGTCCGCTCCATCGTCGGACGCTTTTTGGAGCACGCGCGCGTCTATGCTTTCGGCGTGGACTCGGACATGATTTACCTGAGCTCGGCAGACATGATGACGCGCAACACCGAGCACCGCGTGGAGATCGCCTTCCCCGTGCTCGACCCCACCTGCCGCGCCCTAGTGCACGAGTACATGGGCATGCAGCTGCGCGACAACGTGAAGGCTCGCAGCCTCACGAGCGACGGCACCTGGGTCCCCGTGGAGCGTGCAGAGGGTGAGAAACCCTTCAACTCGCAGGAAGCCCTGCTGGAGCGTGCCTATCGCAACGCTGAGGCCACGCCCGAGCCCGTCATTGAGGCGAAACCCGCCCCCGAGCC
>CAJLLN010000055.1:0-10115 GCA_905207495.1 uncultured Collinsella sp. | reverse complement strand
AGGTAAGGTCGTATGCGTCCGAATGGTTTGGCCTTAGGCCTCCATCTCGGCGAGCTCCTCCTTGGAGAAGCCAGTGGCAAGGACGACGGCAGCGGCGATGACAAAGGAGATTGCCATACCGACGATAGCCCAGACGGTGTTCATCTGGCCACCCTGCAGGTAGTTGGTGAAGACCAGGAAGTTGGAGGCACCGCCGGCCAGGTAGTAGGTAACACCCATGAGGCCGGAGAACACAGCGCCGATGGCACCGCCGATGAACATACCGAGCATGGTGCGACGGAAACGCATAAGGATACCGAAGAGCGCAGGCTCGGTAACGCCGCCGGCGATGGCGGAGATGACGTAACCCAGGGCAAGACCCTTCTCGTCGGGGTTCTTCATCTTGAGGAAGGCACCGAAGGCGCAGCCCCAGACAGCGGCCATAGCGCAGTTGGTGGAAACGAAGACGAAGGGATCGTAGCCGGCAGCGATGATCTGAACCTGAGCGAGCAGGATGACGGGCATGTGCATGCCGCAGACCACGAAGAGCTGCCAGAAGGCGCCGAGGATGGCCATGACGATCAGGATACCGATACCGCCAAGGTCAGCAAGGCCAAAGAGGGCGTTGGCAATGAGGTTGCCGAGCTCGTTGCCGATCGGGGCAAGGACGATGAAGGCGATGGGGATGGTGACGATCATGGTGCAGAACGGCGTGAAGACCGTGGACAGCACGTCGGGCATGACCTTCTTAAAGAACTTCTCAACAAAGTACAGGACCGGCACCGAAAGGATGATCGGCAGGACGGACTGCTGGTAGTTGGCAGCAGCGATCTGGATGCCGTAGACGGAGATGATTCCGCCACCCTCCTGAGTCGCGACGCTCACGACGGACGGGGCCATGAGAGCGCCGCCGAGGAGCATGCCCAGAACCGGAGAGGCGCCGAGCTTCTTAGCAGCGGCATAGCCCAGGTAGATGGGGATAAAGGTAAACGTGGCCTCGTACAGGGTGGTGTAGAGGAACGTGTAGGTCGGATCGGTATCGGAGAGAACGCCGAGCATGGTGGGACCGAGGACCGCAGCGATGGTGCGGAACAAACCGCCGGCCATGAGCAGCGGAATCAGCTGGGTCATGGAGCCCGACAGATAGTCGAGGATGATATTGGGCAGGTTCTTGAGCTCGAACTTCTCCTTAGGGGCGTCGAGGTTCTCGTCGACCGCGGCACCCTGCTTGACGCCGGACATGGCAACGAACTCGGCGAGCACCTTGGGCACGTTCTGGCCGATGATGACCTGGAGCTGGCTGCCGGCGAACTGGCAACCCAGTACACCCTTGACCTTCTTGATCTTCTCCACGTCGGCCTTGCTGTTATCCTTGAGCGTCAGGCGCAGGCGCGTCATGCAGTTGGTGGCGACGGCAACATTCTCCGCACCGCCCACGAGCTCGAGGACATCGGTGGCAATCTGTTTGTTATCTACTGCCATGGGACCCCTCCCCATATCATCGTGTGTCTACCCGTTTGGACGTAGGCACGCCTTTGGCCCGGCGGCTATAACCCCTTACGGCTGCCGAGCCCTTGGATACGCTGTCGTAAACAATCTGTTTACTGAACGTTTACAGCGCTTAGTTTACACGCAGCATTGAATTTGTGGCCCTTTTGCCGTTTGCAGTCCGGTGAACGGTAGGAAATCGGGGGTGAACGTAATTGAATGCCAAGGCATTACATATAGTGCCGTTTATTTATAAATGGCCGTCTACGTGGGATTTTATATAATCTGGCACCCAAATGCCTTGTTGACTTATCAACAAAAGCCCTGCTAGATAGTGGTAAACGAGTGTTTAGTAGTTCATTGAGCGTTTGATGTGACCGTTTACCGAGTTCATCTGCTTATTCTCTAATTCTGCTTTACACTAAACATGTTTAGATTGTATTGCCGCACACGTTTAGCTCTCGCGGCACAAGGGAGGCAGCTCATGGAACTCAAATCGTGCACCTACGCAACCGTCACCACCTTGGGTGACTTTGGCCCCTGGATCAGCAAGGTCGTTCTCGACCTACCCTGCACCGTGCGCGCCAACGATGTCAATGCGAACGCTTTCCATATATATGTAGAGCGTCACGAGCGCACGGGCGAGGTCCTGATGCGCAAGGAGCACGGCGCCGACCATGCCGCGCCCTCCGTGGGTTACATCGACGTTCTCGCCGCGTATCCGTGTGACGAGAACGGCCGCAAGCTCGCCGTGGGCACCCATGTGGCACTCGAGGTCGCCGAGCAGCGCCTGACCAAAAAGATCGAAGGCGGCGTCATGGGCTCGCGCATGCTCGATGACCAGCTGCACGTCACGCAGCTCGCGGCTCTTCCCGGCAACGACGGCGACGACCCCACCTGCGGCCTGGTCTTCGATACCTGTCGCGGCGACATCTGCCCCGCGCTCAAGGGCTGGAGCAATGCCGTACAAAAGACCGCCGTCAATGGCATCGCGCTCGAGTACGGCTTCTTTGAGCCCAACTTTAAGGCAGAGGACTCGGCCTGCTTCAATCCCTTCGCGCCCGAGACCACGGTCGTGCCCCAAAAGGCCCCGCTCGTGGTGTACCTGCACGGCGCCGGCGAAGGCAAGGGTGCCACGCAGGGCGAAGGTGCCACGCGCGCCTATATCGGCAACCGCGTGACAGCCATTAGCCAGGCGCAAATCCAGCGCTACTTTGGCGGCTTTGCCTGGGTGCTCGTGCCGCAGTCGCCCACGTTTTGGATGGACAACGGCATCGAGCAGCTCGGTCGCTCCAACCAGAGCATCTACTCCCCCGTGCTCAAGGCGCTCATCGACGAGTTTGTCGCCGAGCATGCCGAGCGTATCGACACCGACCGCATCGTGGTCGCCGGTCTTTCCAACGGCGGCTTTATGGCCCTGCGCCTGTGCGCCGACTACCCCGATTTCTTCGCCGCGGGCCTTCCCTGCTGTGCCCCGTGGTACAACGCCACGGACGAGGACGTAGCCGCGCTCGCCAAGACGCCGCTGTGGTTTACGCACTCCAAGGGCGATGAGCTCGTGTCGCCGCAGCAGACCGTGCTGCCGCTCACGGCACGCCTGCGTGACGCCGGAGCCAACGTGCACCTTACCTACTTTAGTCATGTCGAGGACCTGACCGGGCGCTATCGCGAGGCCGATGGCTCGCCCAAGAAGACGTTCAACCACGGCGTGTGGATCCACCAATTCAACGACCTGTGTTATCAAGACTTCGACGGGGGCAACGTACTCATCGACGGCGAGCCGGTGGGCTGCTGGGAGTGGTCGGCCAGAGTTTCGAGGTAGCCATCTCATCGGGGGCCCTGACCTTTAGTTTTGTAAACGTCCTCGCGCCTGAGCCCCGCTTATCCTGCTCCTTCGGAGCATCGGATAAACGGGGCCCGCGCTGCGGAATGTTTACAAAACTAAAGTTCAGGGCCCCCTAAGTTAACGTTGTTCGAAACGCTGGACGAACGCTTCCGGCGGGCCGCCGGATTGACGGCGATGGGGGCGTGGGTCCCGTCTTGACTTGCGCGTAACTGGCTGAATTGATTTTGATTGGAGCTGTTCCTATGTCCCAAGAGTTAACTCGAGTGATTGTTACTACCGATATGGAAGTCGACGATATGAACTCGCTCGTTCATTTGGCTCTGTATCTCAATGTGCTTGATGTTCAGGCTGTGGTGTATACGGCTTCGCAGTATCACTTTCTTGGGGATGGGGTTCATACGCTGGGCGAGGTGAATTCGCATTGGCGGACTAAAGGACGTCGCTCATATGAGTGGGCTATTGTGCCTCATGAGCCCGATCCGCTGGCTGGGGAGCTTCGTGAGTATCGGCCGTTTCCCGAGCATTGGATTGAGAGTCTCTGGAGTAATGAATATGCCCAAGCTTGGCCGCAGTTGCAGGCGAATGCGGACGCTGCCGGTGAGCCGCTGTTTCCCACGCCTGCCCAGATGATCGAGCGCACCTTTGTGGGAAATGTTGCCTTTGAGGGTGATGTGGCTGAGGAAACTGAGGGGTCTCGCGTAATTGCGCAGGCGATTTTGGATGATGACCCGCGTACATTATGGCTGCTCAGCTGGGGTGGCATGAACACCATTGTTCGCGCCCTTATGAGCATTGCCGAGCGGTATCGCGCCACGCCCGAATGGCCCGCCGTGCAGCAACGGGTCTATCAGAAGGTGCGCGTGATGGGCGCTGCCGATGGCATAGGGCAGGACAACTCATGGCTTGACCATGGGCGCGAGCTCTTTCCCGAGCTCATCTTTTGGCGTGTGCCCTATATGTATGGCGGCTATGTCGACGCCAAGATGGCGCAGCCCGATTCGCTGCCACTGTTTAAGGCTCCTTGGCCCGAGCAAAACCTCACGCAGGAAAACGGTCCCCTTATGGCGCGCTATATGCTCTATGGCGATGGCAAGGTCTACGAAAACGAGCCCGAGCGCTTTCAGTTTGGCAAGCATGCCCGTCTGGATTGGGGTCTAGAAGGCATGCCCGCGATGCAGTTTGAGCGCGGCGACTTTATGGCCGAAGGCGACAGCATGACCTACATTCCACTACTGCCGTTTGGCCTGCGCGGTATCGATGACCGCAACTTCGATACACTGCTCGGCCGTATGTTTCTTGATGGGCATCCCGATTCGGACGCGCCCGCCGGTTTTGCCGCCATCGGCACGCCCATAGACGGCAACCCCAATCCCTACCTGCGCGCCTATCAGGAAGACTTTGCCGCCCGCGCGCAATGGTGCGCCCATGATCCGGCGTCTTGCTCGCATCCGGCACATGTTGTCGAGGTCACGGCCGACCACAGCGCGACAGCCGGCGAGCGCGTCGCCCTTGCAGCGACCATCGTCGACCCCGACGGCAAGGGCTTTGATGCACATTGGGATGTCGCCGTGGACCCGTCGAGCTATACAGGCGCGCAGGATCTTTCGCTGTGGCAGGAATGCACGGTGGACACCACTTTCATCGTGCCCGCCGACGCACGACCCGGCGACCGCTTCGTGCTCACCCTTACCGTGCAGACGCGCGCCGAGCGCCCCTGCAGCCGCTACGCCCAGGTTGCCGTGACCGTGGCGTAACCACCACGATCGCACCAAGCACATTTGCGGTGGCCGGCAAGCGGCGCCAACCAGAAAGGCCACCGCAAAAGTACCTGGCGGTTTTGCGGTGGCCTTGGCTGTCTTAGCAAGCCTACCCTTGGAGGAGAATGGATTCTCGCGAGGTCAGTATTCCATCTCACAATGCCGAATTTTCCACAGCCGCATCGCGTGTCTTAAACTCTCAACCCTTCATCTGTGGCATTTCTTTTAACAGGGCCGCCATATATAAGGGCAGATACAATATCGTCTTTTCATCCACCACGTTATCCCGGTGAAGCACGACCGCCTGAGTCAATCCATAGTTTTCAACGCTCATCAGGCGGTCAAGGGCAGCGTGCTTTGTACTGTATCTACCCGATTTGACCTCGACAGGCAACACGATGGGACTCCGCTTATCCTCGATTAAAAAATCGACTTCTCCAACCTTCGCCGCGTTAAAGTAGAACAACGAAGAATAGCCGCATGCGCGCAGCTCCTGGGCTACTGCATTCTCAAAAGCCTGCCCGAAGTTGACCGAATCCCGCTGCGCAACAATGGCCTCAACATCGGCGGGAGAAAAAGTAGAAAACAGTAGACCAACATCGCTCAGATAAAACTTGAAAAAGCTGTCTTCCCGCGAAAGACCCAAGGGAAACATCGGCTCGCTCGCTCTCTTAACCGGAATCGCAACGCCCGCATTAACAAGCCAGTCAAAATCGGGCTGCAGATCCAAAAAACGCTTCCGCTTGTCTATCCCGGTAACGAGAAAGCGCTTGTTCTCTTTATTAAGCTGCGCGGGCATGGCATCGTAGATCGTCCTGATCCGCTGAGCATGCGCAGGGGTTTCGGCGTACCGTACGATATCCGCACGATATGCCTCGAGGATGCCCTGCTGGCGAGCGCGCATCGCCTGCGTATCATGAGTCGAGACGAACAGCTGAACAGCCTCAGGCATGCCGCCCACAAGAACATACCGGTAATACGTCTCGACCAGCCGTTTGTGAATAAATGGGGGCACCTGTTCCCGTTTGCGGTAACAGGCTCGAACGATATCCCACAATGATTTATCGACTCCCAGGGCCCAGGAGAATTCTTCGAAATCCATGGGAAACATCTCAAGGATATCGATAGTACCCACTGGCAACGACCGAAAATGATACGCCTCGACTCCGAGCATGGAACCGGAGTAGATAACATCGAAGCGATTGTCTTGTGCAAGGTAACGCATCCAGGTGATGGCGTCTCCGCAACGCTGCACCTCATCAAAAAACAGAAGCGTCTTCGCATCCGAAGCAATAGGCGATGAAGACAGTGCGGTGATTCTCACAATGAGGTCATCGAGGCTCTTTGCCTCCCCTATGAGCTCGACCGCGTCAGGCCTCTCCACGAAGTCGATTTTCAGGAAGCTTCTGTAGTTGTCACGGGCAAACTGCTCGACAGCGCTTGTTTTGCCAACCTGTCGAGCACCGGTAATAAGCAGTCCCTGCCCGGTTTTAGTCTGTTTCCAGTTTTCAATCTTCTCGATAATTTTACGCTTGAGCATGCTTGCCTCCTTTTGCCCATTTTAACTGGGATAACTGCAAAATTCCAATTGTAATTTGATATATTCCAGCATAATCTCAATCAGAATTTACCTCTATTGAACATTTTTAAGAAAGCGTTGATCAAACATCCAATAACATGCGGTGCCCACGTTCGGCAAGGAGTGTCCCCAACTGCCGCTCATTTAAGTACGTCCCCGATGAGTGGCCGAAGAGTGTCCCCAGTGACTAGCCGTTTAAGAACGTCCCCAACGACTGGTCAAAAATGGGCCATGTGTCCCAGTTGTGGAGACTCCTTGAGCCGTCTGGGTATCGTGAAAGATCGCGCACTCCCCCATCATCAAAAGTGACACACGCTACCAGTTGATGGGAGGCAACCATGGGCTTCTTTGACAAGATGTTCGAGAAGAAAGAGTGCGCGATTTGCGGTACCGAGCTGGGACTTTTGGGAAAGACCAAGATCAACGAAGGCTACCTGTGCAAAGAGTGCGCCGGCAAGCTCTCCCCCTACTTCCACGGCTATCGCTCCAGCACCGCGGACGATATCCGTGAGCAACTCGCCTACCGCGAGGCCAACGCCGAGCGCCTGTCTTCGTTCAACCCCACGCGCACGCTTTCTGCCGGGCGCACCAATATTATGCTCGATGAGGACGCGGGCCTGCTGATCATCACTTCGCAGAGCCGCTGGCGCGACGCCAATCCCGACATCATCGAGTTCTCGCAGGTACTCGGCTGCGATATGGATATCGACGAGCATCGCACCGAGATCTATCGCGAGACCAAAGACGGCGAGCGCGAGAGCTATAACCCGCCGCGCTACGACCTGGATTACGACTTTAACCTGACCATCCACGTCAACACGCCGTACTTTACCGAGATCAACCTGCGCGTGAACGACTCCACCATCGAGCAGCGCGGTTCCATCGAATACCGCGAGGCCAAGCGCCAGGCAACCGAGGTCCGCGACGCGCTGGTGCAGCTGCGTCAGAAGACACGCGACAGCGTCGTGGCCGCCAAAGCCCCCAAGACCGCGGTGACCTGCCCCTTCTGCGGAGCCACCACCATTCCCGATGCCAGTGGGCGCTGCGAATACTGCGGCGGCGCCATCGGCGCATAGCCTCCGGCAGCGAAAGGACCGATCATGGCCTTCGAGAGCGTTAACTATCAGTGCCCTGCCTGCGGTGGCCCCTTGCATTTTGCAAGCGCCGAGCAAAAGCTCGTCTGCGACTACTGCGATTCGCGTTTTGAAGTCGAAGAAGTCGAGGCCCTCTATCGCGAGCGCCAGGACAAGGCCGATGCCAAAGCCGATGCCGCAGCCGCGGCCCCCAAGCCTGCTGTCGACGATGCCGTGCAGGAGCTGGCTCAAAACGCCGGCTACATCTGCTCGTCGTGCGGTGCCGAACTGATCTCGGACGGCACCGTCGCCGTCACCACCTGTCCGTACTGCGGCAACCCCGCCGTGGCACCCGGCCAGCTCTCGGGAGATTTCTCGCCCGATCTGGTGATTCCGTTTAAGCTCGGGCGCGACGATGTCATGGCCGCGCTCAAGGAACACTACAAGGGCAAGATCTTGCTGCCCAAGAGCTTTGTCACCGGCAACCATATCGACGAGGTCCAAGGCGTCTACGTGCCGTTTTGGCTCTACGGCGCCCGCGTTGACGGCGAAGTGTACTTTGACGCGACCAACGAGACCGTGACCGAGGAATCCGACCGCACCGTCACGACCACCGACCACTACGACGCCTACCGTAAAGGCAATATCTCGTTTGAGCGCGTGCCCGTCGACGGATCGTCCAAGATGCCCGACGGCCACATGGATGCCATCGAGCCGTTTGACTACGACGCGCTGCGCCCGTTTTCGGTCGCGTATATGCCCGGCTACATCGCCAACCGTTACGACGAGGACTGCGAGACCTGCAAGGCGCGCGCCGAACGCCGTATGGAAGAAAGCACAATCTCGGCCCTGCGCGAGACCGTCGTCGACGAATACGACGATGCCACGGTCGAAAGCAAGCAGCTCGACTACACCTGGGAAGACAGCGACTACGCCCTGTTCCCCGTCTGGATGCTCTCCACCTCGTGGAACGGCAAGAGCTACCTGTTTGCCATGAACGGCCAGACCGGCCGCTTGGTCGGCGAGCTCCCCTGCTCCAAGCCCAAGCTCGCCATCGCCTCGGTGCTGTTCTTCGTGATCGGATTTATCCTCTCCCAGATTCTCTTTATGGGGGAATACGCCTTCGATCCGGATTACCTCACCTTTGATATCGAGGGCATCCTCATCAACGTCATCGCGCCGCTGATCATCGTGATTATCGGAGACGTGCTACTGGTAGGCCAGCTCAAGACGGCCAACGAGGCCACCCACGCCGACGAGTACTGCGGCGAGCTCGACCTGACCGAGAAGTACGACACCTTCAGCCACACCGAGACCACCGTTGTCATGAAGGACAACAAGGACGATTAACCATTCTGACCAATACCACCCGGCCTTTGACGAGAAAGGAAGATCACCATGGGACTCTTGAAAGCTGGATTGGGTGCTGCCGGCGGCGTCATGGCCGACCAGTGGAAGGAATTTATCTATTGCGAATCGATGCCCGCTGACGTCTTGGCCTGCAAGGGCAGCAAGCGCACCGGCGGCCGCAGCTCCAACACGCGCGGCGAGGACAACGTCATCTCCAACGGCTCGGTCATCGCCGTCAACGACGGCCAGGGCATGCTCGTGGTGCAAAACGGCAAGATCATCGAGGTCGCGCTGGAGCCTGGCGAGTTTGTCTTTGACACCGGCAGCGAGCCGAGTGTCTTTAGCGGCAACCTGGGCGACTCCATCAAGGAGACGTTCGCCAATATCGGCAGCCGCTTTACCTTTGGCGGCGACGCGGGCAAAGACCAACGTGTCTACTTCATCAACACCAAGGAGATCATCGGCAACAAGTACGGCACCGCCTCGCCCGTGCCCTTCCGCGTGGTCGATAACAACATTGGCCTGGACGTCGACATCTCCGTGTGCTGCAACGGCGAGTATTCGTATCGCATCACCAACCCGCTGCTGTTCTACACCAACGTGTGCGGCAACGTGACCGATAGCTATACGCGCGACAAGATCGACAGCCAGCTTAAGTCCGAGCTGCTCACCGCCCTGCAGCCCGCCTTTGCCAAGATTTCGGAGATGGGCATCCGCTACAGCGCCATCCCCGGCCACACCACCGAGCTCGCCCGTGCGCTCAACGAGGTCCTCTCTGCCGACTGGCGTGACCTGCGTGGCGTCGAGATCGTGAGCTTTGGCGTCAACTCCATCGCCGCCTCGCAAGAGGACGAGCAGATGATCAAGGACCTGCAGAAAGCCGCGGTCATGCGCGATCCCACTATGGCGGCAGCCAACATTGCCAGCGCCCAGAGCGACGCAATGCGCGCGGCAGCCGCCAACCCCAACGGCGCGATGGCGGGCTTTATGGGCATGGGCATGGCAGGCGGCATGGGCGGTATGAACGCCAGCCAGCTGTTCGC
>CAJLLN010000054.1:0-10194 GCA_905207495.1 uncultured Collinsella sp. | reverse complement strand
GCCGAGCTCGCGCCCAACGAGGCATGCAAGACCTTCAACATGGGCGTCGGCCTGTGCCTGATCGTCGCTCCCGAGGACGAGGCCGCGGTGACCGAGGCCCTGGTCGCGCTGGGCGAGAAGCCGTTCCGCGTGGGCGAGTGCGTCGAGGGCTCCGGTAAGGTCGTGTACTCCGATGAGCGCTAACGAGCAGATGGCTGCTGCCGAGAGCCTGGGCTTTGTGCCCTACACCCGTCCGACCGGCACCGATACGGCCGAGCCGCTCAAGATCGGTGTGCTCATCAGCGGTTCGGGTACCAACCTGCAGGCGCTGATCGATCTGATCGCTGCCGGCAAACTCAACGCTTCGATTGAGCTTGTGGTGTCGAGCCGTCCTTCGGCTAAGGGTTTGCAGCGCGCTGAGCGCGCGGGCATCCAGACGCTTACGCTGTCCAAGGATGTCTATGCCGACCCCATCGCCGCCGACGAGATCATCGCGCGCGAGCTTCTCGAGCGCGGCTGCGAGTATGTGGTCATGGCCGGCTACATGCGCATGGTGCACACGCCTCTGCTGGCGGCGTTTCCCAACCGCGTGGTCAATCTGCATCCAGCGCTGCTGCCGAGCTTTACCGGCGCGCATGCGATCGACGATGCCTTTGCGCGCGGCGTCAAGGTAACCGGTGTGACCGTGCACTTTGCCAACGAGATCTACGACAACGGCCCCATCATCGCCCAGCGCGCGCTGGCTGTTGAGGAGGGCTGGGACGTCGACACGCTCGAGGAGCACATCCACGCGATTGAGCACGTGCTGTATCCCGAGGTCGTGCAGATGCTCGCCGACGGCCGCGTCCACGTGCTGGAGAGCGGCAAGGTCGCAATTGACGCGCCTCGCGGCTAGCGGCGCACAGTACAATTTAGCCGAGTAGTCAGGGTGGTCATTGGCGCCAAGGCGCGCGTGGCCACCTTTTGTTTTGGGTAGTCATCGGGAACGGTCTTTAACGACTGGTCATTCAAGAACGTCGCAGGTGACTAGATGAGAGAGGTGAGCGCATGGCGGATAACGAAGCGCTGTTTACGCCTGAGCTGGTGTTTTTTGATTGGGAGTGTGCGACGCCGGATGAGGTGTTCGCGCGGCTTGAGGGCGAGCTTGCACCACGTGGCTACATTGCATCCGGTTGGCTCGACGCCGTTCGCACGCGCGAGGATGCCTATCCCACGGGTCTTGCCATGCCGGCGGCAAACATTGCCATTCCGCATACCGATCCGGGGTTTGTGACCAAGCCCTATATCGCGGTGGTGAAGCCCGCCGCGCCCGTGACATTCAACGCTATGGCTGGCATGGGCGCTCCGGTGCCGGCGCAGATCGTCATCAATCTGGGCATCGCCGAGCCGGGCGGCCAGGTCGAGGCCCTGCAGGCGCTCATGAACATCTTTATGGACGCCGATGTCGCAGCCGACGTGCTCGGCCAAACCACGCCGCAGGGCATGGTCGACGCCATCCGCCGCCACTTCTAAGGTGGGGCTGAGTCGGCACTTGGGGACGTTCCTTTTCTGCTGGCAGTAAGGGACAGTCCCCAAGTGCCGGCACATAAAGAACGTCCCCAAGTGCCAAGTGCCGCATCTGTCCCCTTTGCACCAAAATGGTGCAGATTAACCTGTCCCCAATGCACCAAGCGTGCCGCGGGGGCTGCGTTGTGACACAATGGCGTTTGTTCGATTCGTTATGCGAAAGGCCAACTATGGCAAATAAGAAAAAGAACTCCGAGGCCGCGCCGACGCCCGAGCAGCAGGCCCGCGCTGCCTCCAGCTCTCGCAAGAAGCAGCGCAAGACGTACGTGTCTAAGACCGTCAAGATCGTCCTGGTGGTCATCGGCGTGCTGGCAATGCTGCTTTCCGTCTCGGCGATGGCGTGCTCCGGCCTTATGTCGCAGGCCGAGGACACCTCGGGCTACAAGCTGACCGGCGGTGTCGCTGCTACTATCAACGGCACCAACCTCACCGAGGACACCGTGACCAAGCAGATCATGAGCATGCGTACGTCCTACGGCTACACCAAGGACAAGGACTGGGCGCAGTATCTGGTTGACAACGACCTCACGCCCAAGAAATACCGCAAGCAACTCATCGACTCCTACGCGCAGCAGATTCTGCTTCAGCAGGCGCAGAAGGAAAACGGCGTGACGGTGTCGGACGAGGAGGTCGAGAAGGCTTGGAAGGACGCGTGCAAGAGCGCGGGCGGTGCCAAGGCCTTTAAGAAGACCCTCAAGACCTACGGCTATACCGAGGACACCTACAAGGACTCACTCAAGGAGAGTCTGGCGCAGCAGAAACTCAAGGATGCCGTCGCGCCCACGAGCAAGCCCAAGGACAGCGAGATTGTCGATTACATCAACGAAAACCTGTCCAGCTACAACGACGCCCGCCGCTCGTCGAACATCCTGATCAAGGTTGATTCCGACGCTTCCGACGAGGACAAGGCTGCCGCCAAGGCCAAGGCGCAGGAGTGCCTGGACAAGATCAACTCCGGTGAGCTGAGCTTTGAGGACGCCGTTGAGCAGTACTCCGAGGACACCGGTTCCAAGGAGAAGAAGGGTGATGTGGGCTGGGATAAGCTCACCACCTTCGTCGACAGCTACCAAGCGGCGCTCGAGGGACTCAACAAGGGCGATGTGAGCGACGTCGTCGAGTCGACCTATGGCTATCACATCATCAAGTGCACCGACTACTTCCATGTCGATAATCAGGTTGATGACATCAACCAGGTGCCCAAGGCCATCAAGAAGTATGTCTCCAACGTGGTGAAGACGCAGGCGGCCAGCACCGCGTACAGCGAGTGGCTAGAGCAGTACAAGAAGGACGCCGACATTACCGTCAACCCCATGCCCAAGGACGTACCCTATAACGTGAGCCTGAAGGGCGTCACCAAGAGCTCGACCGACGATTCGTCGACGACTGAGTAATCATGGGGCGGTGCTCGCGCGAGTGCCGCCCACGCAATTAGAGAGGATTTGCAGATGACCAACGAAGAGCTGCAGAAAGAAATGATCGCGGCCATGAAGGCCAAGGACAAGGTTCGCCTGTCCATCATTCGCCAGGTTAAGGCCGAGGTGAAGAATATCGAGGTTAACGAGCGCCGCGATGTGACCGAGGAAGACGTCAACAGCATGATCAAGCGTCTGATCAAGCAGACGAGCGAGACGCTGGAGATGTCCATCAAGGCCGGCAACGACCAAGAGCGTACCGACAACCTGACCGAGCAGGTCAAGATTCTGGAGAGCCTGCTGCCCGCGCAGGTTTCGGGCGAGGAGCTCGAGGCCCTGATTGAGCAGGTCATCGCCGAGCTGGGTGCTACGTCCAAGAAGCAGATGGGCCAGGTCATGGGTGCCCTGGGCAAGGCCACCGGCGGCAACTTCGACAAGCCGGCAGCGGCAAAGATCGTCGGCGCCAAACTCGCATAGGGGCCTAGCGGTACATAGTTGATGTTGAGGGGGCGTGGCCGTCATGGTCGCGCCCCTTTTTGCTGGGCTGGGCGCTCATTGGGGACAGACTTAAATGAGTGCCCAATGAGCAGGTACTCATTTAAGTCTGTCCCCAATGAGTGGGTTAAAGGTTGCGGGTTCTTTACGGGAATGTAGTGCGGGCTGCGGAAACGCGGTTCTTTCCGTACAATAGTTCAACTCGTGTAAACGCAGGGAAGGGACATTCATGGCAGACATGATCGAGATCAAGCATCTCAACAAGTACTTTGGCGACCTGCATGTGCTCAAAGATATCAATCTCACCGTCAAGCGCGGCGAGAAGCTCGTAATGATCGGGCCTTCCGGCTCGGGTAAGTCGACGCTCATCCGTTGCGTCGATTATCTGGAGGAGCCCACGTCGGGCGAGGTCGTCATCGACGGTACGCCGCTTACCAAAAAGAATCACCTGGAGATGGCTCGCAAGTATAGTTCCATGGTGTTTCAGCAGTTCAACCTGTATCCCAACATGACGGTGCTCGGCAACCTGACGCTCGCGCCCATCAAGCTGCAAAAGAAGAGCAAGGAGGAGGCGACCGAGGTCGCCATCGCCGCGCTCAAGCGCGTCGGCATGGCGCATAAGGCCGGCGAGTATCCGCAGAACCTCTCGGGCGGTCAGCAGCAGCGCATCGCCATCGCCCGTGCCCTGTGCACCAAGCAGCCCATCATCCTGTTTGACGAGCCGACCTCGGCGCTCGACCCCGAGATGGTCCAGGAGGTTCTGGACGTTATGATTGAGCTCGCGCAGGAGGATATCACCATGATCTGCGTGACGCACGAGATGGGCTTTGCGCGCCAGGTGGCCGACCGCGTCATCTTTATGGAGGACGGCCGCATTCTGGAGGAGGGCACGCCCGAGCACTTCTTCGATAACCCCGAGAACCCGCGCTGCCGCGAGTTCCTGTCCAAGATTCTGCACTAGGCGCGGTGATGGACATGACGGATATGACGAGGGCGGCCGTGTCGCGCCGTCACTTTTTGCAGCTGGCTGGCGCCAGCATGCTTGCGCTGACGGGGACCGCGCTTACCGGTTGCGGCAACTCCACCAGCGGCGAGGGCTCCGACAAGGGGTCCAAGCTTGCGGCCATCAAATCGCGTGGCCATCTGAATGCCGGCGTTAAGAAGGACGTTCCCGGCTACGGCTATTACGACACCGCCAAGGGCCGCTTTGAGGGCATGGAAGTCGATTTGTGCTACCAGATCGCTGCTGCCGTCTTTGACGTGAGCTACAAGGAGGCCCGCGCCCAGGAGCTTGTCGAGTTTAGCGACGTAACGCCCAAGACACGCGGCCCGCTGATCGATAACGGCCAACTCGACGTGGTCGCGGCGACCTACACCATCACCGACGAGCGCAAGAAGAGCTGGGATTTCTCGACGCCGTACCGCACCGACTACGTGGGGCTCATGGTCAAGAAGCGTTCGGGCTTTACCTCGATTGAGGATCTGGACGGCAAGGTCATCGGCGTGAGCCAGGGTGCTACCACGCAGGGCCTGATCGAGCAGATGATCAAGGACAACGGCTTTAGCTGCAAGCCAGAGTTTAGGGCCTTTAGCGGCTACCCCATCATCAAGAGCTCGCTCGACGCCGGCAATATCGACGTCTTTGCCATGGACCGCTCCACGCTGGCCGGTTACATGAACGAGACCGTTGAGCTGCTGCAGCCCGAGGTCAAGTTTGGCGAGCAGGGCTACGGCGTGGCGACCAAGAAGGGCTGCGACCTTTCGGCCGTGGTCGATCAGGTGATTTGCGATCGCCTGGCCGACGGCTGGCTCGACCAAGAGGTCAAGACCTGGGGTCTTGTATAGGCGCATCGTCCAAGGAAGGAATCAAATGCTCGAAGGATTATTTGACGCCGACCGTTGGTCGACGACATTTCAAAATATGGGGCCCTTCTGGGAGGGCTTTGGCGTGACGCTGCAAGTGGTCGTTGCCGGTCTACTGCTGTCGCTGGTACTGGGCACGCTGCTGGGCGTGTTCTCTACCACTCGTTCTCGTGTTCTGCGCGCCATAAGCCGCGTGTACGTTGAGTTTTACCAGAACACCCCGCTGCCCGTGCAGGTGCTCTTTATGTACATGGCCGGCCCGCAGTTTTTGCAGGCCATAACCGGTGCCGACCAGCCGGTGCGCATCGCGCCGTTCGTGCTGGGCTTCTTGGGCGTGGGCCTGTATCACGCGGCCTACATTTCGGAGGTCATCCGCACTGGTATCGAGGCGGTTCCGCGCGGTCAGATGGAGGCAGCCCAGAGCCAGGGCTTCACCCGTGCGCAGGCGTACTGGTACATCGTGCTGCCCCAGACGTTCAAGATCATCTTGCCGCCGCTGTGTAACCAGGCGCTCAACCTGGTCAAGAACACGTCGGTGCTGGCGCTCGTGGCCGGCGGCGACCTTATGTACCGTTCCGACAACTTTGTGAGTCTGTACGGTTACCTGCAGGGATATATCGTCTGCTGCCTTATGTACTTCATCATCTGCTTTCCGCTCGCCATGCTGGTGCAGTGGCTCGAGCGCCGCTCCAAGGAGCGTCCGCGCGGCGTGAGCCTGGCCGAGCTGGGGCTCGACAACGTAGAGGAGGCCTAGCGCATGGAAATCTTCAACGCGACCAACCTGCTCTACATTTGGGGCGGCTTTGTTAAGACAATCGAGATCTCGGCGCTGTCGATCTTTTTCTCGCTCATCTTTGGCACGGTGCTGGCGCTCGTTAAAAGCTATGCGCCCCGCCCGTTCCGTATTTTGGTGAGCGCCTATATCGAGCTGTTCCGTTGCACGCCGAACCTGCTGTGGATTCTGTTTATCTACTTTACGGTGCAGGGTTTGGACATTGTGATTTCGACCATCGCCTTTACGCTGTTTACCAGCGCCGTTATGGCCGAGATTGTGCGCGGCGGCCTCAACTCGATTCCGCGCGGCCAGTTTGAGGCAGCGCAGAGCCAGGGCTTTGGCTTCTTTGCCACCATGCGCTACATCATTTTGCCGCAGACGTTTAAGACAATCATTCCGGCGCTGTTTAGCCAGTGCACGACCGTCATTAAGGACAGTTCGTATCTTTCGGGCATTAACGTGGCCGAGCTCATGTACACGGCAAACGTCGTGATGGCCCACGCGATCGACCTGTCGCAGGTTCTTATGCTCTACGGCCTGGTGTTTGCGATGTACTTTGTGCTCAACTTTGGTATCTCGCTGCTGGTGAGGGCTTATCAGAGGCGAATGGTGGCAGCGTAGAATGTGGCAAAGGGACAGTCCCTTTGTCACATAGAGAAAGGAATCGCGATGAGCGATCTGGAGAATAAGAAGAGTCCTGTGGTCATTACCATCGCGCGCGACTTTGGCGCCGAGGGCCACGAGATTGGTCGTATCCTCGCCGATGAGCTGGGGATTCCGCTGTACGATAACGAGCTGCTGGTGCGTGCTTCGCTGCGCGCGGGCGAGTCGCTCGACAAGATGGCCGCCTACGACGAGCGTCTGGCCGTGGAGAACATGGCGTTTCTGCCCGACCGCTACGATGCGCGTTCGTACTCGGACAAGTTGTTCCAAAAGATGAGCCAGGTGATTTTGGATCTGGGTGAGACCGAGAGCTGCATTATCGAAGGCCGTCTGTCCGATTATCTGCTGCGCAACAACCCCAATCACATCGCCGTGCTGGTGACTGCGCCCTTTGAGGACCGCGTCGAGATTGTGCGCAAGAAGCGCGGCCTCAACAAAAAGAAGGGCGCCAAGCTGGTCAAGCAACAGCAGAAGGCGCGCGAGGCGTTCTATAAGCGCTACAGCGCCGGAAAGTGGAAGATGACGAGCGGCAAGGACATCGTCGTCAACCGCGCCAAGCTGGGCCGCGAAGGCTGCAAGGATGTCATCGCCGCAGCCTACCGCTACAAAGTGGCGCAGCTCGAAGGCTAACCGACCAAAACCATCACAAAGGTGCCTGTCCCCATCGTGGTGGTTGGGTGGTCGGCATAGAAAAAGTCCCCGCCGGGCGTGTGCTCGACGGGGACTTTGCCGTTTGATGGCTAGCGCTGTGGGTGATTACTCGCCCAGCAGGCTCTTGGTGATCGAAGCGGCGGCCTTCTTGCCGGCGCCCATCGCCAGAATGACCGTAGCGGCACCGGTGACGATGTCGCCGCCGGCCCAGATGCGGGGATCGGTGGTCTGGCCGGTCTCCTCGTCGGCGACGATGTAGCCCCACTTGTTGAGCTCCATCTTGCCGCCGATCTTCTTTGCGAAGGGATTGGCGTTGGTACCGATAGCCGAGATCGCGACGTCGCAAGGAATCTCCTCGATGGCGCCCTCGATGGGCACCGGGCGACGACGGCCGGACTCGTCAGGCTCGCCGAGTTCCATCTTCTGGACCTTGACGGCGCACACGGAGCCGTCCTCGCCAGCGACAAACTCGAGCGGGGAGACGAGCGGCAGAACCTCGACGCCCTCGGCCTTGGCATGGTGCAGCTCAGCGCGACGGCAGGGCATCTCGTCCTCGGTACGACGGTAGGCGATGATGGCGTGCTCGGCGCCCAGGCGCTTGGCGGTACGGACGGCGTCCATAGCCACGTTGCCGCCACCAAAGACGACGACGTTCTTGCCGTGCTTGGTGGGGGTGTCGTACTCGGGGAACTTGTTGGCCTTCATCAGGTTCACGCGGGTGAGGTACTCGTTCGCGAAGAAGACGTTGGGCAGGTTCTCGCCGGGGACGTTGAGGAACTTGGGCAGGCCAGCGCCGGTCGCCACGTAGATGGCGTCGAAGCCCTGCTCGAACAGCTCCTCGGCCGTGGCCATGTTGCCCACGACGGAGTTGTACTCAAACTTGACGCCCATGTCCTCCAGGCCGTCGATCTCGCGCTTGACGACTGCCTTGGGCAGACGGAACTCGGGGATGCCGTAGACCAGCACGCCGCCGCCGGTGAAGAAGGCCTCAAAGACGGTGACGTCAAAGCCGTTGCGGGCGAGCTCGCCGGCGCAGGTGATGCCGGACGGGCCGGAGCCGACGACGGCGACCTTCTTGCCGTTCTTGGGGGCCATCTTGGGCGTGGAGGCGAGCTCGGGGCGGTCACCCAGGAAGCGCTCGAGCTGGCCGATGGCCACAGGCTCGGACTTCTTACCACGGATGCACTTGCCCTCGCACTGGTTCTCCTGCGGGCAGACACGACCGCAGATGGCGGGAAGCATGGAGTCCTCGCGGATGGTATCGAGAGCGCCGCCGAAGTCCTTCTCGCGGATCTGCTCGATAAAGCGGGGGATGTTGATGTTGACGGGGCAGCCCTCAACACAGAACGGCTTCTTGCAGTTGAGGCAGCGCTCGGCCTCGGCCAGCGCCATCTCCTCGGTGAAGCCCTTGTCGACGGGGCGGAAGTCGCAGGCGCGCTCGGCAGCCGGCTCCTCGTTATCGGGGGTGCGGGGCGACTTCATATCGGCAACGAAACGACCGTTAACTAGTGGCATGCGCAGCTCTTTTCCTCATAGGCCTTGAGGGACTCGCCCTCTTCGGAACGGTAGGCGGCCTGGCGGGCACGAAGGTCATCCCAGTCGACCAGGGTGGCATCGAAGTCGGGGCCGTCGACGCAAGCGAACTTGGTCACGCCGCCCACCTCGACGCGGCAGCAGCCGCACATGCCGGTGCCGTCAACCATGATGGGGTTGAGGGACGCGGTGATGGGGGTGTCGTACTTCTGGGCGGTGAGGGTCGAGAACTTCATCATCGGAACGGGGCCGACGCAGAAGACCTGGCTCACGGCCTTGTCCTGCAGCAGGCGCTCCAGCGGAGCAGTGACAACGCCCTGCTCGCCGTAGGAACCGTCGTCAGTGGTGATGTGGATGTGATCTTCGTCGAGGAGCTCGCGGAACTGGTCCTCCATGAGCAGGAGGTCCTTGGTGCGGGCGCCCATGATGGCGTGTACCTCGTGGCCGGTCTCGACCAGGTGCTTGGCGACCGGGAAGGCAATTGCCAGGCCGACGCCGCCGCCAATGACAGCGCAGGGGCCCTCGGCCATCTCGGTGGGAACGCCCAGCGGGCCCACGACGTCGCGCAGCGACTCGCCGGCCTCGTAGGTGGAAAGCATCTCGGTGGTCTTGCCGATCACCATGAAGATGAACTCGACCCAGCCCTCGTCACCGTTCCAGCCGGCCAGGGTAAACGGGACGCGCTCGCCCGTCTCGTTGGCGCGAACCATGAGGAACTGTCCAGCGTGCGCATGCTTGGCGATTGCAGGCGCCTCGATGCGGAACTTGAACACCTTCTCCGAGAACTGCGTCTTCTCCAGGATCTTATACATAGAACCCCTCTCTTGTTAGGGCCGCCGAACCGTGCCTCCACGGAAATGGACGGTAGCCCGAGTAAAACCGTACGCGCACAGGCGTTGTGCAGACATACGGTGCAAATTATACCCTCATGGACATGTCACTTACGTGTGTCTTCGGCGGTTAGGAGCAGGGTTTATCCGCTTCGGCCTACCAAACAGGGGCAGGTTTATTTTGGTCAGTTCTATCGGGTAAAACGGCAAAGGGGGCCGGCCTCGGGTTGTGACGAGGCCGGCCCCCTTTGGGGTGCTATGCATGTATGGTGGCAGCGTGTTTATTGCGATATGCCTACTGCGGCGTTTCCACAGGTAAAACCTGCCAAAATAAACCTATCCCTAAATGATAGGTTTTAGTGCTTGCCGTTGGCGGAGGCGGCGCCGTTGACGTGGTCGCGGGCATAGACCACGCCGTGCACGATCG
>CAJLLN010000053.1:0-10213 GCA_905207495.1 uncultured Collinsella sp. | reverse complement strand
GCGCCGCTCAACGGCGCGTGCAGCCACGGCATCGCGAAGGGCAACCCCAACGAGGTCTACCTGCGCTACCCGCGCTCTCCCTTTGCCGACCAGTCCGGCGACGCCGGCTTCACCCGCACGCCGAGCGATGACGCGTGCGCCTACACCTGGGGACTCAGTCTGATCAAGCGCTCAAGCTCGGACGATAAACCGCTCGCGGGCGCCAAACTGCGCATCATCGATGACCGCGGGCGCATTCTAACGACTGACGGCTCGTGGTCGACGGATGCCGACACGTGCGTCACCACGGGCGCGGACGGCCACGTGGAATTGAGCGGTGTGGACGCGGGTGTCTATACCGTCGAGGAGGTCGCGGCTCCCAAGGGCTACACCGCCTTTGAGGGTAACCGTACGGTGACGGTTACGGCCGAGGGCCTGGACGTTAAACAGGTGGCGGCCGCGAAGCCCAAGGTGACCGTATCGGTCGAAAGCCCCCTACGGGTTGATACCGCCGATGCCAGGACGGGTTCGATTGAGCTGTCGGTGCTCAACACCCCAAGCAAAGAAGCAGGTCGAGGCTTTATGCCCTCGACGGGAGATAGAATGTTGGTACTGGTGGCGGTTTTGGCTGCCATCGGAGTGGCGGCTATTGTTGTCGCGCTCGTCATCAAGCGGGGAGGAGGTCGCCGTGAAAAATAATTGCCCTTCTTGCTCAATGGCGTACTGCCTCCGTAGCGAGTGACGCACAGGCCTACCGACCTGATGATCATTGGTTTTGAAAAAGTTACTAGAGAACCCTCCAAGAAAAGCGGGGCACCCGGTCGACATGACCGAGTGCCCCGCTTCGTTTGTTGGTGCAAAGTAACCTGGCACCTTTGTGGTGGTTGGCGGCTAAGCGGTGGGGAGTTCTGGCATGTTAGCCGGCTGCTGCGGCTTGAGGTGGGCGTTGCGCCAGATGATCTGGATGATGTAGCCGAGCATAAAGACAAAGGCCACGCCGCTGATGAAGCCGCCTACGAGGGGAAGCCCCGTGAGGGCGCCGGCGATCACGCCGCCCACGGCTGCCATGGCGTAGCGGTTTTGGCTGTGTCCGACCATGCGGGCGATCGCGCACCCCGCAAAGGCACTCGACACCAGCGCGATGCCGATAACACCGCACATGAGGGCTCCGGCAAGCGACAGACCAGCGATAGAGATAATTAGCAGTAGGACGGCGGGGACGATAGCAATCGTGCCCAGAAGACCGCTCACCCACAGGGGCATGGGGCGCTGGTGGAGCATACCGGCGGCGCTGGCAGTCGCACGCGGAAAGACGAGCTCGAGCAGCAGAGCGACAAAGCAGGTCGAGAGTGCCGCGGCGACGATACCGCCGATGACATCGTTAACGGTGGAAGTATCCTCGTTCTCGGTGCGGTCGATCTTGAGTGCGCCGACCTCGGCTCCCGCGGCGCGCTCGGGGTCCTCGGAGACGTGCGCGTTCACGGTGCCGGTGATGTGGGCGTTCTTGCCCAGGATGAGCTTGTCGGCCCAAACCTCGACATCGCCCTCGACGGTGCCATCGATGATCACCGTGTCGCCCGCAAGCGCTGCCGACTTGGTAGAGCCACGCAGGGCAACCGTCTCGCCTATCGCGTAAAAACAGTTGGCGGTGCTGTCGGAATTGAGCACAACGTGCTGACCGACGACCGTGACGCTGCCATCAACCGTGGTCTTGGCGATATCGATAGTGCGTGCCGCCAAGCGGACGGCGCCGCCCACCGTGCAGTCGCGGATGGAGAGGCTCTCGCCTGCTGCAATTATGTCGCGGCCGATGGACGCATCGTCCAAGTTGAGGGCCTGACCTGCCCAGTACAGGTCACCTTCGACGCCGGACGAATTGGCGTCATTGTCGGTCGCAAGTACGTTGCCTGCGGTGTCCGTGCCGGCGAACGACGCCGTGGGAAGCGCGGTGACCGCTAGAGCGATGAGCGCGAATAAGATCGTGATGCGGCCCCACGCTTTACGGCGCTGGGTCGACGGGAATTGATTACAGGGCATAGTGAATCCTTCGTCAGATGCTCGACATGCACCTAACAGGGTACCCAACGCGTGGGCGCTCTAAAAGAACCTCTCGGTTGCATTTCGAAGGGTCGTGCCGTGCTGTCTACTTTTTACGGTGCAAGAAGCGCGCGATATCTTCTTCGGTGGGGCTTTTGATGTCAAAGCGCAGCGAGACCCAGCGCAGACCCATGGTCACGACAACGCATACGACCAGCGCGGCGACATTGCTCATGATGCCGCTCATAACGAGACACACATAGCTTGTCGATCCGGCGATGGCGGCGATGGCATAAAAGTTAGTACGTTGGAAAATGCCCGGAACCACGCCCATAAAGCCGTCGCGCAGCATGCCGCCGCCCACCGCGGTAAAAAAGCCCATCATGATGCACACCGCCGGCGCAAAGCCGTAGACAAGCGCCTTGTCCGCTCCGGTGGCGGCGTAGATGCCGACCGAGATGATATCGAGCAGGGGAATGAGCTTTTCGGGCTTGTCGACGATTGCCGGGAAGATGTAGATGATGGCCGCGGTGGCGATGGAGAGCGGGAGCGCCATCGGTTGGTTGAGGATGTAGACGTTGCCCACCTGCAGCGTCATATCGCGCAAAAGACCGCCGCCCAGACCGCAGACCACCGCGAGCGCGACCGCGCCCACCAGGTCGAGCTTGTGCTCGCGCGCAACCAGCACACCCGAGATCGATGCAGCGACAACAGCGAACATCTCGAGCCAAAACGGGATGGCAACCATGGCATCCGAGGCATGTGAGGTAATTGTTATGGCAGCGACGACGGGCAAGATGGGGTCCTTTGAGTTACGGGTTTAGACAATGCCCGTACATAGTACATGTTCGGCGCCGATTGCGATCCTATTGCTCGGCAAACGGTCGGGACTGGATGCGGGCGTAGGCATCAAACGTGTACATCAGCCTCCAAAGATGTCAAAAAATGTCGGTTTTGGAGGGTGATGTACATGTTTTGGTTGGGGCGTGCTGGGATGACGCTACTCGGAAGGCGCGTCTTCGCCCTGCGCGCTCTTCCAGTTGCGGATAAGTGCCTTGCGCAGTTCGTTCTGCTTTCGCTGGTACTCGGCGTCCGTGCAGCGGGGCATACCGAGTGCTTCGCGAATGCTGTTAATGGCGCGATGAAAGGCAAGTTGACTTGCGAACTGTGCCGAGGTGAGCGCAACGATTCGATATCCCATTTGGGCGAGCACGGCCTCTCGCTCCGCGTCCGCTCCCTTGCGCTCGGTCTCATCGTGAAAGCCGCCCTTATATTCGATGCCGAGTTCTCTGCGCTGATAAGTAACAAGAGCGTCGATTTTGAGCGTTCGGGCTTTTGCGCAATGCCAGAGACGCTGAGGGATTTCGAGCGGTTTGTTGAGTTCGATACCTCGGATACCAACGCCGCCTTCGCTTGTTGGGAGCGAGAGGGCGATGGAAGATGCGGTCTCCATGGGCGAGGCTGAGTGGTCGTAGATGTGTCTGAGCGCGAGTCTGGCGCGTGTGGCGCCGGGTTTGCCAGGGTGCCGATCGAGTAGCTCGACAATTTCGTCCTTGGAGGTGGTGGTTGGTTGCTCAGTGTAAGGGTCAGAGGGATTGAGCCCCATGCGATAGTCGCCGCAAACTTCGTAACCATACTCGAGGTATTCGATCCTATCCATCCACTCGGCAGCGAGCACGAAGGTGAAGGCTTCGTCGGTGATAAAGATGCCGGGCGTAAGCTCGTCAATATGGTCGTAGGGTAGGTTTTGGCCGAGAACGTGGCAAGTGACACCGTTGGTGCGAATTCGCTCGAAAGCAAATACTACGGAGATGTCGATAGTCTTGAGCATGGTGGACGGAATGCCGCAGTCGGTAAGTGCCTGCCGAATGCGCGCGATGCGTTGCTGGGTAGAGAGGCCCCGCACGCCTATCTGGTAGTCGCGTTGTGCGACGGCTTGAACCAGGTTTCGCGGTGCATGATGGACGAGCCACGCCGTTTTATGCGAAATGAGAACAGGAGTATCCATTTGGGGACCTCTCGCTTCGAGCTGACACCAAACTCTTATGTCCGTTGAGGTGGGGAAATATACCGGATGCGAACAAATCGACTCATGCTTGGTGCGCGTCATACGCAAACATGTACATCACACTCCAAAAACGACATTTTTTGACATCTTTGGAGGGTGGTGTACATGTTTGAGATATGGGCTGGGATCGACCACGATGGGGGCGTGGTCGAATAGGAGGGATGTCCAAATTTTGAGCTCCGCTCAAAATTTATCCGGTCGGCTTACGCCGACCGCGCTGCGCTAAAGACGCGCCACTGGCGCGTCTTCTTTACGCTCCGCGCCCTGGCGGGTTCGAATCCCTCCTCCTGCGCGTTATTGAAATGTGCCCGAAAAGAAAAAGCCCCATTGCAGGGGCTTATACCATCAAATGGCGGAGGAGGAGGGATTCGAACCCTCGTGACCTTATACAGGCCAAACGGTTTTCGAGACCGCCGCATTCAACCACTCTGCCACCCCTCCGCGTGGGGTAAAAACAAAGCAGGCTCAAAGGCCTGCTTTGGAATTAACTGGCGGAGAGTCAGGGATTTGAACCCTGGAGACGCTTTTGACGCCTACACGATTTCCAATCGTGCTCCTTCGGCCACTCGGACAACTCTCCGTTAAATGCGAAAGTCAGTATACACGAGGAATCGCAAAGTGCAAACAGAAAAGTTGGCATTTTTTAAAACGCTTGGCCGCGCTTGACGTTGCAGTGGGGTTCGAGGTGCCAAAAAACGGCTTCCGACCAGTGTGGTTGATCAATTCAATTGTTCAAAAGGGGTATTCATAAGCGACTTGGCAATGAATATAAAAATCTTTGGGTGGTGCTGTGGACCACTGGTATGCATTTTGCGACCACAGCCTTGTGCCCGTTGACCTGTGGCTTGGCTCAGCTTGTCACCACGGCACCGTATCTTGTCCACAGATTCGTCAAGCTTTTGGTCAGCATTTGGTTGGAATGCGCATGAAACGTCGTGCGAGTATGGGCATATGTGGAGGTCATGAGGTTGTAGCTGCATATTCTTGCGGCCTGGGAGGTTGAAAGATATTATTACCAAGTCTTTTCCTGCTTCAGGCGCACCTTCACGACCTGAAGCCACATTTGCCCAGAGGAGGTGACAATATGAAGGCTTATGAACTGCTGTTCTTTGTTGACCCGTCGCTCGACCCCGAGACTCGTCTCGCTGTTATGAAGCGTATCGATACCACGATCGCTGAGGGCGCTGGCAAGGTCGACTCCGTTGACGAGTGGGGCAAGCGCAAGCTCGCCTACGAGATCAACGACCTCACCGATGGTGACTACACCCTCATCAACTTCCACGCAGATCCTACCCAGATCGCCGAGCTTGATCGCGTCCTGCGCATCACCGACGCTGTGGTCCGCCACATGATCGTCCGTCGCGACGACCAGGAGTAAGACTGTCGTTTTGGACTGGGCTTGTGCCCCAAGAGGAAGTAGTGAGTTATGAGCATCAATCGAGTGAACATCACCGGTAACCTCACCCGCGATCCCGAGCTGCGCGCCACCGCCGGCGGAACCCAGGTTCTGTCCTTTGGCGTCGCCGTGAACGATCGTCGCCGCAACGCGCAGACTGGCGAGTGGGAGGACTATCCCAACTTTGTCGACTGCACCATGTTCGGCACCCGCGCCGAGGCCGTGAGCCGTTTCCTGGCAAAGGGAAACAAGGTCGCGATCGAGGGCAAGCTGCGCTATAGCTCCTGGGAGCGCGACGGCCAGAAGCGCAGCAAGCTCGAGGTCATCGTCGACGAGATCGAGTTCATGAACTCCCGTGGTGGCCAGGGTGGCTACGATCAGGGCGGTTACGCCCCCGCAGCTCCCGCGCCCGCAGCACGTCCTGCCGCACCGGTGGCCACGCCGCCCGCGGTCGACGTCTACGATGAGGACATCCCGTTCTAAGGGTTGTTCACCTATTTTTGAGTGAGAGGCGGCTTCGATTCGCCGAAGTTGCCAAACGAAAGGTATTTTGACATGGCTAATGATTTTTCTGCACGTCAGCCGCGTCGTAAGTACTGCCAGTTCTGCAAGGAGAACACTGAGTTCATCGACTATAAGGACACTCAGCTTCTCCGTAAGTACATGACCGACCGTGGCAAGATCAAGCCCCGTCGCGTCACTGGCGCTTGCACGCAGCATCAGCATGACATCGCCAACGCCATCAAGCGCGCCCGCGAGATGGCTCTCCTGCCGTACACCGTCCCCGTGGTTTCCTCTCGTGGCAACCGCGACCGCGGCTAAGAAGGGAGACGCATCATGAAGGTTATTCTTCTCGATGAGATCAAAGGCAAGGGCGGCGAGGGTGACGTCGTAGAGGTCGCTCAGGGTTACGCTGAGAACTTCCTGTTCCCCAAGAAGCTCGCTGTTGCCGCCACCAAGGGCAACCTCAAGCAGCTTGACGAGCGTCGCAACAACATCGCCAAGCGCGAGGCCGTCCGTCTGGCTATCGCCAACGAGACCAAGGCTGCCTTCGAGGGCAAGACGGTCACCGTTGACGTCAAGGTCGGCGACGAGGGCATCCTCTTTGGCTCCGTTACCGCCGCTATGATCGCTGACGCCATCAAGGCTCAGCTCGGTATGGACATCGACCGCAAGCGCGTCGAGCTCGGTAAGCCCATCAAGGTTGCCGGTGCCCACACCGTTGCCATCTCGCTGTACCGCGAGATCAAGGCCGAGGTTGTCGTTCTCGTCGGCGTTACCGCCGAGGAGCTCGCTGCCGAGGCTGAGGTCGAGGAGGCCGCTGAGGTCGCCGAGGCCGAGACCGCCGAGGTCGAGACTGAGGCTGCTGCCGAGTAGCATTTGCTGCAACGCAACAATCTTGTTCTAAGAAGGGCGCTCTGGGAAACCAGGGCGCCCTTTTTGCTTTTTAGCGCGATGCGAGCGCCATAGAGGGCGTTGCGGTGAGGTCTATTCGTGGGACCGTTCATCCGTTTGGTTCGGTGATGATTGGCGGCGCGCGGCGCGTTTTGGGACCGTGGCTGATACTATGGATGCTCGCAAGCGATATGAATGAGGATGCTCATGGCATATGACGATAGGGAGACCGGGCTGACGGTCGAGGACCGCGGCTCAAAGTTGGGTCTTCCCCAAAACCAAGATGCAGAGGCCAATGTACTGGCCGCTATGCTGCTTTCGCCCGAGGTGGTCGAAGAGGCCCAGGTCGAGCTGCAGCCCGATGACTTCTACCGGCCCATTCATAAGACCATCTATACCGCGATGGTCGATATGTACAACAGCCGCATTCCCATCGACTCCATCTCGCTGATCGATTACCTGCGAAGTATCAATAAGCTCGATGCCGTGGGCGGCGAAGCGTACATTTTGGAGCTGATGGGTCAGACTCTGTCGCTCGTCAACTGGCAGCACCATGCCGCCATCGTGCGTCGCGACTCGATGCTGCGCGAGCTGATCGGCGCCACCAACGAGATCAACGCGCTGGCCTATAACGCCCCTACCGACACCAAAGAGGTCGTGGAGCTGGCCGAGAGCAAACTGCTCAAGGTCACGGCGCGCGAGGTCAAGTCGAGCTACAAGACGCTGACCGAGTTTATGGTCGAGGCCTATAACGAGGCCGAGGAAGTGTGCCAGGCCGGTGGCCAGGCTGCGGGCGTGCCCACGGGTTTCCCGTCGCTCGACCGCATGCTCATGGGCTTCCGCGAGGGTCAGCTCATCATCATCGGTGCCCGTCCTGCTGTAGGTAAGACATCGTTCGCCCTGAATCTGGCGCTCAACGCTGCCGCTGCTGGTTATACCGTCGGCTTCTTCTCGCTGGAGATGTCGGGCAAGGAAATTGCCCAGCGTCTGATTTGCGCCTACGCCATGATCTCGATCAGTGACTTCCGCATGGGCCGCATTAGCCCCGAGCAGTGGGCCAATATCAACGAGGCCACGCAGACCTTGTCCAAGCTCGATATTCTGATTGACGATACACCCGGCACCACAGTGACCGAGATTCGCGCCAAGAGCCGCCGTATGCTCCATAACAAGGAGAAGGCAATCATCATCCTGGACTACCTGCAGCTGGTGAGTCCTCCGCCGGGTCGTCGTTCTGAGAGCCGTACCGTCGAGGTTTCGGAGATGTCGCGTGGTCTGAAGATCATGGCCAAGGAGCTCAAGATCCCGCTCATCGCGCTGTCGCAGCTCTCGCGTCAGGTTGAATCCCGTACCGGCAAGCGCCCGCAGCTTTCCGACCTTCGTGAATCGGGCTCCATCGAGCAGGACGCCGATATCGTTATGTTCTTGGACCGCTCCGCCGACGAGGCCGAGGCCTCGCGCGACGATCGACCCGACGAGGGCGTTACGCGTATCGTCGTGGCCAAGAACCGTTCGGGCCCGATCGGCGACGTCGACCTGATGTTCCTGCCGGCATCCACCAAGTTCTATGAGCTTGATGGGGCACATGCCGAGGAGTAGGACAGGCGCCCGTTGCACGGGTATACTGGGAATGTTTTGTGCTTCTGCGTGCCGGCGTGGCGCGTAGACAGTCCATGAATGTAAGGAGTAAACATGCCGTCAACCGTTTTGGTCGGTGCCCAGTGGGGCGATGAGGGCAAGGGTAAAATTTGCGACCTGGTCGCCGGCGACTTCGATGCCGTCGTGCGCTACTCGGGCGGCAACAACGCCGGTCACACCATCGTCGTCAACGGCAAGAAGTACGGCCTGCACCAGGTGCCCTCCGGCATCATGTATTCCGACCACGTGTCGGTGATCGGTAACGGCTGCGTCGTCAACCCCAAGGTTGTCCTTGAGGAGATCGACATGTTCGAGGCCGACGGTATCACCACCAAGAACCTCAAGATTAGCGGCAACGCGCATGTCATCATGCCGTACCACATCGATCTGGATGGCGCCTTTGAGCAGAAGCTCGGCAAGAAGAACATCGGTACCACCAAGCGCGGCATCGGTCCGTGCTATCAGGACAAGATGGCCCGCATCGGCCTGCGCATGCAGGACATGCTGGACGAGGCGCTGTTCCGCGACAAGCTGGAGACCGCTCTCGCCCGCGTGAACCCCGAGCTCGAGCTCATCTACAACCTGCCCACCTACACCGTGGACCAGATTTGCGACGAGTACCTGCCGATGGCCGAGCGCCTGCGTCCCTACATCACCGAGACGAGCCTGCTGCTCAACAACATGATCGATGAGGGCAAGGACCTGCTGTTTGAGGGCGCCCAGGCGACGCTGCTCGACATCGACCACGGCACCTATCCGTACGTGACGTCTTCCAACTGCACCGCCGGTGGCGCCATCACCGGCTCCGGCGTGGGTATGAAGAATGTCGACCGCGTGCTGGGCGTCATGAAGGCCTATATCACCCGCGTCGGTTCGGGCCCCATGCCCACCGAGCTTTCCTATGAGTCCGAGGCCGGCCACACGCTGACCGAGGAGGGCTACGAGTACGGCGTGACCACCGGTCGCCGTCGTCGCTGCGGCTGGTTCGACGGCCCCATCGCCAACTACGCCTCGCGCGTCAACGGCCTCACCGATATCGCCATGACCAAGCTCGACGTGCTTTCGGCCTTCGACACCATTAAGGTGTGCGTTGCCTATGACGTCGATGGCGAGCGTTACACGAGCGTGCCCGAGCATCAGGTGCGCTTTGAGCATGCCAAGCCCATCTACGAGGAGCTTCCTGGCTGGAAGTGCGATATCACCGGCTGCCGCAGCTTTGAGGAGCTGCCGCAGGAGGCTCAGGACTACGTGGCGTTTATCGAGGATCTGGCACACACCCGCGTGACGTTCATTGGCGTTGGCGCTGGTCGCGAGCAGATTATCAACCGATTCTGGAAGTAATCGGGACTATTTGGTTATTGCGATATACCCCTTTGCAGCCCGAACGGGCGGCCGAGGGGTATATTTGCTTGCAAAGGGCTCGCGCGGAGCGGGCCGTTAATCCATAGAGGAGGCACCCTTGAAGGCGGACACTCAAACCATCGACATCCTGTTGTTGGGCAGCGGCGGCCGCGAGCATGCTTTGGCAGCTAAGCTCGCAGCATCACCGCGCGCCGGCAAGCTCTACATCGCGCCGGGTAACGGCGGTACCGCGAGCTGCGGCGAGAACGTTGTTCTCGACGACTGCGATCCTGCGGCCGTGGCGGCGTTTGCGCAGAGCCACGGATGCGGACTCGTGGTGATTGGCCCCGAGGCTCCGC
>CAJLLN010000052.1:0-10336 GCA_905207495.1 uncultured Collinsella sp. | reverse complement strand
TGGAGCTGCCGCCGTGGCACTCGGTCCCGTCAAGGTGGGCGCCGTGGTCTCGGTCAACGCCTGCGGCAACGTTGTCGACCCCTTCACCGGCGAGTGGGTCGCCGGTATGCGCGCCGCGGCCGATAGCGACCAGATCGTCGACATGGAACTCGCAGCCTTTGCCGCCGCCGGATCCATGCAGATGCCGCTCGACCGCACCAACACCACCATCAGCTGCATCGTCACCAACGTGGAACTCACTAAGGCACAAGCCACCAAGGTCTCCCAGATGGCCGCAGACGCCTACGCACACGCCATCCGTCCCACGCACACCACCAACGACGGCGACACCATCTACGCCCTCGCCAGCGGCAAACTGG
Source organism: uncultured Collinsella sp. (assembly GCA_905207495.1). Classification (GTDB taxonomy): domain Bacteria; phylum Actinomycetota; class Coriobacteriia; order Coriobacteriales; family Coriobacteriaceae; genus Collinsella. The sequence continues at coordinate 9,977 of CAJLLN010000052.1, read as the reverse complement.
GCGCCCAGGCAAGTGCCGCCGTTCCCCTAGACCTGCTGGGCATGCTCGCCGTAAGGGCCCTGGAAACCGCCATCGTAAACGGAGCCAAAACCGCCAAAACCTCCCACGGAATCCCAGGTGCTGCGAAGTAATCTCACTCGACCGTCGGTCGGAGGCGGGCGGGCATTACGTTTGCTGCTCTACAGTCCTATGCAAGACGAAGGCCACATTAAGTGGCCTTCTTTGCATGCGGAACTCGCGACAAACGTAATGCCCGCCCGCCTCCGACCGACTACCAACTAATATTTTTTCAGCCCAGGCCCCTGTGTACCGCGCGTCGAAGATCTTCAAATTCAAATAACCTGACAATCGATTCTTATAGCAGAGGCCCCTTGGCCTTTAGTTTGATACAAGTCCCGCGCGAGCAGGACTGTTCGCAGTAGCAAACTAAAGGCCAAGGGGCCCAGTCAACCTATCAGCAGCGATTACTCAGCAGCTAGTTGAATTTGAAGATCTTTGAGGCAAGACGGTATAGGCCGAGTGTGGTTTTGTCTCCGGCCCGTCCGCGCAGATTGGTGAAGAACCCGACCACGCCGTAGCGGGCACGACGATACATGCGCTCGTCGTAGGCCTTCAAATCATTCCACAGCGTCTTTAGGCGCTCGTCGGCGCAATCTTCCTCGGAAAGCTTGGTGAGCACCGAGCAGATCGCCATCATCATGGTGAAATAGCCCATCATGTACGAGCGCAGACGCGACGACTCAACATCGCTGTACAGGTGGTACGACTCCATCATGATGCGCGTCACACGGAACTGCTGGTCCAGACGCTTGACCATCGTGGCCTCGTTGACACTCTGGCCCTCGCGACCGATAAAGTAGCGATAGAGGTCGATGTCGGCGTAGTACATGGTCTTGCAACGCGGCAGCGGCACGTAGGCGTAGATGTTGTCCACATAGAACGTGTGCGGCGGCATGGGAAGGTTGGACTCGCGCAGCACATCCGTGCGATAGCACAGGCTGTGCATGAGTAGGTTCTGGTCCAGGCGGAAATGACCGATCTGATCCCAGGAAAAGATCTTTTTGCGCGGCAGGGCAAATTTGTAGCCAATAGCGGTATGCGTGCCCTCGTAAACCTTCTCGTACACGTAGTTCGAGATAAACAGGTCAACGCGCTGGTCACGCTCTTCAAAGCCACGCAGAATCGACAGCATAGTCGAAAGAGCCGCAGCATCGAGCCAGTCATCCGAGTCGACGACCTTGTAGTAGGTGCCCTGTGCCTCGCGCAGACCCGAAAGGACGGCAATACCGTGGCCGCCGTTCTCCTGGTGCACCGCGCGAATGATACCGGGATAACGTGCCTCCCACTCGTCGGCCTTATCGGCCGTCTCGTCCTTGGAGCCGTCGTCCACTACGATAATCTCGATATCGGTGGCGTAATTGCTCCCCTCCAAGATGGAGGTGATGCAATGGTCCATGTCCTTGGCGGCGTTATACGAGGGAATACCGAATGTTATGACTTTATGCATGGCAGGCGATAATCTCATCCGAAAGATCGAGGGCGGAATTGGTCACAGCGTCCATATCGTAGTAACGATACTCGGCCAGACGACCCACCGGGTGGAAGTTCGTCAGGTTCTGGACGCGCTCAAGATAGCGCTCATAGAGCTCACGGTTCTCGGGCTCAAGAATGGCGTAGTACGGCGTCTCGCCCGAGCCGGGCGTATAGGCCTTGGAATACTCCTTCATGATGGTGGTCTTGCCGGGCAGGATCTGACCGGTCATGTTCTTGAACTCGGTAATGCGCGTGTAGTCCTCGCTCGTGGTGTAGTTGACGGTGCCCACGGGCTGGAACTGGTCCACATCGAGCGTCTCGAACTTCATGTCGAGCGTGCGGTACGGTAGCGCGCCCAGATCGAGATTGAACAGCTCATCGAGCGGACCGGTGTAGACGATCTCGCCACCATAGACCTTGCCGTCGATCTTGACGGTAGTCTCGTCGATTTCAAAGAGGTCACGGGCGTCCACGTCGCAGAACACGTCGATCAGGTCGTGGTCGAGCATGTGCTCAAAGAGCGCCGTGTAGCCCTCCTGCGGCATGCCCTGGAAGGGAGCTTGCGGGAAGTAGCGGTCATCATCGCCCACAAAGACGGGAACGCGGCCGGTGATCGAGGGATCGATCTGATCGGGCGTCTGGCCCCACTGCTTCATGGTGTAATGCAAAAAGACGTTCTCGTAGACGTAATCGGCGACCTCGGCAAGATCCGGGTCGTTCTTCTTACGCAGCTCCATAATGGGCACCTTGACATCCTTGCCAAAGGTCTCCACGAGCTTCTGATACAGCTCCTCGCCGCGCTCGTCACCAAAGGCGAGCTTGAGACTCGCATGGTTGAAGGGCACGGGCATAAGGGTACCGTTGATGTTGGCGAGCACCTTGTGCTGATAATCCGTCCACTTGGTAAAGCGCGACAGGAAATTGTGCACGCGCTCGTTAAAAGTGTGATAGATATGCGGACCGTACTCGTGGATCAGGATTCCGGCCTCGTCAGTGCAGTCATAGGCATTGCCCGCAATGTGGCTACGGCGCTCCAAAACGGCAACACGATAGCCGATGGTCTCGGCAAGACGGCGGGCGCAAACGGCACCGGCATATCCAGCACCGACGACAATCATGTCGTACGCGCCGGCGTTAAAGCCTTCAGGCAGGCCTGAGGTAATCTGCATCGATACTCCTTGTCAAAAGCCACGGGCTCGTTAGCTGGGCTTTTCTCGAACATTCTTCGAGACATATTTATCAGAGCGATTATAGCGCTAATGCGTCCTATAATGAGCTTGCCACACAAGGAAAGCTCAAGCACCGCGGCGTACATAATTGAAAGGTAAACCCGCTAGCAGCGGGTTTATTCGTGAACAGCCGGGTGCCTGGAGCTTAGCGAAACGCTTGTAAGGAGTAACATGAGCGATTTCCTAAACCGTATGAAGTCTGCCGCCAAGGCCGACCTTAAGACGATCGTCCTGCCCGAGGGCGAGGATCCGCGCACTATCGTCGCGGCCACCAAAATCATCGAGGAGGGCCTGGCAAAGATCGTCATCCTGGGCAACCCCGACGAGATCAACGTTCCCGGCGCTACCGTCATCGACCCGCGCAATGCCGAGAAGCACGAGGAGTACGCGCAGAAGTTTGCCGAGCTCCGCGCCAAGAAGGGCGTTACCATCGAGCAGGCTCGCGCCCAGGTGATGGACGCCACCTACTTTGGCACCATGATGGTCAAGATGGGCGATGCCGACGGCCTGGTCTCCGGCGCCTGCCACTCCACCGCCGACACCCTGCGCCCCGCGCTTCAGATCCTCAAGACCGCCCCGGGCACCAAGCTGGTCTCGGCCTTCTTCGTGATGTGCACCGACACCCCGCAGTTCGGCACTGACGGCACGCTGATCTTCGCCGACTGCGGCCTCAACATCAACCCGTCCTCCGACGAGCTCTCCGAGATCGCCATCGCCTCCGCTCACTCCTGGTCCACCTTCATGGGCAACGTTGAGCCGCACGTGGCCATGCTCTCCTACTCCACCATGGGCTCCGCTGGCGGCGAGGTCGCCAAGAAGGTCCAGGAGGCTGTGAAGTTCTGCAAGGAGAAGGCTCCCGAGCTCGCCATCGACGGCGACCTGCAGCTCGATGCCGCTATTGTCCCCACCGTCGCCCAGCTCAAGGCTCCCGGCTCCTCCGTTGCCGGCAAGGCCAACGTGCTCGTGTTCCCCGACCTCGAGGCCGGCAACATCGGCTACAAGCTGGTCCAGCGCTTCGCCGGCGCCGACGCCTACGGCCCCATCCTGCAGGGCATCGCCAAGCCGGTCAACGATCTGTCGCGCGGCTGCTCTGCTGACGACATCGTGGGTGTCGTGGCCATCACCGCCGTCCAGGCTCAGATGGCTGAGTAGCGGACATATCCCCTCGGGACAGGAATTTCCACCTGCTAGCAAAAAGGTCTCCGGAGCTGTTGCTCTGGAGGCCTTTCGTTTACTTGCAAATGCGCGCGTTAGTTGTTCTTGGTCAGACGCTCGACGTCGTGGGCGATCATGTATTCCTCGTCGGTGGGGATGACCATGACCGTGACGGCGGAACCGGCGGCACTGATAACCTGCGGGCCGTTGCCCACAGCCTCGCGGTTCTTGTTGTTGTCGATGCGTACGCCCAGCCACTCAAAGCAGTCGCAGAAGGCCTTGCGGATCGACCAGTCGTTCTCGCCGATGCCGGCGGTAAAGGTGATGGTGTCCACGCCCGCCATGGAAGCGATCATGGAGCCGGCCTGCTGCATGGCCTTGTAGGCGAACATATCGAAGGCGAGCAGGCAGCGCTCGTCGCCCTCGGAGGCGCGTGTACGGATGTCGCGGGCGTCGTTGGAGATGCCCGAGATGGCAAGCAGACCAGACTGCTTGTTCATCATGTCATCAACTTCCTGATAGCTGTAGCCGCCCTCGCGCTGGAGGTAGCACACGGTAGCCGGGTCAATGGAACCACAGCGAGTGCCCATCATCAGGCCGTCAAGCGGCGTGAGGCCCATCGTGGTGTCGCGGCACACGCCGTCCTCAATGGCGGCAAGCGAAGCACCGTTGCCCAGATGGCACGAAAGCAGGCGGTGGCAGCGCGAGCCCAGGATCTCCTTGGCCATCATCCACTCGTAGCGGTGGCTCGTACCGTGTGCGCCGTACTTGCGCACGTGGTACTTGTCGCACACGTCCTTGGGCAGCGCGTAGGTGTAGGCGACCTCGGGCATGGTCATGTGGAACGAGGTGTCGAAGACGGCCACGTTGGGCAGCTCCGGATACTTCTCGCGGCAATATTCGATTGCTGCGGCCTCGCCGTAATTGTGCAGCGGAGCGAGCGGGGCCACCTCAAGGATCTTAGCCATGACCTCATCGTCGACAACTGCGGAATCATCGAAGTGCCAGCCGCCCTGAACGATGCGATGCCCAATGCCACCAATCGTAAAGTCGGTCTTCTCGAGCTCCTCGAGCACGCGAGCGATAGCAGAGCGATGATCGGGGAAAGGGACCTCCTCGGTCTGCTTGGCGCCACCGTTCTCGGAGTGGCCAAAGATGCCCATGTCCGAACCGATACGTTCGCAGTTGCCCTTGGCGAAAACCTCTCGGGTATCGGTATCCAAAAGCTGATATTTAAGGCTTGAGCTGCCGGCGTTGACAACAAGTACGTTCATGAGACTCCTTTGCAGTGCAATACGGTCGACGCAGACCCCTTAAGGCGGCCGCATGTTAATAAGAAGTTATCACAACTTGATAAATAGCTATCAGGCATATCGCCCAACGAGCGCAAAAGAGGGGCCAAACGGCATTTGGCCGTCCAGCCCCTCCCCTCTTGTAATTACTTGCCGTTGACGATGCGCTCGACGTCGGAAGCGATCATGAACTCCTCGTCCGTAGGGATGACGAAAATCTTGACCTTGGAATCCTTGGCGGACAGGCACCAAGCGCCGTCGCCACGCAGGGCGTTACGGGCATGATCCATCTTGACACCCATAAAGGCCAGACGGTCGGCCACGCCAGCGCGAACGGCCGGAGCGTGCTCGCCGATGCCGGCAGTAAAGACCAGGGTGTCCATGCCGCACATGGAGGTGGCCATCTCGGCGGCCTTGGCGGCAATCTTGTAGACAAACATGTCGAAGGCGAGCTGAGCCTCGGGGTCACCAGCGGCGGCGAGCTCCTCGACGTTGCGGCAGTCGTTGGTCTTGCCGCCGGTCACAGCCAAAAGGCCGGACTTCTTGTTCATCATCTCGTCGACCTCGTCGAAGGTGTAGCCGCCCTCGCGCTGCAGGTAGCAGACGGTGGCCGGGTCGATGGAGCCGCAGCGGGTGCCCATCATGACGCCGTCGAGCGGCGTCAAGCCCATGGTGGTGTCCATGCACTTGCCGTCCTCGATGGCGCACAGGGAAGCGCCGGAGCCGATATGGCACACGACGACCTTGCGGGCCTCGCCGTTGGTCATCTCGGCGACCTTCTTGGAGATGTAGCGATAGCTGGTGCCGTGGGCGCCGTACTTACGGATGTGCAGCTTGTCGCAAACATCCTTGGGAAGGGCGTAGGTCTTGGCGACCTCGGGCATGTTGAAGTGGAAAGCGGTGTCGTAGACCGTGACGTTGGGCAGATCGGGATACTGCTCCAGGCAGTACTCGATAACGTTGGCCTCGGGGTTGTTGTGCAGCGGCGCCAGCGGGGCGACCTCGCGAATCTTGGCGAGGACGTCCTCGTCGACGAGGGAGGAATCACCAAAGTACCAACCGCCCTGAACGATACGGTGGCCGATGCCCTCGATCTTGACGCCGTTGGCCTCAAGGTCCTTCAGGACGACCTCGATGGCGACCTTGTGGTCGGGGAACTCGATGTTCTCGGTCACCTTCTTGGAGCCATTGGCAGCATGGGTGAAGGTACCACCGGTAAAGCAGACGCGCTCGCAGGAGCCCTTTGCGGACACCTTATGGGACTTGGTGTCGATGACCTGATACTTAAGGGTCGAAGATCCCGCGTTGACGACCAGAACGTTCATGTGTCTCCCTACTAACAGGCGGTGTGGCGCCGCCAGGTTACATACGCTTCAATAATAAACCCAAACGCCCTCGCGCTCGGGTTTATTGCGTTGATATATAAGTTATCGGTGCCCAAATACTCATGGCCTTTGACTTGTAAGACGAAAGAGCGCGGGGATATACACCAAAGAAGATATCCCGAGCGCTACAAGCAATATGACTCGAATGCCCGCGATGCTGCTCAACGCAGCATTGAACAGATAGAAAAGGATGGCACCCACCGCCACCATCTGGCTTTGGACCGAAATCAGTGAACAGCGCATCGAAGAATCGACAGCATTTTGGAAAACTGAGTATTTGATTGGGGCAAACAACGAGTACGCAACCGTCTGCAGCACATAGAACACGGGCAGCAAATTAGCCGGAGTAAGGGGGATCAAAAACAAAGCTGTCAATACTAAGCGAATGATGCCGCAAATACGCGCAAAACGGCCCTTGTCGACATGAGCAATCACACTGGGCACAATAAGCCCCATGGAGGCCGAGGCAAGGAGCTGGACCGCAATGGTCACACCCGAAGCGACGGCATTCATTCCGCGGCCCGCAAGCAGCAGTGAGAAAAAGTCTTCCAGGGCGACAAAAGCAAATGCCTGAGAACAGTCCATGATGAACGCTGAACGAAGAATGCCATTACACGCAATAGCGGCACCGATCATCTTCGGGCTAATTCCACGCTTAGGTGTCGCTGTAGTGTCCCCTCTTCGCATCTCAGGAATGCAGACAACGACAACCAACGTCAACACCATTGCGATGATATCTGCCAAAAGACCAATGAGGTACGCGCCAGCGGACGAAATGAAACCGCCCACACAAGCGGAGAGGGCATAAGAGGCATAGAAAACAAATCGCTCAACGACATTAAGCCTTACGAGCTGGTCCAGAGAGACGCTGTCAATGTAAATCGCTTCCATGGACCCGCTCATACATGCAGCGGCAAAACCTTTGAGAGCAAACGCGCCGATTAAAAGCAGAGGAGAACGGACAAGAAGCAGGGCGGCGTAGTATCCAAGCATCCCCACGACGCCAACGAGACCACTTGTCTTTCGTCCAAACCTATCGGCAATATAGCCAGTGGGAACTTCAAGGATGAACTTGCTCACTTGATATGCAATCATCATGCTAGAAATCGCCACCATCGAGAATCCGACGAATTCAAGGTAAACCGTCAGAAAATACAAAATGGTGCTGAAGTTCGACAGAAAAACAAACGTCATATAAAGCAAAACCGTACGGTTTTTCATGCTCCGCCCTCCAAGAGTCAACAATCTAAATCGGAATCTTGGAAAAGCATGAGGGCAAAGCCGTCAGTCATGTGTTACAAGGCGTCAACATTCACTTGACGACACGAGGCCAAATGGCCTCACGAAGCAAGATGACGCAATAGGTGAAGAAATACCGTCTGGTGTCGATCGGTCCAGGCATTTTGTCGATAGCAAAAGTAGATGGGCAAGGCTACGTCATGCGAACCTTCAATAGAGTACTCGCTCACTTCCGACCCATCTGATGCGAGAGAAGAGCCAGAAAAACCCAATATCAATCCCCCGGCTTGAAGAAACTCAGCCTGCGCTCTGTTTCCGTATTCGACGTCGCGGAAGCGGAAATTAACCAGCTGAGCTTCGGGGCATTGATTGATCGCATTGAGACAGGGCGACAAATTAATGGGAACAGCTAACCTGCCGCCCAGTAACTCACGAACGGTCATAGCACCCACAGATTGATGACCCGCTGGGCACGAAAGAACCTTGAGCTCCTTTTCACCCAAGTATTTCGAAGAAAGGACACTGTCCCTTGGTTCCTCAAATGAGATGGCCGCATCCGAAATGCCAAGCACAAGTGATTCAAAGCATGTAGCCGTTGGCTGATGCCACACATCAAGGTGAATCTGAGGGTGCGAGCTTTCAAACGAGTCGTACCAGTTTTCGGAAAAAAGACGCCCCCGCCCGTGAAGACAGAGGACGTAAAGACGAAAGTGGCCGTCGGGCGAAACGCCACCGTTCCCCGATTGGGTGTACTTTTTGAGATCGTCGACTTGTGCCAGGATCACGCGTGCACGACGCGCAAATTCTCTGCCCGCCGGAGACAAAACAGCCTCCCCCGCCGATCGATTGAGCAAAACGATCTGATACTCAGACTCCAGTTTCTTAATTGCCGACGAGACAGCCTGTGGGCTCACGTGAACGGCGCGAGCCGCTTTGCGCACGCCGCCGTAGTTCGCTACCGCTTGAAGGTATTCGAGTTGAGAAAACTGCATAGGTTACTCCAAAGGCAGCCAAGGCGACGGGCCGTGCGTCCTCAGATGAGGTTCTCGCCCAGGTTCTTGCCGCCGAGGACGTGCATGTGGAAGTGCATGACGGTCTGACCGGCGTTGGCACCCTTGTTGGAGATGACGCGGAAGCCGTCCTCCAGACCCTTGGCCTTGGCGACCTCCTGGACGGCGTGCGCCATGGCGCCCATGGTCTCGGCAGGTACGTTGTCGGCGATGTCGCTGTAGTGCTTCTTGGGGATCACGAGCGTGTGGACCGGCGCCTGGGGGTTAAGGTCGTCGAACGCGATGACCTGGTCGTCCTCATAGACAACGGTCGAGGGGATCTCGTGGTTGGCGATTTTGCAGAAGATGCAATCACACATAGCTGGTTCCTTTCTTACAGACCAAGGTAATTATATTTGGTCGAGATGGTTAGAACGAGAGGTTGTCGTCGGTGTTGGCAGCCTCGCCGTCGGCGAGCACGTCGTTGCCATCGACGTCCTTAAGGAGCACCGAGACTTTCTGCTCGGCATCGGACAGGCGGGTGCGCAGGCTTTTTAGAAGCTCGACACCGCGGGTATAGCTCTCGAGCGACTCCTCGAGCTCCATATCGCCCGACTCCAGGCTGCGGATGATGAGCTCCAACTCCTGCGAGGCCTGCTTGTACGTAAGCTGCTCGACCGGGGTCTTCTCTGCCATATCTGTTTCCTTTCCTAAAGGTTTATCGCTATGAAACGTGGCCTACTCGACCGTATCGACCGTTGCTGCCACGTTGCCGTCTGCCATGCGCACGCGAATGGCGTCGCCGGGCTTAAAAGTCTTGGCGCTCGTAGCCACACCGTCATCGCTGTACGCGATGGAGTAACCGCGGGCAAGCACCTTGAGCGGCGACAGGGCATCGAGCGAGGCTGCCGCACGGCCCAGGTCGGACGCGGGCTTGTTGAGCATCGTGCGCCCCTGATGCTCCAGACGGGAACTCGCAAGCGCGAGCGCATGGCGCTTGCCATCGAGCCCCGAGGTGCTTGCAACCAGACGCTCGGGCAGGCGCTCAAAGTTGGAGCGGAATGTCCCGACCGAGCGCACTATAGCGCCCGACAGGCGATCGGCAGTCAGCGCAAGCTCCGATTCGCGACGCTCGACCATAAACGTTGGGTCGTT
>CAJLLN010000051.1:0-10348 GCA_905207495.1 uncultured Collinsella sp. | reverse complement strand
TCGCCCGCCTGCGCGGAGCCTTTGTGGGTAAACCGCTCGTCGCCGCCGTCCTGTGCCTGCTGCTCGCCGGCGTCTTTGCGCTGCTGGGCATGGAGGTCTCGTCCAACCACGACTTTACCTGGGTCTACCCCCTGTGCATCCTGCTCGAGTGGGCCATCATCACCACGCTCATGGTCGGCCTGTTCTTCCTGTTCCAGCGCCACGGCGCAGCCCCCGCGGTCTTGGCCTTTGCCCTCTTTGTCCTGGGCATTGCCGAGTTCTTCGTCATCACGTTTAAATCCATGCCCATCCAGCCGGGCGACCTTTCGGCCATCTCCACCGCCGCCGCGGTCGCCGGCACCGGCTACACCTTCTCGATCTCACTGTTCTGCGTGCTGTCCATGGGCTTTACCGCCATCGCCATGCTGCTATGCGAGTACGCCGGCCTGGTGGCACCGCACCGTCAGAAGGGCGCCGCCAACGCCAAGCGCATGCTGCTCACCAACCTGCTCGTGGCGGTGCTGTGCCTGGGCGGCGTGACCGCACACGTCACGCTCATCGACTACTACAACACTCTCGGCATCACCGTCTACACCTGGCGCCCGCTCGAGAGCTACTGGCGCGAGGGCTACCTGCCCGCTTTCATTAGCGCAGCGCAGTCCATCAAGCCGCCCAAACCCGCCGACTACTCCGTCGACGATGCCAAAGCCACGCTCAAAAAGTACGCCAAGACCTACGACAAGTCCGACGCGGCCAAGAGCGACGAGCGCGCCGCCGCAAAGGAACAGTTCGACAGCGAGAAGCCCACGGTCATCGCCATCATGAACGAGACCTTCTCGGATCTGTCGATCTACCAGAACATGCGCGCCGGCTACGAGGGTCCGCAGTACTTTAAGAGCCTGTCCAACTGCCTCAGCCGCGGTAAGCTCTATGTGAGCGCCTACGGTGGCGGTACCGCCAATACCGAGTTTGAGTTTATGACCGGCAACTCCATGGCCAACCTGGGCTCGGGCGTGTACCCCTACACCATCTACAACATGGAGACGACCGGGAACCTGGCAGAGCAGTTCAAATCGCTCGGCTATTCCACCACGGCTATGCACCCCAACCACGCGACCAACTGGAACCGCGAGAACGTCTACAAGGACTTTGGTTTTGACCAGTTCCTGTCCATCAACGATTTCCAGGGCGCCGATACCCTGCGCGGCATGGTGACCGACCAGGCTACCTACGACAAGATTCTTGAGCTGCTCGACCAGAACGCCGATCCGCAGTTCATCTTCGACGTGACCATGCAGAACCACTCGGGCTACGATACGGGCCTGCTGCCGGTCGACAAGCAGATGCACCTGAACATCGACACGACCGACCTGGACGCCAAGACCGTCGAGGACGGCACGCTCTCCGATGTCGACGAGTATGTCTCGTGCATCGAGCAGTCCGATCAGGCGCTTCGCTACTTCCTCAACGCCCTGAGCAAGCTCGACCGTAAGGTGGTCGTGGTGTTCTGGGGCGACCACCAGCCGTTCTTCCCGTCCAAGTTCAACGATAAGTGGTTTACCGGCGAGGACGACGCCACGCATCAGGAGCGCCTGTGGCAGACCGATTACATCATCTGGGCCAACTACGACGTTGCCGGCTGCGACCAGATGAGCGAGGTCGACGACCTGTCCACCAACTACCTGTCCACCCAGCTGATGCAGCTGATCGGCGCACCGCTGACCGACTACCAGAAAGCGCACATGACGCTGCGCGAGTCGCTGCCCGCCATCAACTCGGTGGGCTACGAGGACGCCAGCCTGCGCTGGGCGCTCTCCTCCAACGTCACCGGTGACGACGCCGCTGCCGCAGCCGCAACCAAGGCGCGCGATGATTACGCCAAGATGCAATACTACGAGATGTTCCGCGACGGCAAGAACGTGTACACCGAGCACTTCCAGACCGAGGCCAACGAGACCGACCCCAACCTGGCACCGGGCACGACCAAGATCAAGTAGCAGCGCGTCTTAACTGGTTCGTCTGCCCGGCGACGCGGAACGTAAGGTTCCCTGCTCGGTCAGTCCTGCGCAAGACGAAGGCCACATTAAGTGGCCTTCTTTGCGTGCGGAACTCGCGATGAACCTTATATGCCTCCGCCTGGACAGACTCCCTGATGTTGGGGCGTGGCTTGTCTTGGGTGTATCGCCGAACATATATAAGTTGAAGGCCACGTTATGTGGCCTTCTTTGTTTGCGGAAAGTGTGTCCCGGAATTCTTGTCTGGAATGGGATGCAGTTTCCACTTGGGACCCGATTGGGAAAGTGTGTCCCACTATTCAGCTGGATTCCGGGATGTATTTTCCGGTTGAGGCTCGTTGGGAAAGTGCGTCCCACTTTGGGGGCTGATTCTGGGACGTGGTTTCCGGTTGGCTCTCATTGGGAAAGTTCATCCCATTTCTCGGCCTAATTATGGGACGCAGTTTCCCGTTGAGGACCCTTTGGGAAAGTGCGTCCCGGTCTGGGCGCTCAAACTGGGATGGATTTTCCGGATGAGGGCTTGACGGAAAATGTGTCCCGTTCCGGGCGCTAATTGTGGGATGCAGTTTCCGCTTGCGGAGTCTCCACTCAACAGAAAACCCGGGTGGCCTGTTTTTTGGCTACCCGGGTTTTTGGGTTGTCGATATGTTCGACTGGCTACTAGTGGGTCTTGCGGCGCTTGATCAGCATGATGAGGGCTATCACTACGAGCGTTGCTCCCGCCGCTGCTGCGGTGGCGACTAGGGCGAATGTTTGGTCGCCGGTGTTTGCGAGGTTCTTCGCTGTGGTCGTAGTCTTGACCTTGGTGTCGGTCTTAGCTCCGTTGTCGGGCTTGGGCTTGTCCGGGTTCGTCGGGGTCTCAGGAGTCTCGGGGTCCTTTGAGCCTTCGGAATCGGTTGGGCCGGCGGTGTTTACCAGCGTATGGTCCAGGAACTTCTTGGCGCCCGCACTTGCCTGTGAGAACAGGCGGCGCGTGCGGATCGGGGTGGCGTTCACCGTTGTGGGCGCCGTCTCCTCGGCCTCGATATTCACGAGCGTCGTGCCGGTGTCGAGGCCCACGTCGTTGTATCCCACGTGGCAGTAATACTGCGCACCGTCATCGTCTGCGGTCAGGTCAATCTCGAGCTTTGAGGCCGTTCCAGCCGCGAGGTTGCCATCGGCACCCACGAGCTTAAACTCTGTCTCGCCGCGGCCCTTGCGGTACCACATATAGGTCGGTGCCAGCCCTGTTTCGCTATCGTCGGCACCGAGTTGCTTCACATGGCCAATCGCCGAGAGCGTCAGGTGGCTTCCCGCCGCGCGCTCAACCGAAGAGTCGTATCCAAGATCCGACCCCTCCGCAGCATCCGCCGCAGGTCCGCTCACGGTCATCGTCATGCCATCGGGCATGGTCTTGACCGTGATGATTGCCGAGCGAATACCTGTTTCGGTCGTGGATCCATTCTTAACGGCGGCGATGGCGAATCGATACTCCGTATTGGGCTGCAGCCCATCCCACTTGAGCGAGGTCTGCGTGTTGTCGGCAATCTTCCAGCTATTGACGACCGCATCCGCCGCATTGCTCTGCAGCATGCCCACGCCGTAGCTAAAGCCACTCTTGTTTGCGAGTACATCGTCCCAGCTAAACGTAACGCTGGTCGAATCGACGGCGTTTGCCGTAAAGCCCGTCACGGCCGGCGCGTCGGGCATCTCGACGTCCTTAACGTCATAGCCCACGATCCAGAACTGGTCGGTGTCCTTGGTGCCGAGCTTGTCGCCCGAGTCTGCCTCGAACTTGTCGACATCCACCGCGTTGACGCCCAGACGCCACACAAAACCGTACTTGCCCTGCGCGGCCTCGGGCAGGTTGTCGACGGTGCCGCCGTATTCGGTCGATTCACTCGAGGAGTTACCCGTAGTAAAGCCGGCGTTGGCACCAAAGCACAGGCCGCCAAACAACTCGTGCTTTGCGAGCTTCGCGCCCATGACAACGCTGCCGTTCAGCGTCAAGCCGAGCTCGAGCTCCTGCTCCTTGCCCTCCTCGACTTCGATGGTCTGCTCAATGCTCGCCCCCGACTGCGCGGCGGCGCCGTTAAACCCATCGTGCGTGTAGGCGCGCGTTACGCCAGGCTTGCCCAGGCCAAAGGAATCCCCAACGGGAGTCTCGCCGTTGAGCGTCGTTTGATAGGTTCCGGGTTCTCCCGACCGGTTGGTCAAAAAGTAGCTGAGCGGCGTCATATTGTGCTGTTTGGCAATGCGGTCATAGGCCTCGACATTAACGACCGAGGTCTGCGCGCCGAGCGACACGGGCGCCGCCATCACGCCCTTGCCACCAGTTTCCTCATTTTCGATCTCATACTCGTAATAGACCATTGGAATCGTGTAGAGCACGGCCTTGTCACCCTCGCCGGCATGCGACTCATAGCTTACGCTTGCGCTGACCGTGCGCTCGCTCCGGTAGTCATAGCATCCCTCGGCGGCAAAATCGACTGAAGCATTCATCGCGACCAGGGGCGGACCGGTCTGCACCTCGACGGCAACGCCCAACTCGGCGCCAATGGTATAGCCCTGGGATGTCCCCGTGCCCTTTTCCTCTCCGTATGACGTGCCGCCCAACACCAGATAGCCGTATGCCTGCTCCAGATCCTCAACATAGGGCGCATCCTGCAGCACGGCAAGCACGCGCGGGTTGGTATAGACCTTGTAGCGGTCCTTGTACGTGATCTTGACGCTGTCGTTGTCGACATCGGGCAGCGCGAGCGAGATAAATGTGCCGTAGGTAGTGCCGCGACGGTTGCTCTCGCTAATCACCTGCTCCTCGCCGCGGCGCACCTTTCCGTTCTCGTCGAGCGAAAAATGCGAGGCGGTCATCCAATAGTAGTCATCGTTCTTGCGCAGGTCCTCGTCGCGGTGCTTGCCCACCACGGCGATAAAGCTCTCGTTATAGCGGTCCGAACCCGAGACGCTGCCCGCCTTGACGTCGCTGATCCACACCTGCTCTATACCCTTGTGGTCATGCTTGTTGCTGCTGTTGTATTGCTGACCGCTCATGCTCATGGTTCCGACCATGGACCCCAAGCCCTGAGCCCCGCTCTGTGCCGTGTTGCAGGCAAAGTCGCGGAACACATCGCCGCCCACGAGCACCTCGTCAACCGCCAGCTGCTCGGACAGGCCGTCAAGGTTGGCAGTGGCAAGGGCAATAGGCGCCAAGGTGCACGGATAGCGCTTATCCTGAGCGCTATCCTTCCATGCGCTGTTGGGCACATGCATCAGCCCATAGGAGGCGAGGAGCCCGTCTCTGTATTCCTTACAATCGGAAAGCTTGAACTCGCCAGACTCCGAGTCAAAATACGCGTAGCGGTACAGCGCGCCGTACAGCCCCTTGCTGCCGTCAGAAGCGCCGTAATCAAAAGCGCTGCGTTGCCAGTCATAGCCCGCAAGAATAAGGCCCGTGACGGTTTCACCCGTCTTCTTTCCTTCTTCATCGTAGGCGGCAAACGTGCCGAACGTCGCATTCGCAGCGACCATGGTCTTGCCGTTCGCGGAGAGGGAGATTGCGCCCGCGTCGCCCAGAGCATCGACATGGACGAGCGCACCCTTGGATGCATCCCACGAAAACAGCTCGCAATGCGTCGACTTATCAATATTCTTCTTGCCGTAGGGTGCCGAGACCACGATGGCGAGGTCATCGCAAAAATCGCGATCGAGGTCGCCGGCCGCTAGCGAAACGACAGGAGCTGACTGAAGCTGCGTCCAGGAGTCGTTCCCGCCCTTGTTGTGCGTGGTGTAGTCCGCGGCGTTACCGGCATCGATCTTGACGACGCTTTGCTTCCAGTTGCCGCCCTCCAAGTCATACATGTCGACTACAGCCTTGCGCACGCCGTTCTCGTCGACATAGCAGCCCGCGTAGACAAAAAGCTCGTCGACACCGTCGCCATCGACATCGCCCGCCTCGACATCAAAGACGGCGTCGTGCTCTTGCAGGTAACCGGCATCCAGGTACTTAAAACGGCCTTCGTACATCATATATAGTGTTGACCGTCACCGGCAGGTGTGTGTCGAGAGTGCGCGTACGCCCGTTGCTAAACGAGTAGAGGACCAGCTCAACCTTTCCGGCGTATGACTTGCCGTCAATCGTCGTGGAGGAACTGTCGCCGTAGGCACGGAGCTCGGCAACGCGGCTCTTTTTGCCCGTGCTGGCGTCGCTGCAGAACTCAACACTCGTGGCGTGAATGCCCGAGAAACCGTTGTTGTCGTTGGCGAGTACTGTTGAGGACTCATTGTTGCTTAGGTACGACCAGGTGCCGCCACCGTAGTCGCTATGCTTGTAGAGATCGCTGTTCGTATCGAAGTTGTTGACGTTTTGCCAGAACTTTGCGGCGCCCCACACACTTCCATAGCCATCGGTGAGTTTGCTGCTGCCGCCAATGTCACCGCGCTCGACGTTCTCGAGCTTGTCGCGCAGAGTGTAGCGATTGCCATGGCTACCGTTAGCTGCCATATAGACCTCGCTGCGCGTGGCAAACGTCGTGGGGGTATCAGTGGAATAGGGGCCAACGGTATCGGCCGGAATGTCCTCGCTCGTGCCCAGACCCAGGGCTTGATAATCCTGCTCGGTCATATCGGTGATTGCGGGCGCGTCTGCCGCCTGGGCAACCTGGGGCGTGGCCGTGAAGCAGGCGACGCTCGTGGCGATCAACGCAGCAAGCGCCGCCGTCCCAACAAGCGGGATTTTCGACAGCCTACGGATACGGGGGTGTGGAACGTACATGAGGGACCTCGCTTTATTCGAGTGGAGTGGACTCATTTTTGCAAATGATACATCCGATGCCCGATATCACGTGTCTCATTTTCGCCAACGGCGTGTCTCATTTTTGAGAATCCGAGATGCCGCGGAAATCTTATCCCAGCTCAAAGGCCATTTCTGGGATGTATTTTCCGTCGAGTGCCTCATCGGGAAACTGCATCCCATTTCAAGCGTCGATTCTGGGACGCATTTTCCCCTTAGACCCTCAACCGGAAACCGCATCCCACTTTGAGCGCAAATTCCGGGATGCATTTTCCGCTTGAGCCTCATTGGGAAACGGCGTCCCACTTTGAGGGCTGATTGTGGGATGCATTTTCCGGTTTTGCTCTCATTGGGAAAATGCATCCCGTTTCTTGACCGAATAATGGGACGCAATTTCCCGTTGGAGCGCCTTTGGGAAAGTGTGTCCTGCTTCGACCGCCCAGAGTGGGATGCACTTTCCGCAAAGCACCTCAACGGGAAACTACGTCCCATTCCAAAGGCAAATTCCGGGACGCATTTTTCGAAAGCCTGCCCATCCGGAAAGCCCGTCCCACTTTGGACGCATCCGGGCACGGAACCATCGACCTATCAGGCCTCCCATCAATAAAGAGGCGTCCTTCCGGACGGCGGGGCACGAAGTTCATCGCGAGTTCCGCACGCAAAGAAGGCCACTTAATGTGGCCTTCGTCTTGCGCAGGACTGTAGAGCAGGGAACTTCGTGCCCCGACGCCCGGGAGGACGTTTCATTTAGAAAGATGGACCGACCGCCGTCAGCGATGGGAGCTACTCCCCCAGCACGGCTTTTTTGGCGGCTGCAGCCATGTTGTCCAGATCTTCCTTGGTGGGGTGATCCTTTGCGGCGACCCAGTTATCGAGCAGCATCTTAAAGCGGACGTTGTCGGGATCTTGCTCGAGCATGGCTTCGTAGCGCTGCTTAACCGCGGGACCCATCTTGCCCTGGCACATTGCCCAACCCACAAGCTCGGCATCCCCAGCCAAATTGGAAGTTACGCGATCAATAATCTGCTGGTAATAGCTCTGGTCGGCGCCAAAACCGCAGGTGCCAAACAGGAAGACGCGCTTGCCGTGCAAGGCGGAGAGCAACGCCGCGACCGAAGGCGTGCATGCGCCCTTGTCGCACCAAAAACCGACGAGCACCATGTCGGCCGCACAGGCGCCCTGCGCCTCGAGTGCAACCTGATCTGCATCCGCATCGTCGCTCAACGCCGCGGCATGGACAAACTCGACACCCGCAGCCTGCAGAGCGCGCTTGATCGCGCCCGAAACCATCCTGGTATTACCGCTCTTGCTGTTGACCACCAAAGAGCACGTCATAGTCACGTTGCCTCGTTTCCCCCAAAACTAAAGCCACTAATGCAATTTATTAGATGAATATCTTAGTACTAACGTGGCAGATGTAAACCACCGTCTGCCGATTGATTCATTTGCCCCACGGCCGTGCTTACTGGGCGAATTGGCTGCGGTAGAGTTCAGCGTAGAAGCCGCCTGCCGCGAGCAGCTCATCGTGCGTGCCGCGCTCGATAATCTCGCCGTCGCGCATCACCAGGATGCAATCGGCGTTGCGAATCGTCGACAGGCGGTGTGCCACGACAAAGCTCGTGCGGCCAGCCATGAGCTCATCGAATGCCGCCTGCACCTGCAGCTCGGTGCGGGTATCGATGCTCGAGGTTGCCTCGTCTAGCAGCAAGATAGCCGGGTCGGTGAGCATGACGCGCGCGATGCACAGCAGCTGTTTTTGACCTTGGCTAAACGTGCCGCCGTCCTCGCCGATTACCGTATCGTAGCCGCCTGGCAGCTGCACGATAAATTTGTGTGCGTGCGCGCGCTTGGCAGCTTCGATAACCTGCTCGCGCGTGGCGTCGGGACAGCCGTAAGCGATGTTTTCCGCCACCATGCCCTCGAACAGCCACGTATCCTGCAACACCATGCCAAAGGCGCGGCGCAGGCTTGCGCGCGTGTAGTCACGGGAAGACCGGCCATCGACCATGATGCGTCCGGCATCGATATCGTAAAACCGCAGCAGTAAGTTGATGAGTGTTGTCTTGCCGCAGCCCGTAGGACCGACCAGGGCAAAGCGCATGCCGGGCTTAGCCTCGATGCAGATGTCCTGCAGCAGCTTGCGGTCGGGAACGTAGCTAAAGTCCACATGCTCAAACGAAACCTCGCCCTTCGGGGCGGCGAGCTCAATGGCATCCACAGCGTCGGGATCCTGTTCGCGCGCATCGAGCAACGCGAACATGCGGCGCGCCGAGGCGTACGCGGTCTGGATCTGCGTGATGACGTTCGTGACCTCGTTGAACGGCTTAGTGTACTGGTTGGCATAGGACAGGAAGATCTGCACGCCGCCCACCGTGAGCGCCGCGGGCACGCCTATGATCACGCCCGCGCAGCCGATCACGGCGACCACGGCGTAGATGATGTTATTGATAAAGCGCGTGCCGGGGTTAGAAAGCGAACCCATAAACTGCGCGCGCTCGCCCGCCGTATAGAGTTCGGCGTTGAGGACATCGAAGCGCTGTTGAGCGTGCGGGCCGTAGGCGAAGGCGTCCACGAGCTTTTGCTCACCCACATACTCCTCGATATGACCGCCGAGTTGGCCCTGGATGCACTGTTGAGCAGTGAAGCTCTTATTGGAAAGCTTGGCGATGGCACCGGCCGCAAAGATGGAAAGCGGCGTGACGAGCACCACCACAAGCGTCATGGTCAGGTTGATGGAGAGCATAAATGCGAGCGTGCCAACGATGGTAATGACGCCGGTAAAGAGCTGCGTAAAGCCCTGCAGCAGGCCGTCACCCACCTGATCGACGTCGTTGACCACACGGCTCATGAGGTCGCCGTGGGCATGGCCGTCGATAAAGCTGAGCGGCATACGGCTGAGCTTGTCGCTTGCCTCCACGCGCATGTCGCGCACCGTCTCGTAGGACAGGCGGTTGACGCAATAGCCTTGCAGCCACTGGAAGGCCGCGGCCCCCACCACGACGAGGGCGAGTTTGGTAACAAGCGGCAGCAAGGCGTCGAAGTCCACCTGACCCGCCGCGACGATGAGGTCGATGCCCTCGCCAATGAGGATGGGCGTGTAGAGCTGCAAGATCACCGAGATGGCGGCGCTCACAAACGACGCCGCAAACGAGATGCGGTGCGGACGGACGTAGCCCAGTAGGCGGCGAGTTACCACGCTCACGGGGTAGCGCTCGGGGTCGCCGGGCTGACGCGGGCCGTCACCCAAGTCGCTGAGGCTATCGCTGCCGGACACGTTGGCCGTCATCGTGGCGACCGAACCGGAAGAAGTATACGGATTCATTTAGCAGCCCTCCCTTGCGCAAGTGGATGCCGGGGCAGCCGGGGCGGACGCGGGACTTGGGACGGACACGGGCATCACGCTCCCCTGCTGACCCTCGAGCTCCTCGCGACGAAGCTGCGACTGGCAAATCTCGCGATAGAGTTGGCAGCTTGCGTACAGCTCGTCGTGCGTACCCAGGCCCGCGACCGAGCCGTGGTCGAGCACGCAGATCATGTCGGCATCGCGCACGGTCGAGACGCGCTGGCTCACGATCACCGTGGTCAG